>NZ_CP022754.1:3423333-3786666 GCF_002257605.1 Parabacteroides sp. CT06 | reverse complement strand
TTTCGTTTTCCTATGCCTTGGAACATCATGCTAAGGGAAATTCCTTTCCATGAAATGGAACCATTAAGCGTATATTGATATCGAGGAGTCGTATTCCCGATAACACACATATCACCCATATCTTCCAATGTGTTATTTCCATTGTTGATCTTTTTGTCGTTATTTAAATCCATATATTTAACATCTCCCGGCATCCATTTTTGACCGGATAAGAAAGATAAATCGTATGTGTTATTATATGTGTCAGCTTCTTCTTGGGTCTGGAGTAGCCCAGAGGCTTTGTATCCCCAAATCTCACCGACTTTCTTCCCTACATACCAATTATCTTGAGGATTGGTCCCTGTCGGATTTTCATAAGCTGTAACTTCGGATGTCGCATCAGCTAAAGAGCCTCCTATTGAATAATGAATATCCTTCCCGATTTTTCCTCGGTATTGCAGGCTAAGTTCCCATCCCCGGTTTCTCATCCTTGCGTTATTCGTATTGGGAGCCTCTGCTCCAAAGAAATCTGCAAGGTCGGCACTTGGTCCTAACATATCTTTTGTATCCCGCTGGAATACATCGAAGGTGCCGGTCAGAGCGTTGTTAAAGAACCCGAAGTCAAGGCCAAGATTCTTACTTTCCACTTTTTCCCAAGTTGTAAAAGGATCAATAACTCCAGGGGCGTTTATGTACATATCTCTTCCATCTTGAAAATACCAATTACCTAACGGCTGGATTCCCATGATTGAGGTAAAAGTATAAAGTCCGGCTCCGCTTTGATTCCCTAATAGTCCCCAAGAGGCTCGTAACTTTAGATTAGATAATACCTCTAAAGATTTTTCCATGAAAGACTCACGTGTAATATTCCATCCTAAAGAGACCGAAGGGAAAAATCCCCATCTATGATCTGAGGCAAAACGAGAAGAACCATCGTAGCGTCCATTCACTTCTAATAAATAGCGTCCGTCATAATCATAGTTAATACGTCCGAAAAATCCTCGGGTAGCCCATCCGTTTCGAGTATCTGTCGTGGATTTTTCTCCTGTGCCAAGATTGAGGCCTGGATTATTGGTGGAGATCATGTCGGTTACAGACTCATATAAATAGCTATATGCGTAATTTTCTTCTTGGTAACCAGCCATAACGGTGAAATTATGTTTATCGGCCAAAGAGAACATATAGTTTGAGTATAGATTAATTGATTGATATTGGCTTAAGGCGGATGAACGGGTGAATTGCCCATTCTCCATCACGCCTAATTCTTGCCTTGTCCCTTTGTATAAGGTCTCGTTATCCGCTCCCGGGATCATCGGGGCTACGTTGAGCGCCTCATAATTCTCATTATTTTGCCGGTACGTATAGTCGAAGAATATTCTCCAGTTCTTGATTGGTTGTGCTTCGAGACCACCAGTCAGTGTCAGATTATTTTTCTGTGTATTTGTATACGTGCCACTTTGTAAATAGGGAATCATTGTAAGCTCCGTAAAATGACCATTAGGATCGATTGGGCTTATGGTAGGACGGAAGCGAGCTAATGAATGATAAAAGCCTTCAGATAAGGCCCCTTTACCAAAAGGTGTGTCATTATCCGAGTTCATGAATTTAGTATTAACTTTCAAATTTAGCCAGTCCGTAATTTGAGAGGCGATATTTGCATTGAAATTTAAGCGTTTATATTTTATGTCCGCATATCTTAAAATACCATCTTCCGTATACATTCCGGTAGAGATATAATATTGCGCTTTTTTGCCACCTCCACTGAGACTCAAATTATGGTTTTGTTTGAATGCGGAGTTCTTATAATGTAAATCAAAGTAATCCACATTGCCCAAACCCTTTGGTGTGTTTTCGAATGCTCCTACTAGATTATTTTCTCCATTAAGCTCTGCCCAAGGATTTACGCTAGCAGGATCTTTCATGTACTGCTGAAGTTGCTGTAATTTTTCCGGGTTATATTGCTTGATTACGTTAGCATTGGTACAAGCTTGATTGAAAAAAGTCGCATAGTCATAAGCATTAGCCATTTCCGGCATTACAGTAGGGGAACTCCATCCTACGGTACCTTGATAACTGATGCGCATCTTACCTTCTTCACCTTTTTTCGTCGTAACTAAAATTACGCCATAAGCGGCACGGGCGCCATAAATAGCTGCGGAAGCGGCATCTTTTAAGACGGAAATCGATTCAATATCATTGGGGTTTACATCTGCCAAATCCATCTCTACACCGTCAACTAATACATAAGGATTCGCTGTGTTCGCTAAATTTCCTTGTCCTCGTAAACTCAAGGCTCCACTAGCTCCCGGGCGACCTGAGTTGGAGTTGGATACGGTTAATCCGGGTACTAATCCTTGTAAACTTTGAGTTGCGTTAGCTACTGGGCGTTGGCTGAGTTCTTCGCCTTTTACGGCAGAAACAGATCCAGTAAGGTTTACCTTTTTCTGTACACCGTATCCAACAACTACTATCTCATCTAACTTCTGGGTGTCTTCCGTCATTGTAACCTGTAAGGAGGTTTCTTCCTTGACTGTTATTTGTTTGTCGGAAAAACCGATATAAGAGATATTTAAGATGGCATTTTCGGTAATTATTAATTCAAATTTTCCATCCAAATCCGTAATGGAACCGTTTGTTGTACCCTGCTCGATTACATTTGCTCCGATGATTGGTAAACCGTCAGGGTCTACAACTGTTCCTGTTATTTTTCTTGTCTTTCTCGGAGCTTGCGGTGAAGAAGATGATTTAACTGTTAATACAATCATATTATTGGCCTCTTTTTTATAGGATATTTCCGTATTGGCTAATAATAGGCTCATGACTTCATCAATGTTTTTATCCTGTACGGATATTGACGTTTTGTGATCTAGGTTACTTAGATCACTGTTATAGAAGAATTTGTATTCCCCCGCCTTTTCTATCTCTTTTAATATGTGACGGATGGATTGGTCTTGTACATCCAGTGAAATTTGGGCATAAAGTGAAGGAGCCAAGATTAAACTACTGAATAGTGCCAGACCGACTGTTTTGATTGACCGTATTTTTATGTATTGTGATACACGGACAAGTTTTTTTTTCATACTTTTGTATTCTATGGATATTAGTACTTGCGCTTGCTATTTGCGAGATACCTAAGCGCGGTTAACTGATTTCTTTTTCGGGGGGAAATGCCTAGCATTTCTACCCCGATTTTTTACGGGCTTTTCATGAAATTGCTATTTACTGTTTTAATACTCTGTTATATAACTCTTTTTTGTCGTTGTTCTCATACAAAATAACCACACTGTCTTTTATCTCGTAGGCTAATGGTGAGGTAAGAGACAATAAATGTAAGATGCTCGCTAGACTGGTATTCCCGGGCTTACCTGTAAAACGATAACTCTTTAAGGCCTCAGATTTAAATACGATCTGGGTATTGTAATAACGTTCCAGCGTATGAGCAATCTCGCTGAATGGTGTTGACTCAAAATTCAATGTATTGTACATCCAACTGGAGTAATCTAGACTATTGTCAACCTTGTTTTTCCCCAGTATGCTAGAGTGTTTATTGAAAATAGCTTGTTCATTAGGCAACAGGTCTACATGGTTATCGTTTGCGGTTACTTCTACTTTCCCGGTCATTAATACAACGGATATGTGCTCTTCCGTGTTATAGTTCTTTACGTTAAAACTGGTTCCTAAAGCTTTTACGGATACCTTTCCCGATTGAACGATAAAAGGACGTTTAGCATCGGGCTTGACTTCAAAATAAGCTTCGCCTTCTAGATTCAGAACCCGTTCATCTGCATTAAAACGGCTTCCATAAGATAACTTTGAATCTGAATTTATCCACCCTTTTGAACCATCAGGCAATGTTATATTCGCTTTTTGTCCTTTCTCGACAGCGACAATCATGTCCATCGGTTCTCGCTGTTTATCCATTGCATAATGATAGGTGACAATACTTGTTGTTATGAGCAATAGGATAATTGCTGTGATACGTAGCGCATAATGGAAAAGTGAAGGGAGAGAAAGACTCATGAATGTCCTTTTCCCTGTTTCTTTAAAAAAGATTTGTTTACGGAGTTCGTCCAGTAAATGTTGTTTTACTGAAGGATCCATTTCCATCGGGGATTGCATCCATATATCATCAGCCCATGTGTCAAAAGCTTTTCGTTCTTTTAGCCATTCTATCAATAGCTTTATTTCCGATGGAGTTGCCTTATTCTCTAGGAACTTGTTAAATATATGTATGTAATCGTTTCTTTCCATTTTCCTCTGTCTTTATTCAGTATACAAATGACAGGGAAGTTTCCGTTATCGCATCCTGCGAATTTAGTATTCGTTAACTATTGAGGAGGCAACTTAAAGCTAAAAGTCCTAGGTCGTATTGGTCTTTTAACCTTTTGCGTAGAAAGGAGATGGCTTTGGTCAGTTGGGATTCCACGGTATTCTCTGATATCTGCAATTGGTCTGCTATCTCCCGGTTGGATAGGTGGGATTGTCTGCTTAGTTTATAAATTCTTTGCCTTCCTTCGGGCATTTGTTGTATTAAAGAATCAACGAATTCTTCTAGGAGATGATATTCTACGACCTCGTCCGTACCTCTGGCATAAGGAGTTCCGGGGTGGTCTATTTGTTGTTCTATATAGAGAATCTCCATCATTTTATGTTGGTAATGGTTAGTTAATAAGTTTTTTGCTATCGTACATAAATAGGCTCCAAAAGACAGTTTTGGGTCTAATTGTTCTCGATTTTTCCATACTTTAAGAAATACAGTTTGTACCATTTCCTCTGCCAAGTAGGAATCCCCATGAGAAATTTTCATGACAAAATTATATAATTTGCCACTCCAAACCGTGTAAAGATATTCAAAAGATGAACGATTACCCTTTCTAAGGTTCTCAATATGCTTGTTCCTCTCTCCCATGGATTAATCCATCAACAACTTTATGAATAGTCGCGATATTAGCTAATTTTCTTGAGGAGGGCAAATTTTATTTAAGAACTAGCTTGGAACTATATAAATTTCCTGTTTCGCTATTGGGGCTTTTTTATGAAATTTGGTGGGGATAGACTTTTCTATGTGAACCTTGTTGACGAAATGTCAAAGTGCTATTATTGCTCTCTGTGGGTGATGAATTATGGGGCCGGGGGCTTGGTCGCACGGGAAAAACGCAAGCATTTGATGGTTGTGTAAATCAGAATGATGTTTGAATGCAGGTGCTGTTGGTCTTTTTTTATGATTGATGTTTGAAGAGCTGTCTATCGGTTGAGTATTTAAGGCTTTCTCTGTCTGAAAGTCATTTTGAAAATGTCTTTGCTTGAGCTGCTTCCAGCGTGGGTTATGCCGGATTTAGTCTTGATTTCAGGTGATTTTCATTCGAATGTTAACAAAATTTAGTCCGATACTAGATGAAATTTCTTCCTTATGTTCTTCGGAGAACTTCCTTATGTTTTTTCTAAAACATTATTATGAATTTTTTCAAGGCTATTTATAGTCTACAAGTGTTAATAAATATGTGATTTGGAGTTTATATGTATCTTTTTTGTCGCTAGAATGGGATTTTCTTATGAGATACGTGTTATCGTAAGTCGTATTATTTGATAAAAATGTTATCTGAAATTTATTCTAGATGACATTTTTCTTTTCGCTGTCCTTAGTAGGAAATCGAAGTTTTTTCTCTTCTATACCTTCCGATTCCTAAGTAATACACTCTTGCTCCTGTTAAAATGCAATCCTAAAATGATATTTGCTTGAGAATTGAAAGAAAAATAAAGAATTTTCTTTTAAATCCTTTGCGCATATCAATTATTGTTCTACATTTGCAGCGTCAAACAAACAAAGACAATAAGAAAAGATGATGAACAACGTATTGCATATTATTCTCGTGGTGGTCCTTCTAGTCATTAGTAGGTAAGGAGAAAGGTGTGTAAGAAGTTGTGAAGTCGTAGAGATATTTCTTAAGCCTTTCTCCATATAGGGAAAGGCTTTTTTTATTATAAATAATTCAAGGTAGAGGCGTGGATAAAGCGCTCTACGAACAAAAAATAGGAAAGAGATGAAGAATCCGTTAAGAAGCTCATTTAGCACCGAAGGTCGTAGGATGGCCGGAGCCCGTGCGCTATGGCGTGCCAACGGGATGAAAGAGGAACAGTTCGGCAAGCCTATTATCGCTATCGTAAATTCATTTACCCAGTTCGTGCCGGGGCATACGCATTTGCATGAGATCGGGCAACTGGTCAAGGCCGAGATCGAGAAACAAGGTTGTTTCGCCGCTGAATTTAATACGATCGCTATCGATGACGGTATCGCTATGGGGCACGATGGGATGCTTTACTCGCTTCCTTCACGCGACATTATCGCGGACAGCGTGGAATATATGGTAAATGCCCATAAGGCGGACGCTATGGTTTGCATCAGCAATTGCGATAAGATCACGCCGGGTATGCTTATGGCTTCCATGCGATTAAATATCCCGACGGTGTTCGTGTCCGGTGGCCCGATGGAGGCAGGTGAGCTGGATGGCCGCCATCTGGATTTGATCGACGCGATGATTGAGTCCGCCGATACATCGGTAAGCGATGAGCGTATCGAGCAGGTGGAACGCCATGCGTGTCCGGGTTGCGGTTGTTGTTCCGGTATGTTTACCGCTAACTCTATGAACTGCTTGAACGAGGCGATCGGTCTGGCGCTTCCGGGGAACGGGACGATCGTGGCTACCCATAAGAACCGTATCCAACTTTTCCGTGACGCGGCTAAGCAAATCGTTGAGAACGCTTACAAATACTATCGTGACGGGGATGATTCCGTGTTACCTCGCAACATCGCTACCCGTCAGGCTTTCTTGAACGCCATGTCGCTGGATATCGCCATGGGGGGGTCTACCAATACGGTGCTTCACTTATTGGCCGTGGCACAAGAAGCCAGTGCCGATTTTCATATGGAGGATATCGATATGTTATCCCGCAAGACACCTTGCCTGTGTAAGGTAGCCCCGAATACGCACACTTATCATGTACAAGACGTAAACCGTGCCGGTGGAATCCTCGGTATCATGAACGAGTTGATGAAAGCCGGGCTTGTGGATGGCAGCACGAGACGTGCGGACGGCCTGACCTTGGCCGAGGCTGTTGATAAATACGCCGTCACTTCCCCGAACGTAACGGAGGAGGCGATCCGTAAATACAAGAGCGCTCCCGCTCATCGGTTCAGTATCCAGATGGGTTCCCAAGAATCTTATTATAAGGAATTAGATACGGATCGTGCCGAAGGTTGTATCCGTGACGTGGAGCACGCTTATTCCAAGGATGGCGGCTTGGCTGTTTTGAGAGGGAATATCGCCTTGGACGGATGTGTCGTAAAAACCGCCGGCGTGGATGAGAGTATTTGGAAATTCTCCGGCCCGGCGAAAGTCTTCGATTCACAGGATGCCGCTTGCGAGGGCATTTTAGGAGGCAAGGTCGTTTCAGGCGATGTGGTCGTCATCACGTATGAGGGTCCGAAAGGAGGGCCGGGAATGCAAGAGATGTTATATCCTACCTCTTATATAAAGAGCCGTCACTTAGGTAAGGAGTGCGCCTTGATCACGGATGGTCGTTTCAGTGGCGGTACGTCCGGTCTTTCTATCGGGCATATCTCTCCTGAGGCCGCTTCCGGTGGCGCTATCGGACTGGTGAGAGACGGGGATATCATCGAGATCAATATCCCGGAACGTTCCATCAACGTGCGGCTGAGCGACGAGGAGTTGGCCGAGCGCCGTAAAGCGGAAGAGGCGCGTGGAAAGAAAGCCTTTACGCCGCCGATGCGTCAGCGTGAGGTATCGAAAGCGTTGAGAGCGTACGGGAAGATGGTTAGCTCCGCCGATAAGGGAGGTGTAAGGATTGTTGAAGATTAAAGCCAATAATATACATTAAACACGTTATTTCTTATGGAGAAACAAAAGATAACCGGTTCGGAAGCTTTGCTGAAAGCGTTGATTGCTGAAGGAGTAGATACTATCTTCGGTTATCCCGGCGGACAGGCGATACCTATTTACGACAGTTTATATGATTATAGGGACCAGTTGAGGCATGTATTGGTGCGCCACGAGCAAGGCGCTACCCATGCGGCTCAAGGCTATGCTCGTGTATCCGGCAAGGTAGGAGTGACGTTGGTTACTTCCGGCCCGGGCGCTACGAATACCATCACGGGTATCGCTGACGCGCTGATGGATAGTACGCCAATGGTCGTAATCGCCGGTCAAGTACCCTCGCCGTTGTTGGGAACCGATGCTTTTCAGGAAGTCGACGTGATTGGCATCACGCAACCGATCACGAAATGGGCTTATCAAATCCGCAAGCCGGAGGAGATCGCATGGGCTGTTTCTCGTGCTTTTTATATCGCTTCTACAGGCCGTCCGGGTCCAGTTGTGCTGGATTTAGCGAAGGACGCGCAAGTAGGGCTGGTGGACTATGAATATAAGAAGGTAGATTACGTACGTAGTTATCAGCCGGAGCCGGATATCAAAAAGGATCGTATCAAGGCCGCCGCCGATTTAATCAATGAGGCGAAGAAACCCTTCTGTCTGGTCGGGCAGGGAGTATTGTTAGGCGGTGCGGAAGAGGAATTGAAAGCGTTTCTCCAAAAGAATGATATACCTGCCGGATCTACGGTATTGGGCTTATCTGCGTTGCCAA
This sequence comes from Parabacteroides sp. CT06, assembly GCF_002257605.1. GTDB lineage: Bacteria > Bacteroidota > Bacteroidia > Bacteroidales > Tannerellaceae > Parabacteroides > Parabacteroides distasonis. Next base: position 3,778,029 of record NZ_CP022754.1, on the reverse strand, counting down.
CCGATTTCCCATTGAACAAGGGAATGCTCGGTATGCATGGAAACGTAGGGCCGAACCGGAAAACGAATGAGTGTGATGTATTGATCGCTATCGGTATGCGTTTCGACGACCGTGTGACTGGCGATTTAAAGACATACGCTAAGCAAGCCAAGATTATCCATCTGGATATCGACAACTCGGAAATCGGTAAGAACGTCCCCGTAGATGTAAAGGTGCTGGGTAATGCCAAGCACACGATACCGATGATCACGGCGTTGTTGGAAGAACGTAAACGTCCGGAATGGAATGCCGAGTTCGATCGGGACGAGAAAGAGGAATACGATAAGGTAATCGAGAAGGAATTGTATCCGACCGAGGGCCAACTGAAAATGGGCGAGGTAGTCCGTAAGGTTTCCGAGGCGACCGGTAACGACGCTGTATTGGTGACCGACGTTGGGCAGAACCAGATGATGGGTGTCCGCTATTTCAAATATAAACAAACCCGTAGCGTGGTGACTTCCGGTGGTTTAGGTACGATGGGATTTGGTCTGCCGGCCGCTATGGGCGCTAAGTTCGGGGCTCCAGACCGTACGGTCTGCTTCTTTACCGGTGATGGGGGTATGCAGATGACGATTCAGGAATTGGGTACCATCATGCAGGAGAAACTGAACGTGAAGATTATTATTCTTAATAATAACTTCTTAGGTATGGTACGTCAGTGGCAAGAATTGTTCTTCCACGAGCGTTATTCAAACACCATCATGGAGAATCCGGATTTCGTGGCGATCGCTAAAGCCTATGGTATCGCCAGCCGTGCCGTTGAAAAGCGGGAGGAATTGGACGACGCTATCGCCGAGATGCTAAACCACGACGGCGCTTACGTGTTGGTCGCTAACGTGGAGACTTGCGGAATGGTGTATCCGATGGTTCCTGCCGGGGGAAGCGTGACAAACATGATTATGGGAGACGAGAAATAAGGAGGAGATGAAGCTATGACAACAAAGAAATTATATACCGTTATTATCTTTTCAGAGAATATCGTAGGTCTTTTGAACCAGATAACGATTATCTTTACACGCCGACAGCTGAACATCGAGACTCTGTCCGTCTCTCCGTCCGCTATCAAGGGCATCCATAAGTTTACGATCACGACATTCGCCGATGAGGATATGATCGATAAGGTGGTGAAACAGATCGATAAACGTGTGGATATCTTGAAGGCTTATTATAATACGGATGAGGATCTGGTTTATCAAGAGATCGCTCTTTATAAGCTAAGTACCGAGCTTTTCATCAAGATGGGAACCGTGGAGGGATTGATCCGTAAATACAACGCCCGTATCTTGGAGATGAACGAGACCTGCGTGGTATTGGAGAAGAGTGGCCACTATGACGAGACACAGGCCTTGTTCAATGAGTTGAGCGAGACGATCGGTGTCCTGCAATTCATCCGCTCCGGACGTGTGGCTATCACGAAGAGCAAGGTGGAGCGCTTGAGCGATATGTTGGCCGATATGGAGCGAAAGTTACAGGAAAAGCAACAATAATAAGATATGGAGAAAGTAGGATTATTTCATTTCGTGGCGGAGCCATATTTGATGGATTTTAGGGGACGTGTAACGCTCCCTATGATTGGTAACTATTTGATTCACGCCGCTTCCAGCCATGCCGGAGAGCGTGGGTTCGGTTTCAATGATATGTCGGAGCGTCATACGGCTTGGGTGTTGTCCCGTCTGGCTATCGAGATGAAGGAATATCCTACCGCCTTCGATAAGATTAATTTATACACTTGGATCGATGAGGTCGGACGTCTTTTCACCAGCCGTTGTTTTGAGCTGGCGGATGAGAATGGGAAAACCTTTGGATTCGCCCGTTCTATTTGGGCGGCTATCGACGTGGAGACCCGCCGTCCTACCTTATTGGATATAGAGGCATTGGGCAAATATATCGACGAGCGTCCGTGCCCGATCGAGAAGCCGGGCAAGATCATGTCGGCGGAGAATAAGGCGGAGGGAATCCCGTATTCGATCAAATACAGCGACTTGGATATCAACGGTCACTTCAATAGCGTGAAGTATATTGAGCACCTGCTGGATTTGTTCGATATCGACCAGTTCAAGACCCGTGAGATCGGCCGTCTGGAGATCGCCTACCAATCCGAGGGTAAACAAGGTATGCCGCTTACGCTTCATAAGGCGGAGTCCGCTCCCGATAAGCAAGACATGGCTATTTGCCATGAGGGAAAGGCGATCTGTCGTGCGGCGGTTACTTGGAGATAATAAAAGAGATACATAAATAGGTTTTTAAACATTAATAGTTAAAAAGAAAATGGCACAAATGAATTTTGGCGGTGTTGTAGAGAATGTAATGACCCGCGAGGAATTTCCGTTGGAAAAGGCAAGAGAGATATTAAAAGATGAGACAATCGCTGTTATCGGCTATGGCGTACAGGGACCGGGACAGTCATTGAACCTTCGTGACAATGGCTTCAACGTAATCGTTGGTCAGCGCCAAGGTAAGACTTACGAGAAAGCGGTTGAGGACGGATGGGTTCCGGGTGAGACTCTGTTCGGTATCGAGGAGGCTTGCGACAAGGCCACGATCATCATGTGCTTATTGTCCGACGCTGCCGTAATGTCTGTATGGCCTACGATGAAGCCTTATTTGACAGCTGGCAAGGCCCTGTATTTCTCTCATGGCTTCGCGATCACTTGGAACGATCGTACAGGTGTTGTTCCTCCTGCGGATATTGACGTGATCATGGTCGCTCCGAAGGGGTCTGGTACGTCTTTGCGTTCCATGTTCCTTGAGGGGCGTGGCTTGAACTCTTCTTTCGCTATCTATCAAGACGCTACCGGCAAGGCAATGGATCGTACGTTGGCGTTGGGTATCGGTATCGGTTCCGGTTATTTGTTCGAGACGACTTTCATCCGTGAGGCTACTTCCGACTTGACTGGTGAGCGTGGTTCTTTGATGGGTGCTATCCAAGGTTTGTTGTTGGCCCAGTATGAGGTATTGCGCGAGAATGGACACACTCCTTCTGAGGCTTTCAACGAGACGGTCGAGGAGTTGACTCAATCCTTGATGCCTTTATTCGCCAAGAATGGTATGGACTGGATGTACGCGAACTGCTCTACTACCGCCCAGCGTGGCGCTTTGGACTGGATGGGTCCGTTCCACGACGCAATCAAGCCGGTTGTCGAGAAATTGTACGCGAACGTAAAATGCGGTAACGAGGCTCAGATCTCTATCGACTCAAACTCTAAGCCGGATTATCGTGAGAAATTGGAGGCTGAATTGAAGGCATTGCGCGAGAGCGAGATGTGGCAGACAGCTGTTACTGTACGCAAGCTTCGTCCGGAGAACAACTAATCCAATCTTAATCCTTATATATCAGCAAAAAGAGGCGGGTCACTTACGGGTGGCTCGCCTTTCTTTGTGTTATTCGATGTGGATATTCTTTGTTTTCTTGATCTTTCGCATGCTGGATGCGGAATGGAAGATGTCCAGCACCTCGATCCGTTCCTCGGTGATGCGGTAGATGATAAGGTGTGAATCTAGGATGATGTTCCGGTACATGCGGCTTTTCGTGGTTAGGTGTCGGCATTCGGGGTAATAAGGATAGTCGTTTTCTAGTTTCTCGACTGTATTCAATATATGCTCAAGATATTTCCGGGCTTGGAACATACCGAATCGTTCTATGCCTTCCACGAAAGTCCTCTCAAGGCTTTCCTCGTAAATGGGAGAACCGATTACTTTTTTCCTTGATAGTTGTCCATCCATGATCTTATTCTTTGATGTACTTCTTCAATAGGATAGAACGGTCCCTTCTCAATCTCATGGATATGTTCCCAGATCTCTTCTTGGGTGAATTGCATCGGCTTGGTAGGATCCCACTTGAGCTTTGCGGGTCCGTTCTTGGCCTTACGTGTTTTTGCGGTCTTGGCTGTAGTTTCCTTGGCGGGGATGTTGCTTAATTTTGTCATAGTCGTAATCGTTATTAATTAGTACTGTGGCAAATGTATGGAATAATTTCCATGTAATAAGATATTTGGTAAGGAAAAAAGTAGGTCTATAGGATTAACTTATTACCCAGTTGTAGAGGCGGGGCGGGGCATGCCCCGTCTCATCTCCTCAATAAGGTAGAGAAGCTTACCTTGCCTAAGAATAAAACAGTATTGCGTTCCTTGATGTTATCTGGTAATACGCTGCTCTTGTTCGTGAAGAAGATCGTAGCTCGTTAAAATGAGCTGTCTCACATATTTCATAACACTGCCCATCATAAGGCCTTTATGATGGGCAACGTAAGCAGCTTATACTGCCCATCGTTACGACCCAACGATGGGTAGTGTTATTTAGTAACAGATGTAATTGTTTATCTTACGTTTTATAAGAAATATCCTGTAAAAAACTTCGAATTATATTTGGTGGTATCAAAAAAGGCCGTATCTTTGCAACGTTCAAACAAAAACAATAAAGACAAGAACAATGACACGCAACTTGCAAAATAGTCTCATTATTTCTCTAAACATTATTCTACTCTGGGAACGGGATAGGAAGTGAGACTGTATGCTTTGCGAGCATTACGATATATGAAAGAGCCTTTCTCACTTCCTTGTGAGAGAGGCTTTTTTAGTTAGTATAGGATATTAGTAAATTAAGAATATAAGATTATGTCAGACAGATTATTTATTTTCGACACCACCTTACGTGATGGTGAACAGGTTCCGGGATGCCAGTTGAATACAGTGGAAAAGATTCAAGTAGCTAAGGCGTTGGAACAGCTAGGTGTTGATGTGATCGAGGCTGGTTTCCCTGTCTCCAGTCCTGGGGATTTTAAGAGTGTGGTTGAGATCTCAAAGGCCGTGACTTGGCCGACCATCTGTGCCTTGACCCGTGCGGTGGAGAAAGATATCGACGTGGCAGCTGAGGCGTTGAAATTCGCTAAGCGAGGACGTATTCATACGGGTATCGGTACTTCTGATTCTCATATCAAATACAAGTTTAACTCCACGAGAGAGGAGATTATAGAGCGTGCGATCGCCGCCACGAAATACGCTAAAAAGTACGTGGAGGACGTAGAATTCTACTGTGAGGATGCCGGGCGTACGGATAATGAATATCTAGCCCGTGTCGTGGAGGCCGTGATCAAGGCCGGGGCTACCGTAGTGAATATCCCGGATACGACAGGATATTGCTTGCCGGATGAGTACGGGGCGAAGATTAAGTATCTGATGGAACATGTGGATGGCGTACATAACGCGATCTTGTCCACCCATTGCCATAATGACTTGGGCATGGCTACCGCGAATACCGTACAAGGCGTGTTGAACGGAGCCCGTCAGGTGGAGGTAACCATAAACGGCATCGGTGAGCGTGCGGGTAACACGTCATTGGAAGAAGTCGCCATGGTTTTCAAGAGCCATAAAGAACGTGATATCATCACCAATATCACGACGAATAAGATCTATAGTACGAGCCGTATGGTTTCTAGCTTGATGAATATGCCGGTACAACCGAATAAGGCTATTGTCGGACGTAATGCGTTCGCTCACTCCTCCGGTATCCATCAAGATGGCGTTTTGAAGAATGCGCAAACCTACGAGATCATCGATCCGAAGGATGTGGGTATTGATGATAATGCGATCGTATTGACTGCTCGTAGCGGTCGTGCGGCGTTGAAGCATCGCCTGCATGTTTTAGGTGTGGATCTGGAGCAGGAGAAATTGGACAAGGTGTACGATGAGTTCTTGAAACTGGCCGATCGTAAGAAAGATATTAATGATGATGATGTTTTGATGTTGGTCGGGAAGGATCGTACGGCCACCCACCGTATTAAATTGGAATATTTACAGGTAACTAGTGGTGTTGGAGTACAATCAGTCGCAAGTATTTGTTTAAATTTGTCGGGAGTAAGAAGATATGAGGCCGCAGCTGGTAACGGTCCGGTTGACGCGGGTATCAAGGCGGTGAAAAAAGCCATTAGTAATAGTGACATGACGATTCAGGAATTCTTGATCCAAGCCATTAATAAAGGTAGCGATGATACGGGCAAGGTGCATATGCAGGTAGAGTATAACGGGGCTACCTATTATGGGTTCTCTGCGAATACCGATATTATCGCTGCTTCCGTGGAGGCTTTCGTGGACGCCATCAATAAGTTTATAGTAGACTAAAAATAGACAAGACAATGAGCAAGACATTATTTGAGAAAATCTGGGACAAACACGTGGTGGACACGTTGCCCGACGGAACCATACAATTGTATATCGACCGTCTGTATTGTCATGAGGTGACTAGCCCGCAGGCTTTCGCCGGATTACGTGTACGTGGATTGAAGCCCTTCCGTCCCGCGCAAATCACTTGTATGCCGGACCACAATATCCCGACATTGAACCAAGATAAGCCTATCGAGGACCCTATATCCAAGAATCAAGTGGATACCTTGGAAGAGAACGCGAAGTATTTCGGCTTGACGTATTACGGTCTTCAACATCCGAAGAATGGTATCATCCATGTGGTAGGTCCGGAGACAGGCTTGACGCAGCCGGGTATGACGATCGTTTGTGGCGACTCCCATACTTCTACGCACGGTGCCATGGGCGCTATCGCCTTCGGTATCGGTACGAGCGAGGTGGAGATGACCTTGGCTACCCAATGTATCATGCAGCGTAAGCCGAAAACGATGCGTATCACGATCGATGGTGTACGCAAACCGGGCGTTACGGCGAAGGACTTTGCTTTATACATTATTAGTAAGATGAGTACCAGCGGTGCTACGGGCTATTTCGTAGAGTACGCTGGCGAGGCGATTCGTAATACGACCATGGAGGAACGTCTGACGATCTGTAACCTTTCTATCGAGATGGGTGCCCGTGGCGGTATGATCGCTCCGGATGATGTTACTTTCGATTATTTGAAAGACCGTGAGTTTGCCCCAAGAGGCGAGGAATGGGAGCGGAAGGTGAGCGAGTGGCGTCAGCTATATAGTGATCCGGACGCTAAGTTCGATAAGGAGATCGTTTTTCACGCCGAGGATATCGACCCGATGGTTACGTACGGTACGAACCCGGGCATGGGTATGAGTATCAGCAAAGATATCCCCTCCTTAGAAAGCGTGCCCGAGGCAGGCCGTATTTCTTATAAGAAGTCTTTGGATTATATGGGCTTCAAGGCAGGCGAGTCTATGTTGGGTAAGAAAGTGGATTATGTCTTTTTAGGTAGCTGTACGAATGGCCGTATCGAGGATTTCCGTGCTTTCGCCTCTTTGGTGAAAGGAAAGAAGAAAGCGGATGATGTAACGGTTTGGCTGGTTCCCGGCAGTTGGCAGGTAGAGCGGGAGATTCGTGCCGAGGGGATCGACAAGGTTTTGGCCGAGGCCGGCTTCGTCCTTCGTCAACCGGGATGTTCCGCTTGTCTGGCGATGAATGAGGATAAGGTTCCGGCGGGTAAATATGCGGTCTCCACTTCCAACCGTAATTTCGAGGGCCGCCAAGGACCGGGTGCGCGCACCATCTTAGCGGGGCCGCTTGTGGCCGCCGCCGCCGCTGTGACAGGTAAGATCACGGACCCGAGAGAACTGATGTAAAGACTAATCTAATAAAGTAGCATAAGATGAAAACAAAATTCAATATAATCACAAGCACTTGCGTACCTCTTCCTTTAGAGAACGTGGATACCGACCAGATTATCCCAGCCCGCTTTCTGAAAGCGACTACCAAAGAAGGGTTCGGCGAGAACTTATTCCGGGATTGGCGATATGATAAGGAAGGTAATAAGATCGAATCATTCGTCTTGAACGATCCTACGTATAGCGGAAAGATATTGGTAGCGGGAAAGAACTTCGGTTCCGGTTCCAGCCGTGAGCATGCGGCTTGGGCGATCGCCGATTACGGTTTCCGTGTCGTGGTCTCCAGTTTCTTCGCCGATATCCATAAAAACAACGAGTTGAACAACTTCGTGCTGCCGGTTGTTGTGACTGAAGAGTTCCTCGCTGAATTGTTCGATTCGATTTACAAGGACCCGAAAACTGAGGTCGAGGTAAATCTACCGGAGCAAACGATCACGAACAAGGCTACGGGCAAAAGCGAGCATTTCGAGATCAACGCCTATAAAAAGGATTGCCTGATCAACGGATTGGACGATATCGACTATTTACTGGCAAATAAATCAAAGATAGAAGCCTTCGAGGCAGCACGCTGATTATGATAGAAATAATGGATACAACCCTCAGAGATGGGGAGCAAACTTCGGGCGTCTCCTTCGCCGCTCACGAGAAGCTTAGCATAGCGCAAGTGCTGCTGAACGACTTAGGCGTGAACCGGGTGGAGATCGCCTCCGCCCGTGTGTCGGACGGAGAGTTTGAGGCCGTGAAGCGTGTAGCCGCTTGGGCCGCCCGTTCCGGAAACCTAGACAAATTGGAGGTCTTGGGTTTCGTGGATGGTACGGTCTCTCTCGACTGGATTGAATCCGCAGGTTGCCGTGTCGTGAACTTGCTTTGCAAGGGCTCTTATAAGCATGTCACCGAACAGCTTCGAAAGACTCCCGAGCAACACGTTGACGATATTCGTACGGTCGTATTGGAAGCGGCGAAACGGAAGATCGACGTGAATATCTATTTGGAGGACTGGTCGAACGGTATCAAGCATTCCCCGGATTACGTATTCTTGGTAATCGATGCGTTGAAAGGACTTCCGATCTGCCGTTTCATGCTCCCGGATACCTTGGGAGTCTTGAATCCCGGAAATACCTACGAGTATTGCAAGATGATGGTGGACCGTTACCCTGATTTACGGTTTGACTTCCATGCGCATAACGACTATGATCTTGCCGTAGCGAATGTATATTCCGCCATCCGTGCGGGTATCAAGGGAATCCATACGACCGTGAACGGTTTGGGAGAGCGTGCGGGTAATGCTCCATTGAGCAGCGTCCTTGCCGTCATCAAGGATCAGTTGGGAGAGGAGACGAACTTGAGGGAGGAAAAGATAAACAAGGCCAGTCGTTTGGTCGAGACCTATTCGGGGGTGCATATCCCGCCCAATAAGCCGATTATCGGAGAGCATGTGTTTACGCAATGCGCCGGTGTCCATGCGGACGGTGATAGCAAGAACAACCTGTATTGCAACGACCTGCTTCCTGAGCGTTTCGGACGGGTTCGCGAGTACGCCTTGGGCAAGACCTCCGGAAAAGCGAATATCCGCAAGAATCTGGAAGCGCTCGGTATCGACATGGATGAGGGCTCGATGCGTAAGGTTACGGAACGGATCATTGAGTTAGGGGATAAGAAAGAAATGGTTACCCCGGAGGATCTTCCTTATATTATCAGCGATGTGCTTCATCATGATAATGCGCTGGAGGATCAGAAAATACGGATCTTGAACTATTCCTTATCCTTGGCCCAAGGGCTGAAACCGGTGGCTACCTTGAAGATCGAGATCAATGGCGAGGCTTACGAGGAATCGGCTTCCGGTGATGGCCAATACGACGCTTTCGTTCGTGCCCTACGCCGGATTTATTCCCGTTTGAACCGCCCGTTCCCGATGTTGACGAACTATTCGGTATCCATCCCGCCGGGAGGACGTACGGATGCGTTCGTGCAGACGGTCATCAGCTGGAATTATGCCGGGGTCGATTTCAAGACTCGTGGTCTGGACGCTGATCAGACTGAGGCGGCGATCAAGGCGACATTGAAGATGCTGAACAAGATAGAGGATTAATAATTAAAAAGGTAAAGGGTATGAAAAAGTTGACTATCGCGCTTGTAGCGCACGACAATCGTAAGGCGGAAATGGTAGAATGGGCGGTACATAACGCTGAGTTCTTGTCTCACCACCATATTGTTTGTACGGGTACGACCGGAAATTTGGTTCGTAAAGCTCTCGAGGAAAAAGGGGTGAACGCGGATATTGCTTGCATGCATTCCGGTCCGATGGGAGGCGATGCTGAGATTGCCGCTATGGTTGTCCGTAAGGAGATCGATTTGGCGGTCTTTTTGATAGACGACTTGAATCCGCAACCGCACGAGGCCGACATCCAGATGTTGCTTCGCCAGTGCCGTGTTCATAACGTACCTATCGCTTGTAACCGTTATAGCGCCGACTTGATGATTACAAGTACCCTGTGGGATGATGACACGTATTTCCCCACGGAGCCTAAGTATGTACATTTTAACAGAGAATAATAACAAACATTTACGATGAAACTGAATATAGCAGTACTTCCCGGAGACGGGATCGGACCAGAGATTTCCGTGCAAGGCGTGGAAGTAATGAGTGCCGTTTGTGAGAAATTCGGACATGAGGTTCACTATGAGTATGCCCTTTGTGGCGCTGATGCGATCGATAAGGTAGGCGATCCTTTCCCGGAGGAGACCTATCGGATTTGTAAGGATGCCGACGCTGTTCTTTTCTCGGCCGTGGGCGATCCTAAGTTTGATAATGATCCGACAGCGAAAGTACGTCCGGAGCAAGGTCTTTTGGCGATGCGTAAGAAGTTGGGCCTGTTCGCTAATATCCGTCCGGTGCAGACCTTCAAATGCCTATTGCATAAATCGCCGTTGCGTGCCGAATTGGTGGATGGCGCGGATTTCTTATGTATCCGTGAGTTGACCGGTGGTATGTATTTCGGTGAGAAATATCAAGACAACGATAAGGCATACGATACGAATATGTATACCCGCCCGGAAATCGAGCGTATCTTGAAAGTGGGCTTCGAGTATGCGATGAAACGGAATAAGCACCTGACGGTTGTTGACAAGGCGAACGTACTTGCCTCTTCCCGTCTATGGCGCCAGATCGCTCAAGAGATGGCTCCTAGCTATCCGGAAGTAACGACAGACTATATGTATGTGGACAACGCCGCTATGCGTATGATCCAAGAGCCGAAATTCTTCGACGTGATGGTAACCGAGAATACGTTTGGTGATATCTTGACGGATGAGGGTTCTTGCATCAGCGGCTCTATGGGCTTGCTGCCTTCCGCTTCTACCGGAGAGAGCACGCCGGTTTTCGAGCCGATTCATGGCTCTTGGCCGCAGGCGAAAGGGCTGAATATTGCGAACCCCTTGGCGCAAATTCTTTCAGTAGCGATGTTATTCGAGTATTTCGACCTCAAAGAAGAGGGAGCCTTGATCCGTGAAGCCGTAGACGCTTCCCTCGATGCGAATGTCCGTACGCCGGAAATCCAAGTGGAAGGTGGAGCGAAATATGGAACGAAAGAAGTGGGTAGTTGGGTTGTCAATTATATCACGGAAAAGTAGTATAAATGGGCCGATTTCGCACCAGTAGTGGCGCAGGCTCACACGTATAGTGGCATCGGCTCACGCGAGTAGTGGCGTAGGCCAATACCACTACTCGCGTGAGCCGATGCCACTATACGTATAAAAACAGCCTTAACGAGCCATCTTCATCAACTCGTCGATAGTCGTTTTATCATATCCCATATCCTCAGCTTTCTTGAAGTCTAAGGCGGCCGATGCCTTCTCATATTGGGCGAGTTTTACTTTGCCTCGCAATACATATAAAGCGGCTGTCGGGGTACTTTCCACGAAAATGCGATTGATATCGGCCATAGCCCGGGCGTTCTTGCCCATCATGAAGTATAGATCGGCACGGCCCTCGTATAAGATCCATTCGCGGGGCATCTCGTTGATCAAGTAATTAAAGATGCGTTCGCTCTCATCGTAATTCCCCCGTAGCTTCTCGAGAATCGCGTGTCCCAGACGTCCTTTCACGGATTTCTCGTTTACTTCCAGTATCTTATCGAAATCCTGCTCGGCCAACAGATAGTTCTTATGTTGCAAATGAAGCATCGCCCTGCAATATAACGCCTCTTGATGATGGGGGTTCAAGATTAACAGGGCATTGTAATCGTTCGTCGCTTTTTCGATCTCACCCATTTCCGTATATAAGCCGGCACGATTTTCCAGTATGGCCTCATTATTCGGATGGCGGCTTAGGGCGGCGGTATAGGAGAGAAGGGCATCTTCCAGTTTCCCTTGTCTACGCTGTATCGTCCCGAGATTCATGAGCAAGGCATAGTTATTGGGGTTGCCCGGTTCAAGGCGCATGGCGGCTCGTAGGCTCTCTTCGGCGGAGACTAAGTCGTTCTTGTCCAAGAAGTCAAAACTTTTCTCGACAAACTTCTCGTATGTCTGAGCGTGGCCATAGCCTATTGAAAGGAAAAGGGCGGCGAGTATCGCAAGGATTTTCATGCTGTCGAATTTAACGTGTTATTTGATTGATCGCAAAGCTACGTAATTATTTCATGGTTTTACCAGATTAAAAAAACTTTATACCTTTGCTACATTTCATAATATTTTGGAAGATCAGATTGTTATATAATTAATAGATTAATTAAAATAGAAGAGATATGGTATTATTAGCAGCTGTAGAAGCGAGTTCTAAATTAGAGGAAGCTATCAGATCCTTGGTTGAGCATGGCTCCCAATTGGGTTTTACGATTATTAAAGCTCTTATTGTCTTCTTGGTGGGACGATTGGTTATAAACTTACTTAATAAACTGGTTCGGAAGATATTGAGCAAACGGGATATCGATCCTTCTGTCAAGACTTTTGTTGGCAGTTTGGTGAATGTCAGTTTAACCATTTTATTGATTATTTCAGTCGTAGGGGCGTTAGGCGTTCAAACTACGTCGTTTGCCGCCTTGTTGGCTTCCGCCGGTGTCGCTGTCGGTATGGCATTGAGCGGTAACCTGTCAAACTTTGCCGGTGGATTGATCATCCTTCTTTTCAAGCCTTATAAGGTGGGTGATTATATTGAGGCGCAGGGCGTTGGCGGTACCGTGAAAGAGGTCCAGATGTTCCATACCGTATTAGGTACGGTTGATAATAAGGTCATTTATATACCGAACGGCTCTTTGAGCAGTGGCGTTGTGACTAATTTCAGTAACCAGACGACTCGCCGTGTAGACTGGACTTTTGGCGTGGAATACGGCAGCGATTATGAGAAAGTAAAGCAAGTGATAGAGTCTGTATTGGCGAAGGATTCCCGCATCTTGTCCGAGCCGGCCGCTCCGTTTATCGCCTTGACAGCCTTGGCGGACAGCAGCGTAAACGTGGTAGTACGTGTTTGGGTAAACAGTTCCGACTATTGGGGCGTGTATTTCGATATTAACAAGAATATCTACGCGACCTTCAATGAGGTAGGTATCGGTTTCCCATTCCCGCAACTTACCGTACACCAAGCGAAGGATTGAAGTTCGTGATAATCTATGACTTGTCCTTAAAAGGAATCTCTTTGTTCAAAAATCTTTAAGTTTCGTTAGATGTGCGATTATTTTATAGATGGTTGAACAAAAAGATTTATCTTTGTGAATCGCAAATTAGAGATTAGACACAGAGTGTATACGATATTACGGAACTTTATTTTATTACTTTAGTATTTTTATTTGATTATATTTAAGTAGAATGATTTAAGGCTCATCCTTATATAGATTAAGGGTGGGCCTCGTTTTTTATAGTAATGTGTAGAGATTCCACACTTTTGCGGGGAAATTTTCCACATTCCACGGTTTGTTCCACACTTTGGCAACCGAATGATTGATTCTTTACTTTTGGTTAATTGTCGGATTTACAACTTATTATTCTCTTGTTGTTTTTTAGGGTGAGTTTTGGCATGGAGATTGCACCCTATAGTGCGAATTTATGATGTAAGAGAAAAAAGGTTTAGGTTTTTAAGGTATGAAAAAGATTGTTTACGGGGTTATTGTCGCTTTATGTGGCTTATTTATTGCCCCTGATGTAGAAGCGCAAGCCGGGATGGCCGGTAGCGCTAAGGAAACAGTGGCACAGGATAAATTTTATCCGATCGAGGTAACTGATATGCCCCAAGTATTGCGTGATGCGGTAAATACTTCCTATGAGGGATGTATGGTGAAATCAGTTGAGGTGTCAAACAATAGCACGTTTGTGAAGTATAAGGTAGTATTACTTTCCAGAAATGGTAAGATATATAAGGTTTATTTCGATGACAGAGGTCATGTCGTAAAAGAACATGCTTATTTCGAGTAAGCCTGTGAAGATATTTATTGAGTAGATTAGATTTCCAGCCGTTTTGCCTGTGAAGGTGGAGCGGTTTTTCTCCAAAATATATAGTTTCATGATATTACTATATAAATACACTGTTTACATTTTTAGTAGTATAGTCGTCCTGTTCGTGAGAATAGGACGATTTTTGTTATAAGACGCTAAATCGATTGTTAATCTCATACGCCCTCAAAACCTTTTCTAAACAACCCCTGTTTAGACTGTGATTAATAAATAAAATCTATTTGATTATGGACAAAAAATGTACTCTTATTGCTGCGGCCCTGATGGTTGCGGGCGTATTCTCGGCTAATGCTCAGTCGAGTACGACCGTTCCGGAGGCTCAGTGGAAAGCCGGTAACTATTATTATTTAAAGACAGGTTCTTCCGTTTTGTCTTTAAGTGGTGAGAAAGCCGACTCAGTAATTGTTAAAACTTTGGCGTCAGACGCTACCAAAGCCGCTATTGATTCTGCCTTGTGGCAAATCACGAATGCGGGCACGACTCCTGCTGGTCCTGTGTATCAATTCAAGAACAAGAAGACACAGGCCGTTTTGTCGTTTGCGGCTTCATCTACGGCAAAACCTGTTATCACATCGGGCGTGAATCAGTGGACATTCTCTGACGCTGCCGGTGGTAGCGCTATTCAGGCTTATTACGGAAACAATCAAATCTTGGCGTTGGATGTAGCTGGGACAGACTTGAGTTTAGGTTCTTCTGCCTCTTCTACGAAATTTACCGTAGAGGCTCCTAGCGACGCTATGTATTTGAGCGCAAGTGAGCTGGGGGATGGTTTCCAAGTCTTTCAATTGACGTTTGGAGGAAATTATCAAGGAAATATCTTCGAGGGTAAGAACTTGATAGCGAAGAATACGGCGGCTCCCGCTACAGGCGCTGTTGCGAACGCTAAATATGTGACCTTGCAGATCCAAGGTGACCAAGTATTTAGTGATGGTAAAGCAAAATACTTAGGTGTCGATACATTGAAGAATGTGATAGCCGGTGCTACCAGTGTATATGGGGCTAAGTTTACGGCTGACTCCACCTATGCCGCTAGTGGCTTGCATACACTGGGTAACGCTGATTTCCAGAAATTCTATTTTACGATCAACTTGAAGAATGATGCTTTGGCTATGTACGCCGCTGCCGCTCCGACCGTGAACGCAAGTCCGATGACCTCCGTTCCGAACGTACGTGTCGTATATGCCAGCGTAATCGAGACGAAAGCCTTGACCGTATCTGACTTGCAGTCCGGCTCTACTCAACCTGCTCAAGGAGCCGCTCCTGTTATTACCGTAACGAAGGGAACTCCTTCTACGATCGCTACAGGTACAGGCGTATACTTCTTGAAGAGCGCGAGCAAGGGCGATAAGGGCGGACAATACGCTGTCGCTTACGATAAGAGTGCCGCTTCCGATAAGTTGGTAACCGCGGCAGGTTTCAAACCTTCCATTTATCAACCGAAGGGACAATGGTATATCAAGGAAAACAACGGAATGTATTCGGTTGTAGACCGTAATACGAATACGACTATTATTTCTAACGAGGAGATCTTCGCCGTTCAAGGTATGGCCAATACCTATACATTTGGGGGTAGCACCGATTCTATTACGGTGGAATATCAAGCGAATGTGGATTTAAAGGATAAGTTCTTGGGTACTCGTCACTTCTCTGCGGAGGAACTCGCCGATAATGGTTATGTATTGAACTTAATCTCCGGTACTCCGGGCGTAGACGATCTGTATGCGTTTACTTCAGATTCTGTATTGATGATTAAATCTGGTGACGCAGCGAACGCAGCCGCTCTTCGTATCGTGGTTAGCCAAGATTCCGTACAGAATGTAACGGATGGTTTAGGTGCCCGTGCTTTAGGTGATACCTTGTATCATGCGACTTATATGTTGAAAGAACGTTTCAGCAATGATTTGGTTGCCAGCGAGAATGGTGGACCGTTGAAATTATCTGATTATACCGCTCCGTTGGAATTCGTATTCAATACGGCTACGACCGGTGGCAAATACCAGATGGCTACAAGGGTAGGCGCGACCACTCAATATGTCTTTATGAACGTGAATACGGCGAACCTGATCCTTTCCGATAAGGTTAACTACTTCGACTTTGTCGCTGTAGAGGCTCCGGAGTACGCTTCTATCGACGATTCTCACAAACGTTTCGGTACGAATGGCAAGTTCTTGACGATGAATCCGCTGAATTTCTTCGCCGAAGTGAAGAACGAAGGCCAAGATATCTTGAAGTCAACTTATGAGACTGACAACTTCTCTTTGTGGGTTCAAGAAGCCGATACCGTGATCGCTGGTAAACCGTTGTATTTCATCACGACATCGATCTATACGCCGGAGACAACTACCAAAGCTGTTTCTCCTCGCTACTATATGGTATCCTTGCGGGATTCTAACGAGACATTCGTTAGCAATGGCGCTACTTACTATCGTGTAGGCTTCAGCGATAAAGCGAATATCGTTCCGTCTTTGGATAACAATGCTTTGTTCGCCTTCAAGACAACTCAGGATGGTGGTTACTTATTGGAGAACCAGAAAGAGCTGAATCGCACCGTGGCCGCGGGCGAGTTGAAGACTCCTTATGTAGGTGTGGTAAACAATGTTGTGGTAATGTCTAATGTTGGCGTTCCGTTCACGATCGAGAATGCTCCGACTCCGGTTTCCAACGAACAATTGGAAGAGGTTGCCAGCTTCACGGTAATCGCTGGCGAGGCTAGCGTTACGGTCTTGAACGCGGCAGGCAAGACGGTTACATTGTCTAACATCTTAGGTCAGACCACCGCTTCCGCTATCGCTTCTTCAGATAACTTCGTGATGCCGGCATCGAAAGGTATCGTGGTAGTTTCCGTTGATGGCGAGACCGCCCAGAAGGTCGTCGTTAAATGATGAATAACTGATAGTGGATATCAGTTTGTATACTAACACCGGGATTCCTACTGTATGGTAGGGGTCCCGGTGCTTTGTTTATAGGTAGGCCATTTGTATGGAGGGATTCTACTCCTCCAGTTTATTCTTTAGATAAGCGATCTTCTTCTCTGATTTCTCTTTCAAGGTGTTCATGCTCTTGATATCGCTTAATACGGTGGCGAGGTTGAAGGTGTTGACGATCGCTTTCTTGTCGGCGTCCGCCATATATATAATGTAAGGCTTGCCTCCTGTGTATTCCACCTTGATCCGCTCTTTCTCGTTATCGTAGATGAACTTGACGGCATCGACGCAGTGCTCCCCCTTGTAGGTCACTACCTCCGTGGTGCTTCCCATATCCTTGAAGCGGTAATTCAGTCCGCCGTCGTACGGGATGGAAGCGGTCTCGGCGAATTGGCCGTCTTTCAGGCTCAGCTTGATTCCCGTATGCTCGATGGGGCGTCCGCCGTAATATACGCTGGCCAGATACATCTCGCCCTCCTCGTTCACGCCGCAACGTACGTAACAACGTTGCACGTTGCGCTCGATCGTCTGCTGTTTCCAGATATAATTGCCGATTTCCTCGTAAACGGAATCCTTCTCGAAAGCGAAGCCTTTCTTCAATCCCTCTACTTCCTCCAGCTTGATCGGGAGTAAGCTGTCGCAGAAAGCGATGTTTCGCTCCGCCTCCTTTACTTCTACTTGGCGCATAAGCGTTAATCCCTGCTTCAGTACCTTTACTTCCTTGGGATAGAGTGCCCGGATACTGTCTATCTCGTTCTTCGCCCCGAAAAACTCGTTATTCTCGTACATGGCCCGGGCCTTGTCCAAACGGGCCTGAGCCGCTTTCTCGTCTCCGTTACAGCCCGTTAAAATGGCGGCAATGAGCGTTATACAGATCGCTAACTTTTTCATATCTTTCTCGTTCAATGTATTTGATACCGCAAAAGTACATGAAATTTGATTATCTTTGCGCTCTTTATTGGATTTGGAATACATAAATATGTATATAAACGAGGAAGAGATAGTAAATCATATATCCGCGAAGCCTTTCCATTTGATATCGGAGGCGGCGGAAGAGCTAGGTGTTGAGGTATATGTAATAGGCGGATATGTGCGGGATATTTTCTTGAACCGCCCATCCAAGGATATAGACGTGGTAGCGGTTGGCAGCGGTATCGAGTTGGCCAAACGAGTGGCCAAGAAGATCGGGCGTGGCGCTTATCTTTCCGTCTTCAAGAATTTCGGGACGGCGCAGGTGAAAGCCGGCGATCTGGAGCTGGAATTCGTGGGGGCAAGGAAAGAATCCTACAGCCATGACAGCCGTAAGCCAGTCGTAGAAGACGGCACCTTGGAGGATGACCAGAACCGCCGCGATTTCACGATCAACGCCTTAGCCCTTTGCCTGAATAAGGAGCGTTACGGAGAATTGGTCGATCCTTTCGGAGGGTTGGAGGATATGGACGAGCTTACGATCCGTACGCCTTTAGACCCGGATGTTACTTTCAGCGATGATCCGCTCCGGATGATGCGTGCGGTTCGTTTCGCCACTCAATTAGGTTTCTTTATCGATCCCGATACCTTCGACGCCATCATCCGTAACCGGGAACGTATCTCCATTATCTCCAAGGAACGTATCGTGGACGAGTTGAACAAGATCGTCCTCTCGCCAAAGCCCTCTATCGGTTTCGACTTGCTGGATAAATGCGGACTGTTGCCATTGATTTTCCCCGAGCTTTGCGCCTTGAAGGGCGTGGAGACCAAGGAGGGGATCGGGCATAAGGATAATTTCGCCCATACCTTGATGGTGCTGGATCGTTTGAGCAAGACTTCCGATAACCTGTGGCTGCGTTGGAGCGCCCTCTTCCACGATATCGCCAAGCCTGCCACGAAGCGTTTCGACCCTCGCTTGGGATGGACGTTCCATAATCATAATTTTATCGGCGAGCGGATGATCCCCGGTATTTTCAGGAAGATGAAACTCCCGATGAACGAGAAGATGAAGTACGTGCAGAAGATGGTAAGCTTGCACATGCGTCCGATCGCCTTGTCGGACGATGAGGTGACGGATTCGGCGATCCGCCGTCTGCTGTTTGACGCGGGAGATGATATCGACGATTTGATGAAACTGTGCGAGGCCGATATCACGAGCAAGAACCCGGAGAAAGTTCGCCGTTTCTTGAACAACTTCCGTAAGGTGCGCGAGAAGCTGGCCGATATAGAGGAAAAAGACCGTGTCCGTAACTTCCAGCCCCCGGTATCCGGCGAGGAGATCATGGAGACGTTTGGCTTGGCTCCCTCCAAGCCTGTCGGCGTGCTGAAAGAGGCGATCAAGAACGCCATCCTCGACGGCGTGATCCCGAACGAGTATGAGGCGGCCCGTCAATTCCTTATACAACGTGCGGAGAAGATGGGGCTGAAGCCGATTCTGTGATCTTATAGTCACAAGGCTCAGTCTTACAGTTGGCACAGTCCCCTGTACGAAGTACTGCGGTACTTCCTAGAGGGTACTGTAGTACTTCGTACAGAGTACTACGGTACTTCCTAGAGGGTACTGTAGTACTTCGTACAGAGTACTACGGTACTTCGTGCACAGTACACTGTCTAAGAATTTAATCGCTCTACCGCTTTCACTCCGTTTACCGCCTTGATCTTTTTCGTCAGCAAGTTTAACGCGGTCGTATCTCTTACCAATACGGTAAAGTTACCTTGGAATAATCCGTCTACCGAGTTGATGTTTAAGGAGCGAAGCGTGACGTTCGATTCCTTTCCGATCACGGAGGTGATGTTGGTGACGATCGCTATATCGTCCCGTCCGATCACCCGCAACGTAACCGTATAGCCATTGTCTCCCTTGCCGCTCCATTTCGCGCGGATGATCCGGTAACCGAAGCGGCTGAACATCTCTTGGGCGTTCGGGCAATCCATGCGGTGTATCTTGATACCTTGCGTGGAGACGAAACCGAAAACCTCGTCGCCATAAATCGGGTTGCAGCATTTGGCGAGTTTATATTCGATACCCGTCAGGTTCTTGTCGATCACCAAGACATCCTTGTTCGTCGATATCTCCTCCACCGGAGTCGTGGTCACGAATTCCTCCGCGCTACGCACCTCGGTGCGCTCATTCGTCTCCGTCTCCTTGCGGAAAGCCTCCAGATATTCGTCGATTACTTGGTTGGGATCGAGGCGTTCCTCGGCGATCTCGATGTAAAAGTCCGTGACGGTCTTGAATCCTTTCTTCTTGATATAGCGCATCATGGTTGGCTCGTCCATGTCGATCTTCCGGTTCTTGAAGCGGCGCTGCAACATCTCCTTGGCGAATTCCACGGCCTTCACGGTCTCCTCCTTCAAGGCCTGCTTGATCTTTACACGGGCCTTGGAGGTGACGACGAAGTTCAGCCAATCCCGCTTCGGGCTTTGCGCCGGCGACGTGATCACGGATACGCTATCGCCGTTGTTCAAGGTGTATTTGATCGGAACGTTCTTACCGTTCACTTTCGCCGACACGCATTTGCTTCCCAGCTTCGTGTGGATGGCAAAGGCGAAATCGAGGACTGTCGCTCCTTTGGCCAGCTTGATAAGCTCGCCGGTAGGCGTGAAGACGTAGATCTCATCCTTATATAGATCCATCTTGAAATCCTGCATCAAGTCGAGCGGATTATTCTCCTTGGCCTCCAAGGCGGCACGTACGGTATTCAAAAACTCGTCTAGCCCGCTCTCCGCTTTCACGCCCTTGTATTTCCAATGCGCCGCTAGGCCTCGCTCGGCGATCTCATCCATCCGCTTCGTACGGATCTGCACCTCTACCCATTTATTTTGCGGGCCCATCACCGTGATGTGCAAGCTCTCGTAACCGTTGGTCTTCGGAATAGAGATCCAGTCCTTCATACGCTTCGGGTTGGGCTGGTACATATCGGTGACGATGGAGTAGACTTGCCAGCATTCCGAGCGTTCCTTCTCCAGCGGCGTATCCAATACGATCCGGATAGCGAAAAGATCGTAGATACCCTCGAATTCCACCTGCTGCTTTTTCAGCTTGTTATTAATGGAATGTATGGATTTGGTACGCCCCTTGATATCGAACTTGAATCCTGCCGCTGCCAGCTTCCGCTTGATCGGGGCGATGAACTCGGCGATATAAGCGTCACGGGAACGTTTCGTCTCATTTAGTTTCCGTTTGATGAAGTCATACTGTTTCCTGTCCGTGTATTTCAGGGAAAGGTCTTCCAGCTCGCTCTTGATCGTATATAAGCCCAACCGGTGGGCGAGGGGAGCGTACAAATAAGAGGCCTCGGTAGCCAGCCGGATACGGTCATCCTCTTGCATCTGTTTTCCCATACGCATGAGGCAGAGGCGGTCGGCGATCATAAGCAAGATCACACGTACGTCCTCGGCAAACGAGAAAAGCAAATGATGGAAATTCTCCGAGTTGACGGCGGTGTTCCGGGCATACAGGTCGGAGGTCTTCAAGAGGCGACGGATGATCAAGGTCACGTCCGCCCCGAATTTCTGCTCCACTTCCTCTATCGTGATCGCCTTCTTCAATACCGGGCGGTATAATAGGAGGGCGATGACCGAGGTACGTTTCAAGCCAATCTCCAAGGTGGCGATCAAGGCCGTGTCAATATTTCGCAATAAACCGTTGATACCATTCTTATCCCTGCCGTAGCAATCGAGGGCGACAACCCGCTTCATCAGCTCCTTCATCTTTCGGATATCTTCCCTCTCGAGGAAAGAGTAAAGGTTTCGTAACAGGAGCCTGTATTTGGAGAAGAACAGCTTCTTTTCCTCAGACGTAAAGAATCCAATTGTATCCATAGTTATATCATTTTTATTGCCCGGTTGAGGACAAACCGCAAAACATGCTGTAAAAATACTTTTTTCTATGGAATTTCAACATGTATCTTGCGGTTATTTTATACATTTGCGATACACATAGCGCATAAGTACCCTGTGGTGTTACTGATGAGATTATTCACATTAAATACTATACTATGTTAAACGCAAACGATTTAGAACAGCTGAAAGCCAAAGGAATCAGCGAAAAACAGATTGAAGAGCAACTCGCTTGCTTCGTAAAAGGTTTCCCTTTCCTTGAGATAGCGGCCTCCGCTTCGGTAGAAAAAGGTATTATGGTAATATCTAAAGAGGAACAGGCTTCTTATATGGATGCTTGGGACGCTTATCTGGCTAAAAACAAGAAAATCGTAAAATTCGTACCTGCCTCCGGCGCTGCTAGCCGTATGTTTAAGAATCTGTACGAGTTCCTTTCTGCGGATTATAAGGAACCGATGAACGCTTTCGAGAAGAAATTCTTTAGCGAGATCGAGAAATTCGCTTTCTATAAGGCTTTGGACAAGAAGTGCGTGGAGAATACAGGGAAAGATATTCCTGCGTTGGTAGCCTTGGGCGAGTACAAGGAGGTGGTATCCAATTTATTGGAGCCGAAAGGCTTGAATTACGGGCAGCTGCCGAAAGGCTTGTTGCTTTTCCATAAATATGCCGATACGGTTCGTACGGCGATGGAAGAACATTTGGCCGAAGGTGCCATGTACGCCAAGAATAACGCCGGAGAGGTGAATATCCATTTCACGGTATCTCCGGAGCATCAGGCTTTATTCGAGCAATTGGTTGCCGATAAATCTGGCGAGTATGAGGAGAAGTTCTCTGTGAAATACGATGTCTCTTTCAGTATCCAGAAACCGAGTACTGATACGGTAGCGGCCGCTATGGATAACACGCCGTTCCGCGATAAGAATGATAAGTTATTGTTCCGTCCGGGTGGGCATGGAGCCTTGATCGAGAATTTGAACGATGTGGATGCCGACGTGGTATTTATCAAGAATATAGATAACGTGGTTCCGGACAGCTTCAAATGCTCTACGGTTATCTATAAGAAGGTGATCGCCGGTGTCTTGGTAACATTGCAGGAGAAAGCCTTCAGATATCTGGAACAGATCGAGACCGGCAAATATACCCATGCCGAGGTAGAGGAGATGATTCATTTCTTGCAAGACGACCTATGTATCAAGAACCCGGATACGAAATTACTGGAAGACGCCGAGTTAATCCTGTATATCAAGAGCAAACTGCTTCGCCCGTTGCGTGTATGCGGTATGGTGAAGAATGTGGGCGAGCCGGGTGGCGGTCCGTTCCTGGCGGTGAATCCGGACGGTACGGTTTCCTTGCAGGTGCTTGAAAGCTCCCAGATCGATATGAGCGATCCGGCTAAGAAGGCGATGTTTGAGAAGGGTACTCACTTTAATCCCGTGGATTTGGTTTGCGCCGTTAAGAATCACAAGGGAGAGAAATACAACTTGCCGGATTACGTGGATAAGAATACGGGCTTCATCTCTTATAAGAGCAAGGATGGCCGCGAATTGAAAGCGCTGGAATTGCCGGGCTTGTGGAACGGTGCCATGAGCGACTGGAACACGGTATTCGTAGAAGTTCCTATCGAGACATTCAACCCCGTGAAGACGGTGAACGACCTGTTACGCCCCGAACATCAATAAATACCCAGTTGTAGAGACGGGGCGTGCCCCGTCCCTACAACTAGATCCTTATATTTTCGGTAATTCCCACGGTGCCCTGTATTCCTTGCACAATAGTTTATCCGCCTCCGTATCATGGAAACTCTTTCCATCCCACGATAATTTCTTACCCGTGCGATAGGCTATATTCCCTAATTGGGAGAACTTGGCGATATGCGCCCCGATCTCTACGCTGGCATTGCAATTCCGGTTCCGGCTCTTGATACATTCCAAATGATTCTTCGCATGCAAATTCAAGCCACCCTCTCCGTATGACTTCTTCAAGGGAACAGCCTCCATGCGGGCCTGTCCGTTTACCTTTTCCGGAATAACCTCCCAGCCGCCACGATCGATCACCAAGGTACCGTTCTCGCCAACGAATCCTAGGCCATGATTCCGTCCGTAGGCCCCGTCGTCAATGCCGATCGCATGATCCCACATAACGGTGAAGTCCTTGAATGTATAAATGGTTTGCAATAAGTCCGGGGTCTCGCAAGCGTCATCCGGATAACCAAATTTACCTCCGGAAGCCATGATAGACTCCGGTGCGGTGACGTTCATGCCATACAATGCGTAATCCAGTAAATGTACGCCCCAGTCCGTCATCAAACCTCCCGCATAATCCCAGAACCAACGGAATGTGAAATGAAAACGGTTCCGATTGAACGGACGTTTCGGGGCCGGCCCCAGCCACATATCATAGTCCACTCCGGCGGGCACCGCCTCGTCCGGCTTGACGGGGATAGAGGGGCACCAACCTTGATAAGAGAATACACGTACGGTGCGTATCTTACCCAGCTGTCCGCTATGTACGAATTGCATGGCGTCCTGCCAATGCGGATCGCTACGTTGCCATTGGCCTACCTGCACGACCCGGTTGTATTTCTGCGCCGCCCGTACCATGATGTTACATTCCTCGATACTATTTCCCAGCGGTTTCTCACAATACACATCCTTCCCGGCTTGGCAAGCGGATACCATTTGCAGGCAGTGCCAATGATCGGGAGTACCTACGATTACGAGATCGATATCCTTATTGTCTATCAATTTACGCCAGTCTTTATATAAATGCTTTACTTTCTTCCCGGTGATCTTCTCGGTCTCTGCCGCCCGATTATTCAATACGTTCTCGTCAATATCCGACAAGGCGATACACTCTACTTCCGGATTACGAAGGAACGCTTTCAGGTCTTCGAATCCCATGCCGTTACATCCGATAAGCCCGACGCCTATCTTATCGTTTGCGCCCACACCAGCGCTCCCGGCTTTAATGAAAAAAGGACTGATGGTAAGTCCGGCACCGAGCAAAGCGGTCTGCCGGAGAAAATCTCTTCGAGTTGTCATGGTATTACTATTGATTTAAAGTATTTGCAATATTAAGCGAAATCCTTTACAATCGCAAATGATAATAGCTTTTTAACTACTTACTTAGTCGATGAAGTATATATCCTATGGCACTTGAAGTATATATCCTGTGGTACTTGAAGTATATCTGTCCGGTAAGGTTGGTATTGTAAGGATATGTACCATTGCGTCTTTGTAAAAAAAGTTATTAAAAGATATAGGGATGCGATATTGGAGAATATAGTTTAACTTTGTGCATTATGTTCACCCTAAAAGGGCGATGTGTTGTATATAATATAATGTATAGAGTATGACTTTGCGAAATTTGCTTTTCTGTTTTTTTATGGTGATGATCTCTGTTTCATGTATCCGGGAGGAGGCGCCCAATGCGGAAGCGGATATCTTGTCGTGTACGGTGGATGGCGATATATTGAAAGCCGAGCCGGAGATCGACAACGAATCCGTGACACTGACCGTGAAAAGTGACGCCGATATTACAAACCTAGCCCCGGTATTCACCTTGACTCCCGGCGCTACTATCACTCCGGCTAGTGGTTCCGCTTTTGATTTTACGACGCCGAGAACCTATACGGTAACTTCCGAGGATGGTCACTGGACAAAGACTTATACGGTGCGTTGTATCGTCTCCGGCGTAAGCACGGAATATCATTTCGAGCATATAACGATGGAGCCGAAGAATGGACGTTACCAGATATTCTATGACTTTACATCGAATGGAGATTCCGTGACTTGGGCGAGCGGGAATGCCGGATTTGCCTTGACCAATAATAAATTGGAGCCTTTAGACTTCCCAACCATGCAAGACGATAACGGATATGTCGGTAAATGCGCTAAGTTGGTGACCCGCAGCACGGGTAGTTTCGGTAGCGGATTCGGTATGCCTATCGCCGCCGGAAACCTTTTCATCGGTACGTTTGATTTGCTGAACGCTATTCCGGACGCAAGGAAAGGCACGAGATTGGGACGTCCTTTCGATCATGTGCCGACTTACTTGAGTGGTTATTATAAATATAAAGCGGGAGAGTCGTATAAAGTGAATGGCGAGGAGGTAAAAGGTAAGAAAGACCAATGTGATATCTACGCCATCTTCTATGAGACGGATGAGAATGTGAAATATTTGGATGGTTTCAACGGGTTGACAAGCCCGAACCTGATATCCGTTGCCCGGATCAGCGATCAGAAAGAGACGGATGAGTGGACGCGTTTCTATATCCCGTTCGTGGCTAAGCCCGGTAAGGTGATCGATAAGGATAAGCTGGCGAAAGGTGGTTATCAGTTATCCATAGTCTTCTCTTCGAGTTTGAAAGGTGATGTCTTCGAGGGAGCGGAAGGTAGCACGCTTTGGATCGATGAGGTTGAGATAATCCAGTCCGGTGAGAACTAAAAAAACAGAGGATATGAAAAGATATATAGTATTAATAGGTATACTGTGCTTGTCGGGTGTCGTTACGTTGAAGGCGCAGCAGGAAAGAAACCAAGGAATAGTCTGGTCTTCCCTAAGGGGATTGGAATATACGGTAAAGGCCGGTATCAATATCGGCGGAACCGCTCCGGTGCCATTGCCTCGTGAGATTCGTGCGATAGATAGTTATAGCCCTACGCTTTGTGTCTCCATAGAGGGCGATATCAAGAAATGGTTCGGCGAGAGCAAGGAATGGGGTATGATGATCGGTCTCCGTCTGGAGAATAAAGGTATGGAGACAAAAGCGACGGTTAAGAATTACAGCATGGAGATCATTGGCTCCGGTGGCGAGAAGCTGAAAGGAAACTGGACCGGCGGCGTGCAGACGAAAGTGGAGAACTCTTATTTCTCGATACCGGTCGTGGCTCTTTACCAATTGAATAACCGGGTGAGTTTCTCGGCGGGACCATTTGTCTCGTTCGCTACAAACCGGAACTTCTCCGGCTACGTATACGACGGATATCTGCGTGAGATCAATCCTACCGGTACGAAGGTGGAGTTTTCTGGTGACAACCGTGCTTCCTATGATTTCTCGGATAACTTAAGAAAGTTTCAGTGGGGAGCGCAGATCGGTACAGAATGGAAGGCGTTTAAGCACCTTATCGTATACGCTGACTTGACATGGGGATTGAACGATATCTTCCAAAAGGATTTCGATACGATTACCTTCGGGATGTATCCGATCTATCTGAACGTAGGTTTCGGATATGCGTTTTAGGAATTGATATGAATCAAAATAAGGCTATCCCGGACAAGGATAGCCTTTTTTATTAAAAGATTATTATGGAAATAAATTATTTTTTATAACTTTGGGGCAATCATTCTCAGACCAAGTTACATTTTATCTTATATTATTAACAAAATTACCATGAAAGAAAACACTAAGAAGGGCGTAAGCCGTAGAGAGTTTTTGGGTCTTTCCGCACTAGGATTGGCTAGTTTAACAATTCTTCCCAGTTGGGCCATTGATGGAGTCCGTATCGCCCCGAGCGATCGAGTCGTTTTAGGTTTTATCGGCCTAGGTCAGCAAGCATTATCAGACTTTAAAGGATTTGCCGCATGTCCGGGTGTACAGGTTGCCGCATGTTGTGACGTGGACACGATGAAAACAGAGCGTTTCAGAAGACGTGTCGCTGAATGGCAAGCCTCAAAGGGAATGAACCAACGTTGTGATCAATATGAGTTTTACGAGGATTTGCTGGAGCGTAAGGATATCGACGCTATCGAGGTCGCTACCCCGGACCACTGGCATGCCTTGGCTACCATTCATTCTTGTCAATCTGGAAAAGACGTATATTGTCAGAAACCGTTGGCTTATACGATCGCTGAAGGTTTGGCTATGGTAAAAGCCGTACGTAATAATAAACGTGTGCTTCAAGTAGGTAGCCAGCAACGTTCCAGCAGAGAGTTCCAAGCTGCGATCGATATGGTTCAGAATGGAGCCATCGGTCATATAGAGAAAATATATGCACGTGTAGGTGAGCCTCCTACGCCGCTGAGCTTGCCGGAAATGCCGGTTCCCGCTAATTTGAACTTCAATCAGTGGATGGGTCCGTTGAACGATCCGAAGATCCATTATCATCCCGATTTATGTCCTCCTATTTCTCTGGATCCGGAAGAGAACGAGAAACTATGGGGCGCATGGCGTTGGTATCAAGAGACTGGTAATGGTTATACCGCTGACTGGGGCGCTCATATGTTCGATATCGCCCAAGCCGCTATCGGTATGGATGGCTCTGGTCCGGTTGAGTTTACACCTAAGGGATACAATGGCACGCAATATTCAACCATGCGCTATGCGAATGGTATCGTAATGACTGAACAACCTTATTTGGAGGATAATCCGGATGCGCAGGGTATTAAGTTTGTCGGTGATAACGGTTGGATCGAGGTAGCTCGTGGCTACATCAACTGCTCTGATCAGTCTAAGATCCCCTCCGACCTGAAGAACTTGATCGAGAAGCGCCCGAGAATGATGACTCCGGAAGAGCGTAAGAAGATGTATGAGGAATATATGAAGAAGCTGAAAGACAGTAAAAAGAAGGGTAACGATGCTGGCAATTATGAGACTAGCGCTCCGCATATGCAGAACTTCATCGACTGCGTTCGTTCACGTGAGAACCCGATCGCTCCGGTTGAGGTAGGTTGCAGTACGAATACGCTTTGCTGTTTACAGAATATTGCCCGTGAGCTAGGCCGTCCGGTTAAATGGAACCCGGCTACATTAAGCTTCGGTAATGATAAGGAGGCGGCTTCCCACCGTTTGTACTGGTATCAATATCGCAACCCGTATTCATTGCCTTATTTCTGTAAATAAGCCTATTTAAATAGAATGATGTTATGAGTAACAGACGGGATTTCTTAAAAAATATCTCTCTCTTTACCGCTGGTGGATTGCTGGCTGGTAAAGCCGGTTCCGTAAATGCGGCGAACGCTGCGTTGGGAGTTGTGGATGAGGTCCATGCCGGCAAAGAGATTGGCTTGCAGATCTATTCTTTATCCCAAGAATTATATAAAGGCGACGTGGCCGCTAATCTTCGGAAGGTGAAGGATATGGGATACTCCAAGCTGGAGTTGGCGGGTTATGGTAAAGGCGCTATCGGAGGTGTTCCTATGATGGACTTCAAGAAAATGGCGGAAGACGCTGGCTTGAAGATCATTAGCTCGCACGTGAATCCGGTAGACACATCTATCTCTGACCCTTTTAAGGCTATGATTTTCAAATACTCGAAGGAGGTTACCCCAAAGATCATGGAGTATTGGAAAGCTACGGCTGCCGATCATGCGAAACTAGGCTGTAAATATTTGATCCAGCCGATGATGCCGACGATTACTACACACGATGAGGCTAAACTTGTTTGTGATATCTTCAATCAGGCCTCGGATGTTATCAAGGCAGAGGGCATCGCCACTGGTTTTGGCTATCATAATCATAATATGGAGTTCAATCGTGTCGCAACGAAAGAGCAACAGGAGAAAGTGAAGGGAAATCCTTTCGCTGCCTTCATGAAAGTCGGAGACCAGATTTATGACTTGATGCTGAAAGATACGGACCCGAGCAAGGTTTACTTCGAGATGGATGTTTATTGGACTGTCATGGGACAAAACGATCCTGTCGAGTATATGCAGAAACATCCGGATCGTATCAAGGTATTACATATCAAGGATCGTGCCGTATTCGGCCAAAGTGGTATGATGAACTTTGAGATGATATTCAAGCAAATGTACGCGAACGGAATCAAAGACTATTTTGTAGAGTTGGAGCAAATGCCGGACGGACGTACTCAATTTGCGGGTGTGAAGGATTGTGCCGACTATTTGATCAAGGCTCCTTTTGTAAAATGAAGTAACAATCGATAGATCGTAAGCCTCGGGGTTAATAAACTCCGGGGCTTTTTTATTAGATGAAAGGCAACATAAACGGGTCTATTTTGTTTTTATAAAAAGAAGTTTATATCGCAAAAATCAAGGAAAGGATGAGTTCTAGGATATGGAAGATATTGAAACATACGGTGATCGCTGTTTTATCGCTGGCTGTATTGTTCCTAG
The DNA here is from genome assembly GCF_002257605.1 of Parabacteroides sp. CT06. Classification (GTDB taxonomy): domain Bacteria; phylum Bacteroidota; class Bacteroidia; order Bacteroidales; family Tannerellaceae; genus Parabacteroides; species Parabacteroides distasonis. Next base: position 3,748,170 of record NZ_CP022754.1, on the reverse strand, counting down.
TTTTGAATCTTTTCCTGACAGGTCGTTTGGAGCGGTACCTGAAAAGAGAACTGATAGAGCGTACGGCGAATGCTACGGATGGTTTTTATCGCCTTTCTTTCGATAAGCTTTCTATTAGCTTCTTCAAGGGAGAGCTAAGGCTAGAGGGTGTTTCATTGGAGCCGGACTCTAAGGTCTTTGAACATTGGGCCGCCTTGGATAGCTTGCCCGATACCTATGTAAGTACCCGGATTGAGGTGATAGATTTTAAGGGAATTAATTTGGTATGGCGATGGAATTACCGGCAACTCCATTTCAATACCTTTGAGATCCGCTCGCCGGAGGTCCGTGTATACGGCTCTTCCGGATCAAACCCGTTAGTTTCCGGACTGGCGGCAGATACGGTAGAGCATGCCGAATCGAAGACCTTGTACGAGGTGATCTCTCCATACATAGATGCCCTGAGCGTAAAGACCTTGAACTTGGAAAATGCCAGTATCTCTTATAATGTGGAAAACCAAGTCTCGCCGATTATCTATACGTTGAATAACGTAAGTTTCCATGCGTATGGTTTTATGTTGGATTCTACCTCTTCACGGAGCGGGAAGCTGTTGTATTGCGATAACTTCGATTTTGTCACGAACCAGCCGCAAACCTTGTTGGTAAATAATGATTTTAAGTTGGAGACGGATAGTATATGCCTCAGTACCCAAGATTCCATTATCTATATCCAAAAAATCCAATTGCTTCCGCAAGAATTATTGTGGGGGGAGACCAATCGGAAACCAACGAATTATCTGGAAGGGAAGGTACAAACCGTAGAGATACAAGGGATTCACTTTAGACGGGAAGAAGCCTTGAACTATTTGTCCGCCCGTAATTTTGAGATACAATCTTCGGATATCAAGGTGTATGACTTGACTCGGGAGAAGAAGCAGGCGAATGCCGATGCGGATTCTTTGGTGCAAGCCTTATCGTTATATGATGTGATCTCCCCGGTACTACATAGTATATCCGTGGATCAAATACGAATAGAGCGAACCGCCCTTCACTATTCCTTAGCCTTGAAAGGGCAGATAGAGGACTTCTCGATCCCTGAGTTTAATTTCCATGCGGAAGGTCTTCTGATCGACTCCTTGGTAGCTCCGGGCGAGGAACTGAATTATTTTCGTTCCATTGCGTTTGAGGCGAATGATATACAAGGGATCATGAGGGCTCGTAATCACCGGTTCGATATCAAGCGCTTGGCGATGAATACGGCCTCAGGCTCGTTTCATATAGATAGCATGCGGCTGCGTCCGTTGTCTGTTCGTTCCCGCAATGATTATTTGTCGGGAAGTATCGATACGATCCGGATAGACGGGTTGGCGTACAACAAAGGTATTAGTGCGGATTTACTGATGATTCGGTCGCCTCGCTTGGTTTATTATAAAACGCCCTCCGTTGAATCTCCGGATAAAGGGAAAAGCACATCTGTAAATAGCCGTGTGGATGTGGAGAGTTTGTTAAATCCTTTCCTTCGGTATCTTTCCATCCGTAAGATCCAGATTCAGAACGCAAATGTGACATTGGAGGATCGTGAGATAAATGACACGACCCGGTACCGACTCAACAGCCTCAATTTCTTTGCCACGAATTTCTTGGTGGATGAGCAAACGAACCAGAGTGGGCAATTGTTTTTCAAGTATGATCATTTTGGTCTTAGTTTCCGGGATTTCGATAACTACTTACCGGGAAAGGATCTGCGTGTGACTATAAGAAAAGGTTCGCTATCCACCGTAAACGGCTCTTTCCGTCTACAGGATGTGACCTTGGCCGCTAAAAAGGACTCGATACGTTTTTCAACCCCATTGATTTCATTAACGGGAATCCGGATTCCCAAGAATAGCATCTATCAGATCGGGTTTGACCGATTTGATTTATCCGATGGTGATTTTTCTATGTCTTGGGGATCGGATACGACAATATTGCGGACTGAGAGCCAAAAGGATATCCAATTGGCTTTGGAGAATGTGTTTGTGGATTTGAAGAAGAAGACGTTTCAATTAGGTGATCTTCAGCTACAGACGAAGGATATCGATATACCGTTGGATAATGGCTTCTACCGGTTGAAGATCGGGGATCTGGATTTGAGAAAGTCAGGTTTGAGGTTGGATAACGTACATTTAGTCTCGCCTTATTCCAAAATGGAGTTCGCTTATAAACAGCCTAAGCATCAAGATTGGTTTGACGTGAAGGTTGGGAACGTAAGATTGAACGACGTGGATATTCCCGGATATTTCTCAACCAAGGAATTACGTGTGGGGGGACTCTGGATAAACGATGTCTTACTACAAAACTTAAAGAACCGGAAGATCCCGGTGGAGCCTCATATCGTTCCGATGATTTATGAAGGTTTACAAAAGGCTCCGGTCCGTTTCAAGATAGATACCGCTTCCGTTGCCAATTTCTCTCTGGTTTATGAGGAATTACCCGTTAAAGGCGATAAGCCCGGTAAGCTTTATTTTACCGATATGAATGGCCAATTTTCAGGTTTGACCAATATCGTTTCCTATCCGGAGCAATTCATCAGATTGCATGCGGACGGGAACCTGATGGGATCGGGGCATTTTACGGCTACATGGCAACTCCCGGTAGATTCATTATACGACCGCTTTCTATTGGATGCCCGTTTGGATAGCCTAGACCTGCTTTCCTTGAATGAGATCGTAAAACCTCTGGCGCCGGCGGAAGTAGTGAGCGGTTGGGCACGGGATGTGGTCTTTCATATGGATGCCTCAAGCCGGAAAGGCCGGATACGGTTAGACTTCCCGTATCGGAAACTGAAAGTGGCCCTATTGAAAGAGAAAGACGGAGAGACCACACAAAAAGGTTTCTTGTCGAGATTGGCGAACTTGGTCTTACGGGATAATAATCCGGCCCATCCTGAGCGGAAAGATAGTAAATTACGTAAGGTCGATATGGAAATCGTGCGAGATCCCTATCATTCCACGTTCAACTATCTATGGCAGATGCTAAGACCAGCCTTGGTGGAATCCGTGGGAGTCTCGAAAAAAGAACAGGATGCGGCCTTGAAAGTGGCAGGTTTCTTCACGAAGGTAAAGCGCTTTTTCGGTCTCGATAAAAAGAAAGATAAGCGGAAGGAGATTGATACAAATAATAAGGAAATAGAATCTTTAAAAGAATAAATAATGGAATATACAGTAAATCACTATCCGGAGAAAAATCGTTTCGAGGTAGTAGAAGACGGCTTGACAGCCTATGTGGAATATCGTTTAAGAGGAGATGCCTTGGACATTATCCATACCATTGTCCCAAAAAACTTGGAAGGGCGTGGGATTGCGGCGACTCTTGTTGAAACAGCTTATAAATACGCAAAGGAACAGGGGTTGCGCCCTTTGGCTACCTGTTCCTATGCGGTTGTGTGGTTAAAACGCCATCCGGAGTTTTAATCCTTGATCGTAATGCCTAGCATTCTGGCGATGTCCAGTGCTTGTAAGGAGGTTACGGTAGCACCTTTCAACTCCCCTCCGGGAATCGAGCCGATACGTATACCGGCGATCTCGGAAGAAGTAAGATCGATCCCTTTCAAAGAGGTCCGGTGAAACTCGGCCTCTACTAAATTACAATGCTCGAATTCTACGTTTGTGAATTGGCAATTGTCCAATCCGCCTCCTCGTAAAAAGCATTGATTAAAAGATACGTTCCGGAGTTTGCTCATGGAGAAGATTACATAATCTCCTTTGCAATCCCGGATGGTAGTATGATTAAAGATTGATTCGGAGAAATTCGTTCCGGTAAGTTTACACCCAATGAACTCTACGCGGTAAAAGCCACATCCGGATAAATTTATATTTGATAGGTCACAGTTCTTAAATACCACATCGCTAAACTGAGATTTACGATAATTGCAAGCAATGAAACCACAATTGGTGAATAAGCAGGAATTAACGGATAGGTTCTGTTTAGATACGTCCTCGACGCATAATCCATTGAAAGAACATTCTGTAAAATCATCCTCTTGTCTGGATATACAATCCATCCAGTCCACATCCTCCCGTAAGTTTTTTACCAATCTAGGCGCTGTTATTTTCAACATGTTATTGTTTCCTATTTTAATTTAGATGGTAAAGATAACGGATTTGGGCTAAATAAACGATATCTTTACTTTATAGTTCATTTTAGCAATATCGGAAAAGTGTGTTCGGGATAATTCTTCTATTTTTGCCTTGAAATCCTAAGAATCATGCGAATAAAGACAACGACAAAGACAGAGTATCAACAACGTATGAATGTATTGGTTGAATACATAAATAATCACTTAGGCGAGGATATCGATCTAAATAAGCTGGCGGAGATATCCGGATTCTCTCGTTGGCATTTTCATCGGATCTTCGCAGAGTTCTTAGGGGAACCGGTTGGTACGTTTATCGTTAGGATGCGGGTCGAGACGGCCGCTCGGCTTTTGCGTTATACAGAAATACCTGTCAAGGAGATCGCCTATAAGGTAGGATATGACGTACCCTCTTCTTTGTCTAAGGTTTTTCGCCAGTTTTATGGGATTTCTCCAAATGAATATAGAAACAATAAAGATTATGTAATTATGGAACCGAATAGAATAATGCCCGATATGGAATTGAAGGTCGAGGTAAAAGATTTACCCGGCAAACAAGTAGCCTACATTCGTCTAAACGGAGGGTATAAAGAAATCGATTATCTGGGAACTTGGATGCGCTTGCTCCAATTCGCCAAGGAGCAAAACATCCAGCCATTGAGTTTTTCACCGATCTGCTTGTATCATGATGATCCGAAAGTGACCTCACCGGATAAGCTGCGTACCGATATTTGTCTGGAAGTCGCTCCTTCGGTTTGCCCTAAAGGGGAGATTGGTACGAAAAAGGTATTGGAAGGGCGTTTTATGGTCGCTCTTTATAAAGGAACTTATCAGCAATTAGGGGCTGTGTATGATACGCTTTACGGCAAATATCTCCCCGAGATGGGTCTTTCCTTACGGGAAGTGCCTAGCGGCGAGATCTACTTGAATGATCCTCGTAATACGAAGCCGGAGGATTTATTGACCCAGATTTATGTGGCGATAGAATAATAAGAGCTAGAGAGGTTTCTGAAGTGAATAAATGAATTAATCTTGATTGCCGTCTTCTCTAATTTGCGGCAATCAAGATTTTTAATATTTTAGACGCAATTGTATGATGTGATAACTTATATACTAGCTTTTACAAATTCATTATCGATCCAATAAGTCGCTTCTTCGGAAGTGAATTTCAATATACAATAGCTCGGATCTATTACTCCTCCAGGGAAATGGGCGAACATCCAGTCAGACCAAAGGGCTTTCTTGATTTCCATATCGGAAACGATCTCGACCTTACCCGTTAACACGATACTGTCTCCTCCTTTCATAAAGCAAACTCCGGCTTTCGGGTTGAGTTGGAATTGTATTGTCTTATCAGAGAACGTGCCTGTAGAGAACCATATTTGGGAAATACCATCCGCTTTTATTTTTCCCATAGGAACCGGACGGGGATAACCCTCTTCCGTAACAGACGCGAGCATAGCGGTGTCACATTCCGTTAATATGGAAATTGCTTTTTCCTCGATTAGCTTGAGGTCTATCATCTGGACGGGTATACATAAATCGATCATACATTTATCTTGTGGATGTTGATCGAGAGGGATGCTTTGATAGATCTCGAATGATTTGCCCGCACAAGGTTTGCATTGGTGTTTGGATGTAAGCGTGTACATCAAGCTCCATGCGGCGGGTATTTCATCCGTTCCTATCTCAAAATGCCCGATCGCATAAAGTCCTCCGGATAATAATCCTTTTGAGATCTCATTTTCTCCCTCTACCTCTTGAGGCACTGTTAAACCGATATCCACACTTAACTCCTTTCCTTCGTGTTGGTAAACTGATATAAGTTTATTTGCTGGACCGTTTATAAGTCCTTTTGGCCCGGCCCATTGCATAAGCTTTCTGATAGAGCTTGGGATCATGCTCATATCTCCTTGATGATGAAGATACACGATGTGTGTAGCTTGTAGTTCTTTTAGTTCAAAAGTGTAATTCATAAGATTCTTATTTGTAAAAGTTCAATAGTGCAAACATACGGAATGACTATTCTTTCTGGTTGTAAAAAAACGACTTTTTATGTGATAGATTCTTGCGATTTTATTTTTAATCAAATATAAGTAAGCGGTTCATCCGCAGGATTTGGTAAAGTAAGGAAGTAAGAGGGAACGTCTCCCGCTAAACGCTTGAATTCTTTGATAAAGTGGGAATGGTCATAGTAGCCGCAATCTAAGGCGATGCTGCTTAAGTCTGTGTGTGGGGCGTTCCTCAGTACTTCTATGGCATATTGGAATTTTATGATCCGGCTGAATTCTTTGGGAGTATATCCGGTGGCATCCTTGAACTTACGTTGGAAATGCCGCTGGCAAATGCAAATCTTGTCGATCAAGTTTTGTACGGGTAGCTGTCCGCAGGACTGTTTTATAAATGAGGTGGCGTATATAATTTGTCTGTCTACTTGAATGGATTGGGTGAGAAGGCGTATAAGATAGCCTTCGATAATGCGGATACGGACGGAATCGTCCGGCTGTTCGCAAAGCATCTCGGCAAAGGAATTATCGAATAAAAGGTTAATATCTGAAGACTGGATGCGAAGATCGGCAAACTGTCCCAAAGGCTCATTCGTGAAAGCTGCCAGCCCACAGGGGTGAAAACGAACCCCCAGCATGTGCAGGGTATTTGTCGTGGCAGTCAGATCCGAATAAACCCGCATAGGACCAACGAAATAGGAACGATAAGGTTGCATGATCATCGAATGCTCGTCCGTAGGGACGGTCATGTTACCGATTGAGAAGATAAAGTCGGTGCATCCGTCCGCGAGGATCTTAAAACGTGTCCCGATGTCGGTAAAGCCTTTGAACACCCAGAACTTGTCGATAAAGGGCACTAAGGCTGCGCAGGGGGTAAATTCGTGATACATAGTGCTTCTTTCGCTTGTTTTATACGGCGAAGATACTATTAAAAAATCATAGTTATGAAATTTTCAAAACATAGTTATGAGTTGAACAAATCATAACTATGTTTTTTTATTTGTTTTTATAGGAGTGGGAGATAGTCGGCATATCCCTCTTCTTCCATCTTTGCTTTAGGGATAAATCTTAATGACGCACTGTTGATGCAGTATCGTAACCCACCTTTGTCGGCTGGGCCATCATTAAAAACGTGCCCTAGATGTGCATCTCCTGTTTTGCTGCGTATCTCAATCCGTTTCATCCCGTGGGAAAGATCCGTTTTTTCCATCACCAAGCTCTTGTCTATCGGCTTGGAGAAACTAGGCCATCCGCAACCCGAATCAAACTTATCGGTAGAGATGAACAAAGGTTCCCCGGTCGTGATATCTACGTAGATGCCTTCACGCTTTTCATTCCAATATTCATTCTTGAAAGCTCTTTCCGTAGCGTTTTGCTGTGTTACCGCATATTGTTCGGCGGTGAGTTTAGAGCGCAATGTCTGATCATCCGGTTTCTGGAATTTCTTTTGCGATACAGGCTTGTTCGAGGCTTTCCCCTTATTAGCCTTTCGGGCGAAATCGAATAGATCCGGGCTTATGTGGCAATAACCGTCCGGGTGTTTATCTAAATAATCCTGATGATAGTCTTCTGCCGGATAGAAATTACTTAATGGCTGAATCTCTACGACGATGGGCTTGGAATAATTCTTGGCCAATGCCTCCACGGTCTCTTTGATGATCGGCAGATCGTCCGTATTCGTATAATAGATGCCGGTACGATACTGTGATCCGATATCGTTGCCTTGCCGGTTGATACTTGTCGGATCTATCGTCTTGAAGAATAGTTCGATCAATAACTTCAAATCGGCTTGTCGCGGATCGTAGCTAACTTCCACTGTCTCGGCGAATCCGGTATTATCGTTACACACTTGTTCGTAAGTCGGGTTTTTGATACTCATCTTCCCGTTCGCGTAACCTACTCGGGTATTCGTAACGCCATCGATTTGCTTCATGAAATGTTCTGTTCCCCAGAAACATCCACCGGCAAAATAAATTTCACTTTGGGTATTCATTCTTGTTGTTTTTGAAAGTTGATCACTCATTGTCGTTCTCGCGATTGCTAGTCCGTTTGATACTAGCAAAGCTATAAATAAAATTAGATGTTTCATATACTTTTTCTTTATTATCGTGAAGGGATGAGATCCATTATATTATATAACCAGAATAGCAGGAAATGGTTCTCCACCAAAGGCTTGATCCCGGCGGCCTCGGTCGGGGTGAATTTAAAGAAACTGATAATTGATTTCATATTCTTGTTCATCTTAATGTTTAATCTATAATCCGTAATTTTTGTTCTTTGATAATTTAGTCTGTCGTTATGAGAAAAACTGACAAGATTTGTCGCGGGGGTATTTGCCCTTTTGGTGATGAACTATCGGGATTTGTTCGCTACCGATGTGATATCCTCATTTATGAAGCCGGTCGATGAGCCAATCGTGGTGTTAGGGCCTGTTCTGCAGATATTTCGCGGGATACTGTTGGCTTTGGTGTTATTGCCTTTACGGAAGGTGTTTTTTGAGGAAAAGAACGGCTTAATGAAATTAGGCGTAATAATCCTAGGATTGTCCTTGCTATCAACCATTGGGCCGACAATGGGATCCTTTGAAGGATACATATATACGAAAATACCCTATATGTATCAAATGTTGGGTTATCCGGAGGCGATACTATACGTGTTGTTGTTTATCGGGATATTGCATGTCTCGATAAAATATGCTCACAGGAGAATAATCACCTTGTTATCTATATTGATAATGGCGTTGATATGCTTTTTGGGGATAATGAGCTTTGTGATGGCGTGACGTATCTTAAATAATGGGCAATATCTCCGCCCAAATATGCTTCTTTAAATCCACGCACCCGTTCTTTTTGAAAGCGATGCCTTCTTTTTCCAGCAGTTCCCTTTGTTCCGTCCAATTGGGAGCCAATCTCCCTTGGCTGTTTACTACCCTGTGGCAAGGCAAGTTCAGCTCTCTCGGGGCGTTGAACATGGCTTGCCCTACCATGCGGGAACATTGTGGCCTCCGGGCGAGTTTGGCTAACTGCCCGTAGGTAACCACATTTCCCTCCGGTATTTCCTTTACGATGTTGTAAACTTCCGTGTAAAAATCAGCCTTCATCGATTCTCGCTTTTATCTTGCCCCATGCGTGCGTATCGAGGCTACACATACGCATCGTCTCGCACATCTCCTTGAAGCGAGACATCGGGATCGTGAAACTCAATACGTTGCTTTCCACATAAGGGCGGGCCGAGGGATCGAAGAAGCCAAGGAAAGCACGGTGCCCGCCACGCCGGTTCTCATTGACGGCTTGCGTAATGGTTGCGCTACATCCCGAGCCAAAAGGCGTGGAGATGGCCTCGGGCGAGTTATTGTCGAAAAACGCCCACGTGACCAAGCCGGACAGGATATCCGGGGTAGCGAGGAACAAAAGCCCTTCCACATCCTCGAAGGAAGTAAGCCGGTCGATTCTCGCGAAATGGATATATTGCTTGGTCGCCCTTTGTACATCTATCTTCTTGATGCCTTCCAGAACCATCTCGGGTGTTTGCTTATATCGTTCTTTCAAGGAAACGAAATTAGGAACATGTTCCGGCATGGGAGTGAATCCGGTATAGAATTTCCCACCTCCGCAACCGATGCTTTCTCCGCTCATGCTGATAATCTCTCCGTTCCTTATGGCGGGAAGCGCTTTAAACAGGCAACCTTGCGTCTTCCTTAATTCTCCCGATAGCGTATCGGAATACCAGAAGGCGATCGGTAATTCCGCTTTGCCGGAGAATGTCTCCTGATAGTTGTCGATAAACGTTTGAATGTCCATATACGATTGATTTAGGTTGATTTATACTTACCAATCGATTTCCGGGATGCCTTTACCCCGTAAGAAATCATTAGCCTTACTGAAATGCTTACAACCGAAGAAACCATATTCGGCGGAGCGGGGAGATGGATGTACGGTCGTTAGGACCAAATGTCGGCTCGTATCGATAAGGGAAATCTTGGCTTTAGCGTAACTGCCCCATAACATGAATACTAGATTTTCCCGTTCGTCGCTTAATTTCTTGATAATGGCATCCGTGAATGTTTCCCATCCTCTGTTCCGGTGCGAACCTGTTTGGTGGGCACGGACTGTGAGAACGGAATTCATCGGGAATACGCCTTGGCTTACCCAACGATCCAAATTCCCGGAGGAAGGGATCGGTTTTCCGAGATCATCGTGGATCTCTTTGAATATATTCATCAAGGAGCCGGGAATCGCCACGCCCTCGGGTACCGAGAAGCAGACCCCGTAGTATTGTCCCGGATTAGGATAGGGGTCTTGTCCCAAGATAACGACTTTTACCTTCTCAAACGGGCATGCGTTAAATATATGGAATATCTGGGGCCCGGGAGGAAGTACGTGCGCTTGCTTATATTCGTTTTTGACAAATGTCACCAATTGCTCGAAATAAGGCTTGTCAAATTCTTCTTGCAGACGTTTTCTCCAACTTTCATCTATTCTAACATTCATGGTGTTTTTCTTATTCTTCCACCAAAGGTACGGAGAAAAGCTTAAAATTCGAGGATTTTGTGTAAGTTTGCCTTCCGATTTGAATTTAAATTAGAAAACATGATAAGTTACCTTCAGATAGATAAGCTGACCAAGAGCTTCGGTGATTTGGTTCTTTTCGAGGATATAACGTTCGGAGTCGCGCAAGGACAGAAGATCGGGTTGATCGCCAAAAACGGGACGGGTAAGACTACCTTATTGAATATTATCGGTGGTAAGGAGGATTACGACTCGGGTGAGGTGGTTTTCCGGAAAGACCTGCGGGTCGGGTATTTGGAGCAATCACCTTCTTATCCGGAAGAACTGACCGTGCTACAGGCTTGCTTCCACTCGAAGAACGAGACTGTCCAGTTGATAGCTGAGTACGAGGAGGCGATGACGAAAGAGGAGCACTCGAATCTGGAGGACATCCTTACCCGTATGGATAGCTTCAAGGCGTGGGATTATGAGCAGAAAGCGAAACAAATCCTCGGGCAGTTGAAGATTCATAACTTCAATCAGAAGATCGGGGAATTGTCCGGAGGACAGTTGAAACGGGTAGCCTTGGCGAATGTCTTGATCACGGACCCTGAATTGATTATCTTGGATGAGCCGACGAACCATTTGGATCTGGAAATGACCGAGTGGCTGGAAGATTATCTGAGCCGGGCCAATATCAGTATCTTGATGGTGACGCACGACCGTTACTTCTTGGATCGTGTTTGTAGTGAGATCATCGAGATCGATAATAAACAAATCTATTCGTATAAAGGTAATTATAGTTATTATCTGGAGAAACGCCAAGAGCGTGTCGAGGCGATGAACGCCGACGTGGAGCGTGCGAAGAATCTTCTCCGTACGGAACTGGATTGGATGCGCCGCCAGCCGCAGGCACGGGGCACGAAAGCGAAGTACCGTATCGATGCCTTTTATGAGCTGGAAAAGAAAGCGAAGCAACAACGGGATACCGGAAAGGTGAACTTGGACGTAAAGGCTTCTTACATTGGTTCGAAGATTTTCGAGGCGGTGAATGTAAGCAAACGTTTCGGTGACTTGAAGATTACGGAGGATTTCAACTATATTTTCGCCCGTTACGAGAAGATGGGTATTGTCGGGAATAACGGTACGGGCAAATCTACCTTTATCAAGATGCTGATGGGGGAGGTGGCTCCTGATAGCGGCCATTTCGATGTGGGCGAGACCGTTCGCTTTGGCTATTATAGTCAAGAGGGCTTGAAGTTCGATGAGCAAATGAAAGTGATCGACGTGGTGCAGGCGATCGCCGAATACGTGGATTTGGGTAACGGACAGAAGATGGGAGTGTCCCAGTTCTTGAACTATTTCCTGTTCACGCCGGAGAAACAGCATAATTACGTTTATAAATTGAGCGGTGGCGAGAAGCGTCGTCTCTATTTATGTACGGTATTGATGCGTAGCCCGAACTTTTTGGTGCTCGATGAGCCGACCAATGATTTGGATATAGTGACCTTGAACGTATTGGAGGAATACCTTCGTAACTTCAAGGGGTGCGCTATCGTCGTTTCCCACGACCGTTACTTTATGGATAAGGTGGTAGATCACCTGCTGGTTTTCCGGGGTAACGCCGATATCAAGGATTTCCCCGGCAACTATACGCAGTACCGGGATTGGAAAGACGTGCAAGACCAACTGGAAAAAGAGGCGGAGGCTGCTTTGCAAGCGAGACAAAACCCGGCTCCGGAGAAACCGTCTCGTCCTGTCAATGAGCAAAAGAAAAAACTCACTTTCAAGGAACGGAAAGAGTTCGAGGCCCTAGAGGAGGAGATACCGGCTTTGGAGGCGGAGAAGGCGGAGTTGGAGACCGCTATGAGCAGTGGTACTTTGTCTACGGACGAGCTTATGGCTAAATCTCAACGGATCACCCAAGTCATGGAAGAGATCGACGAGAAAACGATGCGCTGGCTGGAGTTGAGTGAGCTGGCATAAGTAATAATGAGGAATGAGCGAGACTAAACCTGTACTTTGGAACCGGAATTTCGTCCAATGTTGTATCTCTTACTTCTTGATGAATTTCGCCTTTTATATGTTGATGCCTACCATGCCGGTCTATCTGGTAGAGGAATTGGGCATCAGCACGTCCGAGGTGGGGATGGTCTTGTCTAGCTATACGATCGGGTTGCTGTGCGTGCGCCCGTTCTCGGGATATCTGGTGGATTGTTTCTCCCGCAAACCGTTATATGTATTCGCCTTCACGATATTCGCCTGTTTGTTTGCCGGTTATTGGTTTGCTATGACAGTCTATACGATCATGGCGGTTCGTTTCATCCAAGGCGGGTTTATGGGACTGACCTCAGTCTCTGGCAATACGATTACGATAGACGTGATCCCTTCCAAGCGAAGAGGAGAGGGCATGGGCTTTTACGGATTGACGATCAATCTCGCCATGTCTTTGGCTCCTTTGGTGGCGGTCGGGCTGTACGATCGGCATGGTTTCTTCTGGATCATAGGGGTCGCTTTGGTGATCGCGTTGGTCGGGATCGGCTCCGTCGGGCTGATCCGTTATCCGAAACGGGAGAAAGTGCCTCGTCCGGCCTTCTCGTTGGATCGTTTTATCTTGGTAAAAGCGCTTCCTGCGGCCTTGGCCTATTTGCTGGTCGCTATACCTTATGGGATGTTGCTCTCGTTCGTGGTATTATATGGTAAAGAGATCGAGGTGCCGAACCCAGGCTATTTCTTTATATGTATGGCGATCGGTGTAGGGACGGCCCGTTTGATTTCCGGGCGGTTGGTGGACCATGGCAAGATCCATGTCGTGTCCATCGTATCCTTGGTTTCTTTAGCGATCTCGTTTTCCGTGTTCGCTACCGTACATACATCATTTGTCTTTTTCGCTTGCGCCTTGGCGATCGGTATCGGTTTTGGCGTGAGTGTACCGGCTTTTCAATGTCTTTTCGTGAATGTCGCTCCGCACCATATGCGCGGTACGGCCACTTCTACCTACTTGACCTCTTTCGATTTCGGGATGGGGATCGGGATGCTGTCCGCCGGCTTTATCGCTACCCATACCAATCTGGCTACCGCCTACGGAGTCGGGGCGGTTTGTTGCCTTCTTTCCTTATTCGTCTATATCCGCTTGGTAAAAGCCTCGTACGAGAGGAATAAGCTGATTTCTTGATCCGCTTGATTCCCGGTTTCGTCTAAACCTACGGCGTACTTCGTCGATTCTTCCTTTTCTAGCGGGAAACCTCACCCTATATTTGTATCAAAGATCACAGAGAAATAGGTTTTTAAGGTTTAACAAATGAAAGGAATAGGTAGTATGAAACGTTTAGTAATGGCTATGTCAGCCTTGTTGGTAAGTGTGACAATGAGTTTTGCGCAGGAATCGAGCTTACATAAAGAACCGTTTGTAGTCAATGTGGGCCAATTGGTAAGCTATCTGGAATTACGTCCTAGCCAGATTAATGAGGTAGGGATGATCAACGATTATTTTAGGGAAAAGCAAAGCGAGGGCTTGAGGGGAAGCCATAAAATGCGGGATAAACGGATGCGGCAAGCCGTATTTGGCAACTTAAAGTTGATGAAAAAGGCGTTAAGCACCGATCAATATCGGAAATACGTGGCTTTGATCAACGTAACGAACAATAATAACCGGATGATGAGCGGGCTTTCCTTCCCCGATGTTTATCTAGCCGATAAATAAGTAAAGGATAGATGTAAAGTATCAAGCTATTGCATAAAAAGTATCTTGTGACTGTATCTATTCTATAAACCACGTCGTGGTCTGTATAGATCATGTCGTGGTTTTTATAGACCACGCTGTGGTTTGTATAATCCACGACGGAGATTATAGAATAGATACGGTATCGTATAAGAATACAGCTAGGCTTGTATAAGAATATATCTAGGCTTTTGTTTGTTTATAAACGGTGTCTATGATGAAATAGATAGTGTTTATCGTAATATGTGTTACAAAATGATTGCTATATGCCTTGATATATATCAATAACGTCAATTGTTTGCAAAAATTAACCGTATTGAAGAACAATGTTATAAAACATACTGTTATATTTGCAGTAACAAAAAGAGAAAGATAGAAGATGCGGAAACGCCGCATTTATTAGTTAAGGTCTTAGTTTAGGTTTAAATTTTAGGTATTATGAGACGTTTAGGTATGATGGTAGTCGCTTTAATGATGGTAGCGACAATGAGCTTCGCTCAAAAGGTTAGTGATTCAAAGAGTATGAGTTTCGATAAGCTAAGCAGATATTTGCAGCTTGACGCAAACCAGATCGCTGAGGTGTCAGAGATTAATACTTACTTCGAGAATCAATTAGGTCAACCCCTGTCTGCGGAAGCGCTTTGCAATAACGCAAGACCGGAAGAAACTCGCAACGCATTGTTGTGTAATTTGAAACTGATGAAACGTGCATTGACTAAAGATCAATATCGTAAATATGTAGCGTTGATTAATGTGACTCGCGCTAATCAGGAAGATAAGGTTTCTAATCCGCTTTTGGACAGCTATTTGGCTGAGAAGTAATTAAGCCAATGTGATTGGGCTATGTGTTTTTAAGGTTTTTGTTTAGGTTTAACAATTTAAGGTTTTTAGGTATTATGAAACGTTTTGGAATGGCAGTCGCAGCCTTATTGATGTGTGCGACAATGAGCTTCGCTCAGAAACCGAGTTTGAGTAGAGAACCGTTTGTGGTAAGTACAGAGAAGTTAGCGAACTATTTGCAATTGACTCCGAGCCAGTTGGACGAGGTAGCTAACATCAACGAATATTTCATCGAGATGCAGAATGCGAGCGTAAAAGCTAGCGCTAAATTGCAGGATAAGAAAATGTATCAAGCGGTTTACGGTAACTTGAAGTTGATGAAGAAGGCTTTGAGCCCGGATCAATATCGTAAGTATGTTACTTTATTGAACATCACGAACAATAACAACCGTACGCTGGGTGTTAATACGTTCCCGGAAGTGTACTTAGCGGATAACGCAAGTAAGTAATTTATACTATATAAGAGTGTGTCCCCCACTATTTCCTGTCAAAAGGTAAATAGTGGGGATACTTTTTTTTAAGGCTCGCGTATAAATCGAAGAAGATTGTGTAAGTTTGCGGCGTTTTACAAATAACGCTTAATTCGAGTCATGACAACACAACAACTTTTAGTCCCTTCTAATGCTACTTTGAAGAGAAATGTAATGGACTACTCCTTAATCGTGGTAGGTTCATTTTTGCAGGCACTTAGTTACGTGCTTTTCCTAGCGCCTTACAAAATCGTACCGGGAGGTGTGTATGGTATCTCTATCGTAATCCACTATGTGACGAAAGATTTGTTCCCGTTCTTCCCGGATGGTTTGCCGATGGGTGCGACGGCGCTTTGCTTCAATATCCCGTTGATGATTTTGGCGATGAAAAAGATCGGATTGTCTTCCGGCCCGAAGACGATCGTTACTTTCTTGCTGATCTCTATATTTACCGACTCATTATCTTATTTCCTTACCGATCCATTGGTGGAGAACGATGCCTTTATCGCCGCCTTTTACGGTGGAGCTATTTTAGGATTGGGTGTGACTTGTATTTTCCGGGCGCAAAGTACAAGTGCCGGTACGGATGTGCTGGCGCGTGTAATAGCTAACGACTCCAACTTGAAGGTCAGCAATATGATCATCGTATTGGATTCCGCGGTCGTATTGTTGGGCTTGATCGTATTTAAGGATTGGGCGGTACCTTTGTATTCTTGGTTTACTATTTTCGTATATGGAAAAATCGTGGAGATGTTCCAGACGGAGAATCCGAACCGTGCCGTCTTCATTGTCTCTCGTAAGACACAGGAGTTGAAGACCTTGATAGTCGATAAAATGGGTATGAGGGGTACTTTTATTCACGGTAAGGGAATGTATCAGGGAAATGAGACTGAGATTATATTCACGATCGCTGAACGAAAAGATATGCCCCGCTTGAAAGATGAGGTGAAAGAGATCGATCCGAATGCCTTTGTTTCTACGATGCACGCTAGCAAGGATTCGCCACGGCCGGGTATTTAATAGAATTAAGAATTATTCCGTATATTTGTGGGTAGGCTAATATTAATATCGGTTTTGAATGATGGATAGAAGAGGTTTTTTGAAGAATGCTACGCTTGTGAGCGCTGCTTGTTTGATGGATTTCAGGGAGGCTTTGGCGTGGGGCGCTAAGGATGCTGAAGTAGGAAAAGCATGGAAAGGATGGAAAAAGGGGCAGTTCCAGATTCATCTGATTTATACCGGGGTGTCGGAATCGATGTTCTTGATTTTCCCCGACGGTACAACGATGCTGCTTGATTGTGGTGATCATAATGCGGTTGGGCGCGGTAAATTGGCTGTGCCGGTGCTTCCCAATCCCGATCGGCATGCCGGGGAGTGGATCTCACGCTATGTCCGGAGAGTGAACCCTCAGAAGGATTATGTTGATTATATGATGTTGACGCACTATCATTCAGATCACGGTGGCAACAATAAATTCTACGCTCGTAAGGAGACGAGGGATGGTAAGGATTACTACCTAAGTGGATTCTCTCAGGCTGCCGAGTACCTTACGTTTGGCAAGGCTTTTGACCGTTGCTGGCCCGACTACAACGATCCTCTTCCTTTGACCCAGGAGGCAGCCGATGCTTTTGAGCACATGAAGGATTTTTACGACTATATGTTGGCTCATAAGAAGATGGAGATTGAGAAGTTCTGTCTTGGCGAAACCAACCAGATCGCCATGAAGAAAGACGCTACGGCATATCCGGGATTCTCGGTAAGAAATATCTGTGCCAACGGCCGCATTGCCGATAAGGAAGGGAATATACGTGACCTCTATGCGGAGCGCAAGAAATCCAATCCGGTTAAGTTCAGTGAAAACGGAATGAGCCTGGGCATGATCTTTACCTACGGCGATTTCAAATTCTATACGGCGGGAGACTTCTCTGATGGCTGGGAGTTGCCTAATGGAAAGAGATTCGAGATAGAGGATGCGATAGCCGACGTGGTTGAGCCGGTGAGTGTGGCGAAAATCAATCACCACGGACACATGTCAATGACTGATAAGCTCGTGGCTGCGTTGCGTCCGCGTGTTGTTGTCAACAACGTGTGGGATCAGCTTCATACACTGCCTTCGGTCATGGAGCGTTTTTATAACCGGAATCTTTATCCCGGCGAGCGCATCGTGTGTCCTACCGTGTTCCCTGCAGAACGTCGTGCCGAGGATGCCGGACAGCCGTGGCTTGATATACTTAACCCCTCGTCGTTTGATGCCGGTCATGTGATTGTCAATGTCGAGGAGGGAGGTAAGGACTATTCGGTTACTTACCTCACTGCCAATGATGAGTCGATGACTGTAAAGAGCGTGATGCGGTTCAAGTCATAAACGGCTTGAATTTGGTGTCAACTGTCAACTAAAATGCCTATCTTTGCATCATAAAAACGAATAAATATAGAATAATAATGCCCAACATCTCACAAAGAGGAGTCGAAATGCCCGCTTCCCCGATCCGGAAGCTGGCTCCATTGGCCGATGCTGCCAAACAGAGAGGAGTTCATGTGTATCACCTGAATATCGGTCAGCCCGACCTTCCCACTCCGCGAGCGGCACTCGATGCGATCCGTAATGTCGATCGTACGGTGTTGGAATATAGCCCTAGTCAGGGATATCGCAGTTATCGCGAGAAGTTGGTTGGATATTATAAAAAGTATGATATTAATCTTACGGCTGACGATATTATCATCACTACCGGTGGTTCGGAGGCTGTTTTGTTTGCCTTCTTGAGTTGCTTGAATCCGGGTGATGAGATTATCGTACCGGAACCTGCTTATGCCAATTATATGGCATTCGCTATCTCGGCAGGAGCCGTGATCCGGACAGTGACGACTACGATAGAGGAAGGATTTTCTCTTCCGAAAGTGGAAAAATTCGAGGAGTTGATCAATGAGCGTACCAAAGCGATCCTGATCTGTAACCCGAACAATCCTACGGGTTATTTGTATACGCGTCGTGAGATGAATCAAATCCGGGATATCGTAAAGAAATATGATCTTTATCTTTTCTCGGATGAGGTATACCGGGAGTTTATCTATACCGGTTCCCCGTATATCTCGGCTTGTCATCTGGAAGGTATCGAGCAGAACGTGGTATTGATCGATTCTGTCTCCAAACGCTATTCGGAATGCGGTATCCGTATCGGTGCGTTGATTACGAAAAATGCCGAGGTGCGTAGTGCCGTCATGAAGTTCTGCCAAGCTCGTTTAAGCCCGCCTTTGATCGGACAGATCGCTGCCGAGGCTTCTTTGGATGCTTCCGAGGAGTATGCCCGTGAGACTTATGACGAGTATGTGGAACGGCGTAAATGCTTGATCGATGGCTTGAACCGTATTCCCGGCGTTTATTCTCCCATACCGATGGGCGCTTTCTATACGGTGGCTAAACTTCCGGTGGATGATGCCGATAAGTTCTGCGCTTGGTGTCTGGAAGAGTTTGAATACGAGGGTCAGACGGTCATGATGGCACCGGCGTCGGGTTTTTACACAACACCGGGACTTGGTAAGAATGAGGTTCGTATGGCCTATGTTTTGAAAAAGGAAGACCTGGCGAAAGCTTTGACGGTGTTATCAAAGGCGTTGGAAGCTTATCCGGGAAGAATGTTATAAATGAATTTAGAGCTATTTATCGCCAAAAAGATACATTTCAGTAAGGAGGGGGATCGTGAGGTTACTCCTCCCGCTGTTCGTATTGCCATGATCGGGATCGCCTTGGGATTGGCGGTGATGATTCTTTCGGTGGCGATCGTGATAGGCTTTAAGAAAGAGGTCCGGAACAAGGTGATCGGTTTCGGCTCGCATATCCAGATCACGAATTTCGATAGTAATTCTTCCTATGAGTCGCAGCCGATAGCGGTTAGCGATACTTTATTGAATGCGCTCGATGCATTCCCGGGTATTCGCCATGTCGAGAAATTCGCGACGAAGCTCGGTATCTTGAAGACTGACCAAGATTTTCAAGGGATTGTCTTGAAAGGGGTAGATACGGATTATGACTGGACTTTCTTCAAGGATAATTTAAAAGAGGGCGAGATCTTTACGATCCAGCCGGATAAGAACTCTACAGATGTTATTATTTCCAAGTATTTATCAGATCTGCTAGGACTAAAGGTAGGGGATTCTTTCCTGACTTATTTTGTGCAAGACGATGTGCGTGCCCGTAAGTTCACGATCACGGGGATTTATGAGACGGGTTTCCTTGATTATGACAAGATGTTCGTAATTGCTGATATTAAGCAGATACGTCGCTTGAACGGTTGGGATAAAGATCAAGTAAGCGGACTGGAGTTGCAAGTGGATGACTATGATCGTTTGGACCAAGTGGCCGAGGATATTTATTTCGATCTGACGGAACGGCAAGACCGAAATGGTAATACGTTTTACGCCCGCTCGATCAAGGAGTTGAACCCGATGATCTTTAATTGGCTGGATGTGCTGGACATCAATGTGGTGGTTATCTTGGCGCTGATGCTTTCCGTCGCAGGGTTTACCATGATCTCCGGATTATTGATCATAATCTTAGAGCGTACCAATATGATCGGAATCCTAAAAGCCTTGGGACAAAATAATAACAGTATTCGCAAGATTTTCTTGTATGTCTCTTTCTTCTTGATCGGCAAAGGAATGTTGTGGGGGAATATCATCGGTATCTCTCTTTGTTTGCTTCAATCTCATTTCCATATTATCCAATTAGACCCTTCTATTTATTATTTGGATGCCGTGCCTATCGATCTGAGTCTATTTTCACTGTTCCTTTTGAATATAGGGACATTGGCCGCCTCCATGTTGATGATGCTGGGACCTTCCTATTTGATTACGAAGATTGATCCGGCCAAGAGTATCCGTTTTGAATAAAAGCCGTATCTTTGGCATACGTTCTAGTTTTGCCGGATTGATATGACAGATCTTATCTCTAAAGAAAAGCGTAGCTATATCATGTCTATGATTAAGGGCAAGAATACAAAGCCCGAGATTATAGTCCGTAAATACCTGTTCCATTGTGGCTTTCGCTTTCGTGTGAATGTAAAGCGCCTTCCCGGTACCCCTGATATCGTATTGCGTAAATATAAGACCGCTATCTTCGTGAACGGCTGTTTCTGGCATGGGCACGAGGGTTGCCCGGAATTTCGTCCTCCCCGTACCCGGGTAGAGTGGTGGACCGAGAAACTAAACCGGAATAAAGCCCGGGATGCCCGTGTACGTGAGGAATTACGAGCGATGGGCTGGAATACGATGGTGATCTGGGAATGCCAGCTTAAACCTAAAGAACGGCAAGCTACTTTAGAAAATGTCGTCCGTTTATTGGAAAAGACGTATGTGGAATCTACCTATCATGCGAAGTTTACCCCGGCTTACCCGCTATTAGAGGAGGAAGAACTTCCCAAAGTGGCGGAAGAAGAGATATCCTATGAGAGTGCTCATCATTATTAATTCTCCAACCGGAATGTATAATCCTTCCTACTTCTGAAAAGCCGGTAAATACGGACATATCCATTGAATATGGGTTGAATAAACTCCAACAGGAATAACCAACCGATAGTAGGGCTTTGTTGAAGCATTCGAGCCGATTTGCCGAAAACGCTCGCCTTGATTATAAAACGTATCAAATATAATAATACGGCGATCAAGGAGATTAGCCAATTGCCCTGTAATCCGATCACTACCGTAGCGATAACCGATGCTTGGAAAAGGTAGAAACAAGTGGATTCGAGATGATAGAATGTCAAGGCACTTCCTTTGTAATACCGTTGAGTGGCAGCACGGGAAACCTTCATCTCTTTCCAGATTCCAAAACGTTCGATTTGATCCATTTCCGTTAGGCTGTCCGGGGCATAGATTACTTTCGTATTCTCCTTGGTCGAGGCTTCGTTGATGAATAAGTCATCGTCTCCCGCATGCAAGTTCAAGGATTGGTAGTAACCTTTATGCTTGAAGAATAACTCTTTCCGATAAGATAAATTTCGTCCGTTTCCGGTATATGGGTGATGGGAGAGGGCGGAAGATAGATAACGTAAACCCGTCAATAAGTTATCATAGGCGATCAACTTATGAAAGAATCCCTTGTAGTTGCTGTATTTGCAGTAGCCCAAGACAATACTGGTCTCGGGTGTGTATCCACCAACCATGGCAGATAACCATTGATCGTTGAGCGGTTGGCAATTCGCCTCCGTGAATAGAAGAATATCGTATTTGGCCGCTTTCACGCCTAGGGTAAACGCCAGTTTACGGCGGCTTAGGTAACGAGCGTCCGAGGGGACGTAAGTATGATACAAATGTTTATACTCATTTTGAAAGAACTTTAGCGTATCGTCGGTATCGTCGCTTGAGCCATCGTTGATAACGACTACCTGATATTCAGGGTAATCTTGTGTAAGTAACGCAGGAAGGTGTTTCTTGAGGTTCTCAGAATCATTTTTAGCGTATATGATGATGGATACGGGGAGTTTATTACCTTCCTCTAAGGTATCATCCGTTCGTCTTGACGCACGTAAAGGGCGGGCATAAGCGATCAGATAATAAAGAGATAAGATAACGAACCCTATTAAGGTGATTCCCAATAGGAAAAGCTCTGTATTATTGAGTAGAAACATAATAATGTGCCAATGTGATTAATATGCCAATGTGCCAATATCATTAATGAGCCAATATGATTAATACGCCAATGTGCCAATAAGCTACTCAAGGTATTTACATTGGCACATTGATCAATTGGCTCATTATTTTATCGTATCGGAATAATAGGCTTTCGGTAAATGACGGCAGTTGTATTGGGAGGCCATGACCTCGCCATAAGCGCCGGCGGAACGAAGGGCGATCAAGTCGCCACGATGAGCCTTATTCAACTCTACATCCTTGCCGAATACATCCGATGACTCACAGATCGGGCCCACTACATCGTAAGTCTCTACAGCCTCATCGCTGCTGATGTTCTCGATACGGTGATAAGCGTCGTACATCGCCGGGCGGATCAATTCCGTGAAACCTGCATCAAGGATAGCGAATTTCTTCGTCTCTCCTTCCTTGACATATAATACCTTAGAGATTAATGTTCCACATTGAGCGACGATCGAACGTCCCGGCTCAAAATGTACCTGTTGACCCGGACGTACTTGAAGCAGTTTATGAATGGCTGCGAAATAGTTATCGAAAGCCGGGATCGATAAATGATTCGGGTGATAGTAATCGATACCTAATCCACCTCCGAAGTTTAGGTTCTCCACTGTAACCCCGTGAGCTTCCAGTTCTTCCTGTATCTCGTTGAAACGAATTACCAAATTGCGGAAGCTAGACATATCCGTGATCTGTGAACCGATATGGCTATGGATACCGATCAACTTCACATTCTTCATCTCCTTTAATTTATCCAGTACGCCTCCTAATTGGCTAAGGTTGATACCGAATTTATTCTCCTTCATACCCGTCGTGATCTTGGCATGCGTATGGGCATCCACTTCCGGGTTGATACGAAGGGCGATAGAGGCCACTTTATGCTTGGCGGCCGCCAGCTCATTGATGATTTCCAACTCAACGGCAGATTCCACGTTAAAGCAGAAAATATCATTGTCCAGTCCTAGGTTGATCTCCCAATCCGCTTTGCCAACACCAGCAAAGACAATCTTATCGGCAGGAAAACCGGCATCTAAAGCTGCCTGTACCTCGCCGCCACTTACGCAGTCTGCGCCAAGGCCGTTTGCCGCTATGATGGAAAGGATACGGGGATTGGCATTCGCTTTCACGGCATAATGCACGTGGTAACCATATTTCCCGGATTCGGTTTTTACTACGTCTAATGTGTCTTGCAATAGCTTGACATCATAATAATAAAAAGGCGTAGAAAGCTGCTTGAACTTTTCTACAGGAAATGTTCCTTTGAGCATATTATACGAAATTATATAAAGATAAATAAGGGCAGTCTGTAAAAGGCCGCCCTCGTTTGTTTTTATTTGTTGTTAAATAAATGATCGCTTAGAGCTTGCAGCGCTCTCTGCTTGTCCGAGGCCTTAATCAGCAAGGAGACGTTGTAGTTGCTTCCTCCGTAGGAGATCATGCGAACCGGGACATCCTTCATGGCCTGTACGATACGAGCCTCGAAGCCGATGTTATCCCATTCTAGGTCGCCAACCACGCAAACGATAACCATATCCTCGTCTACGGTCACGGTTCCGTACTTCTTCAAATCGTCAACGATCTCTTCCAGATGCTTGCGGTTATCGATCGTAACGGAGACACCCACTTCGGAAGTCGTAACCATATCGATCGGAGTCTGGTAGTTCTCGAAAGTCTCGAATACCTTACGCAAGAAACCTGTTGCTAGCAACATACGTCCGCTCTTGATCTTGATAGAGGTAATATTGTCTTTGGCGGCAACCGCCTTGATCTTACCTTTCTCGATCGCGTTAGAGATCAATGTACCCGGAGCGTCCGGCTGCATCGTATTTAACAAACGAACCGGGATGTTGTTCAATTTAGCCGGCAATATACAAGTCGGGTGAAGTATCTTGGCTCCGAAATAAGCTAATTCGGCAGCTTCCTCGAAATGCAATTGACGGACTGGAGACGTTCCCTGTACGATACGAGGGTCGTTATTGTGCATACCGTCGATGTCTGTCCAGATCTGGATCTCTTCCGCACCGATAGCCGCGCCGATTAAGGATGCGCTATAGTCGCTACCACCCCGTTGTAGGTTATCGATCTCGCCGTAAGCGTTGCGGCAGATATAACCTTGTGTGATGTATAGATCAGCATCCTTATTATCAGCAAGTAATTTCACCAATTTCTCTTTGATATAGACAGGGTCCGGTTCCGCGTTCTTATCCGTACGCATATAATCCAAAGCCGGGATCAATACGGATTTCACGCCGCATTCGTTCAAATAAAGATTCATCATACCCGTAGAGATCAACTCTCCTTGTGCCAAGACAACCTTTTCCTCGAACAAGGTAAACAGATCCTTCGTGAACGTACGGATATATTCGAAATGAGATTTTATCAGTTCTTTGGCCTTCTGTTTATATTCCTCGGTGCTGTATAGTTCCTCAACATGGCCCATATATTTCATGGCAAGCTTGTTGATGATCTCATTCGCTCCGTCTGGGTTCTTTTTGTACAGGTAGTCGGAAATCTCGACTAACGAGTTGGTTGTACCCGACATGGCTGACAATACAACGATCTTACGGTCTCCCGTGATCAGTTTCGCTACATCTTTCATTCTCTGTGCAGATCCCACAGAAGTACCGCCAAACTTTAAAACTTTCATCTTCTTTTGTTCTATATTAAATTGTTTTCTTTTTCAATAGAATGCGACCGCAAAGTTACAAAAAAATTATTCTCTGACATCACTTAGACAGGCATTCTCGCATTTTACTATGCGGGCA
Source organism: Parabacteroides sp. CT06 (assembly GCF_002257605.1). Lineage (GTDB taxonomy): Bacteria > Bacteroidota > Bacteroidia > Bacteroidales > Tannerellaceae > Parabacteroides > Parabacteroides distasonis. The sequence continues at coordinate 3,723,146 of NZ_CP022754.1, read as the reverse complement.
GGATAATTATGCACGATCGTATAGTTATGAGTGGTCATAATCACCGCCGTTCCCTGCTGGCAGATGTCGTGTAAGAGTTGTACGATTTGTCCGCTCGTCTCCGGGTCCAAGTTGCCGGTCGGCTCATCCGCCAGTATCAACTTGGGGTTGTTCAGAAGGGCACGGGCAATAACGATACGCTGTTGTTCCCCGCCGGATAGCTCATGCGGCATTTTATAGCCTTTGTCTTGCATGCCTACCTGACGGAGCACGTTGTCTATCCGTTCCTTGATCTCGCTTTTCTTTTTCCATCCGGTGGCTTTCAGCACGAATTCCAGATTCTTGGAGACGGAACGGTCGGTCAACAATTGAAAATCTTGGAAGACGATACCTAGTTTCCTACGCAAATAAGGGATATCCTTCCGCTTCATCTTGGTGAGGTTGTAATCCATGATACGTGCCTCGCCTCGCAAGATCGGTATCTCGCAATACAAGGACTTGAGCAGGCTGCTTTTACCGGAGCCTACCTTCCCGATCACATATACGAACTCCCCGTTACGAAGCGTGAGGCATGCGTCGTGTAATACCCTGTTTTCCTCACGGCATATCTCCACGTTCTCTAATTTGAGTAGAATATCTTCTTCCATAGAATTTATCAACCTTTATGTCTTTTCTTTAATTCACGGGCGAGGTCTTCCAGACGAAGTCCCTTGCTTGTCAATAATACGATTAAGTGGTAAACCAAGTCGGATGCCTCATAGATGAAGCCGTCTTCGGTTCCGTTGGTCGCCTCGATAACGGTCTCTACCGCTTCTTCGCCGACTTTCTGGGCCATACGATTCACGCCTTTCTGGAATAAGGTAGTCGTATAGGAACCTTCCGGCATTTCTTGACGGCGACGCTCGATGAAGTTCTGCAAATATTTCAAGAACATGATATCCTCTACGTTCTTCTCGCCGAAACAAGTATCCGCTCCCGTATGACAAACTGGTCCGGCTGGAATCGCCTTGATCAATAATGTATCGTTGTCGCAATCCGCCGTGATGCTAACCACCTGCAACGTATTTCCGCTACTCTCTCCCTTCATCCACAAACGGTTTTTCGTGCGGCTAAAGAATGTAACCTTACCCGTACTTACTGTCTCATCATAAGCTTCTTGATTCATGAAGCCCAACATTAATACCTTACTAGTGTTGTTGTCTTGTACGATAGCGGGAATTAATCCGCCCATTTTCTCGAAATCTAATTTCATCTTTATATATAATGTTTATATCCTTACATTGATCCCCTCGTCCTTGAGGTATTGCTTCAAGTCGCCTATCCGTATCTCGCCGAAATGGAAAACGCTGGCCGCTAAAGCCGCGTCCGCTTTCCCGTTGGAAAACGTATCCCGGAAATGTTCCATCTTTCCCGCTCCACCGGAGGCGATAACCGGGATATGCAACGTATCGGCCAAGGTAGCCAGAGCGTCGTTCGCGTATCCGTCTTTTACGCCATCGTGCGTCATACTGGTGAAAAGGATCTCGCCGGCGCCACGGCTTTCCGCTTCCGAGGCCCATTGAAACAAATACTTATCCGTCGGGACACGCCCTCCGTTTAGATAGCATAGCCAGTCATTGTTCTCAAAATTAGCGTCGATAGCGACTACGCATACCTGACTACCAAAGTTCTTGGCGATCTCCTCGATTAATGCCGGGTTACGTAAAGCCGCCGAGTTGATCGAGACCTTATCGGCGCCAGCGCTAAGCAAACGATCCACGTCCTTCAATTCGTTGATACCTCCACCCACGGTAAAAGGGATGCTGATATGGGCCGCCACTTGTTTTACCAACTCGGTGAAAGTCTTTCGCCCCTCGTGTGAGGCGGTAATATCCAAGTACACTAATTCGTCGGCCCCTTCACGGCTGTACTGGGCGCCCAACTCCACGGGGTCTCCAGCGTCGCGAAAGTTCACGAAGTTGATGCCTTTTACGGTCTTTCCATCCTTTATATCCAGACAGGGAACAATTCTCTTGGCTAGCATATATCTATTTTATTATTTCAAGTAAAACGAAGTAAATCTTTCAACTGGATCTTCCCCTCATAAATGGCCTTGCCGAAAATGACAGCGGGAATCCCAGCCTCAGATAATTTCTCAATATCCTCGATCGAGCTTACGCCACCGCTCGCTATGATATAAAGGAAGGGGATCTCGTCCCGTATCTCTTTATATAAATCGATAGCCGGGCCTTGCAGCATACCATCCCGTGCGATATCCGTGCAGATCACCTTGGTAATCCCCTTGTCGTAATATCCTTTGATAAAAGGAATCAACTCTTGGCTGGTCGTTTCCTCCCAACCGCTGATGGCGATCTTCTTTTCCTTGGCATCGGCCCCTAATATGATTTTCTCGCTACCGAACTTGCTGATCCAAGAGGTGAACATTTCCGGGTTCTTCACGGCGATACTGCCTCCGGTTACCATCTGGGCGCCGCTTTCGAAGGCGATCTCCAGATCATCCTCTTGTTTCAAGCCCCCTCCGAAATCAATGATCAAGGAAGTCCGGGTCGCTATCCGCTCAAGGATGCGGTAGTTGATGATGCGTCCTTCACGGGCTCCATCCAAATCTACCACATGCAAACGCCGGATGCCGTTACCCTCGAACATCTTGGCCACCTCCAGAGGATCTTCGTTGTAAACCTTCTTGGTCGCGTAATCTCCTTGCGTCAACCGGACGCATTTGCCATCTATTATATCTATAGCGGGAATAAGCTCAATCATATCTTTAAAAAGTTTTTCAATATAACCTCTCCTACCGATCCACTTTTTTCCGGATGGAACTGTGTCGCATAGAAGTTGTCCTTATGTAAAGCGGCGCTGAACGGAAGGATGTAATCGGTCGTAGCCGCCGTATATTCATTTACAGGTACATAATAACTATGTACGAAGTAAACAAATTTGTTCTCCAATCGCTCATTGAATAGGCCGCTTTTAACGTTTGTCAAGGTATTCCAACCCATGTGAGGAACCTTGTCCTCATGCTTTCGCGGAATGAAACGTTTCACTTCCGTAGGGAAGATCCCCAAGCAATCCGCGTTTCCCTCCTCCGAACGCATGCACATCAATTGCATGCCGAGGCATATCCCGAGTACCGGTTGCTTTAGGTTCAAGATCACCTGATCCAATTTATGCTCCCTTAAATACTCCATGGTCGTGAAAGCTTCACCTACTCCGGGAAAGATAACCTTATCCGCTTTATTTAATAATTCCGGATCAGCCGTGATGATCGGGGTAACGCCCAACCGCTTCAAAGCGTAATCTACCGAGTAGATGTTTCCGGCATTATATTTAATAATGGCAACGTCCATTGTTGTTAAGCATTTATATTGAGTCGCAAAAGTAACAAATTATCATTACATAATTCTGGATGGTGAATGAAAAGTTCCAAAATGAAGTGTATTTGTGATAAACTGGTGTGATAGGAGGGGGATAGGGGCGGCATAATTATGTAGCTTCTGAGGTCTCTCCAGATATTTTTGCTATCAAATATGATATTTTTTTGCGTCAGCTATTGCAGGTTTAAAAATAATACTTACCTTTGCACCGCAATCGAGAGAGATAGCGATAAAAGAAAAGAGGTTCGGTAGTTCAGCTGGTTAGAATACATGCCTGTCACGCATGGGGTCGCGGGTTCGAGTCCCGTCCGGACCGCCTCTTTTTCAAAATTATTATGGATTATAAAATGGTTCGGTAGTTCAGCTGGTTAGAATACATGCCTGTCACGCATGGGGTCGCGGGTTCGAGTCCCGTCCGGACCGCTTATCAAGAAAGCAAAATTAGGAAAAGCTCTGATTCCAAACGGAATTGGAGCTTTTTGTTTGTTTGAGGTGAAGCAAAATATAGCGTTTCTATGAAGTATGTCAGGTGCAAATTCAGGGGCTTTTTTTAAGGCCATATAAAAAGCCCCTGATATACATCATACTTCATTGATTTTCATGTTTTTGAGTAGGATTTGTCTGTTCCTTACTTATTAATTTTACAATGTAAATTAAGAGCAGTATGAAACAGGAATCAATGAAAGTTTTGTTCTTCATACGCAAGAGCAAATTATTAAAAAACGGCGAGGCACCGATTTTTCTTCGTGTGACAGTTAATGGGCAGCAGGATGAAATCCGAATCCAGCGTTCTGTTCCAATCAAATTATGGAATAACACCAAGGGCCGCAGCAAGGGAAAGGACCGGACATCGGTGGAACTGAACAGCTATATTGAGTCGCTGACAGTCCGTTTATATCAAATTCACAAGGAACTTTTGTGTCAGGAGGCTTTGATAACCCCTAAACATCTTTTGGTGAAGCTGTTCTCTAAAGAGGAACGGCGTACCGTGCTGGGTACGATGAGGAAGTACATGGAGGACTGGACAGCATTAATCGGCAAGGAATACCAGAAGTCCACCCTTTCCCGCTATGGGAACTGTTATGAATCTTTGGAAACCGTAATCCATGAATTTTACAAGAAAGAGGATATTTCCTTCAATGAGTTGAACGGCGAGTTTATTGATGCTTTTGAAATGCATCTGCGGATAGTAAGGAGGTTGTCTCAGAATACGCTGACCAAATATATGAGCTGCTTCAGGAAGATTATTGGAATAGCCCGGGATAACGGGTGGCTGACTTTTGATCCCCTTGTCGGAAAGCGCAAAAGGCTGTTTCGAAAGGAAGAAACCTGTCCGACTTTCTTGACTTTAGAGGAGTTACAGCGGATTATATCGAAAGATTTTTCTACTACCCGGCTGGAGCATGTAAAGGATTTCTTCCTCCTCTGCTGCCTGACCGGTATGTCGTATATTGATGTGAGTACTCTGCTGCCTATTCATTTGTATCGTGACAATAAAGGACAGTTATGGATACATAAGTCTAGAGTGAAAATCACTGCGGCAAAAGAAACTTGTACGAGTAATGTGCCGTTGTTGGCTCCTGCTGTTGCAATTCTTGACAAGTATAGAGGATGGAACCCGGACAATCCGGATGGTCCGTGCCTGCCGGTCCCGTCAAATCAGAAAATGAACGAATATTTGAAAGAAATAGCTACGCTTTGTAGGATCAACAAACGCCTGACCGTACATGTGGCAAGGCATACTTTCGGAACGACTGTCACATTGGCGAATAATGTTTCCTTGCAAAATGTATCGAAGATGCTGGGACATTCCTCTACACGTATGACTCAGCATTATGCTCGTGTGTTGGATAAAAACATTATGGAAGATATGCAGGGAGTTGCAAAGTTGATCTTTAAATAGAAGCAAAAGGTCGCATTCAACCCACAGAATGCGACCTTTCCTATAAAATATTGTTTGAACACTATTTAAAACGGTTGTCGAATAGCATTAAAACGTATCCCTGCGATTTTCGTATAGTAGTTTCTCAATATCATTTTCCCTGTAGAGTATTTTCCCTCCGATTTGATAATAAGGGATTTTCCCGCAATTCCGATATTCCAATAATGTGCGTTTAGTCAGTTTGAGCATTTCTGACAATTCTGTGTCTGTCAGAAAGCGTTCCCCATTTAAAGATGGTGTATAACCTGATTTTAGCGCATCTATGAATGTTGAGATTCTTTTCATCTCATCGAAGAACTGAAGGACTTCCTTATTCGTTTTGGTAATGATCTCTCCCATGACTATTTTTTCTTTTGTACTGTTGTTAATAATGACACGACATCTTGCTTTCGATAAAAGATTTTTTTGTCTATCCGGGTAAAGGACAGTGTGCCACTGTTTCTCAGATGTTGCAGAGAACGTGGAGACACGCAAAGTATCTCACAGACTTCTTTACTGTCCAGCCATTCATCCGGCTCTTTTCTCAAATAAATATTCTGTAACTCTTTCAATTCACTTTTCAAGGAGTTCCATGCGGTTACCATTTCCTTGAATGTTCCGGCTTCAATATTCACGATTTCCATAGGCGGTGTTTTTTGATTTGAGACAAATGTAATGTTTCTCGTAAATAAATAGCGCTCCTTGGCATCAGATGTCATCAAACTTCATCAGATATCAAATCATAAAATAAACTTATGCTTTAGTATTCAAGCCGGTCTTTTAATGCCTGCATGTCATTCATTACTTTCTTATGAGTAATTTTTGCATATGCCTGAGTCACTCTTAAGTTGGTGTGCCCCAATATTTTTGATAAGGTTTCTATTGGTATCCCGTTTTCCAGACATATTGTAACCGCAAAAGAATGTCTTGCGACATGATAGGTCAGCTTCTTTTTAATGCCACAAATATCAGCCAATTCCTTAAGATATGCATTGGTCTTTTGATTGGAAAGCATAGGAAAAATTTTGCCTGAATTATTCTGGTTAATGTATTTGTCGAGAATCTCCATGGATTGAGGTAGCAGTGGAATGAATGCCGGATGGTTGGTTTTGGTTCTATAAAAATGAATATATCCGCTACTTTTTGAATCAAATACAATTTGGTCTTTCGTTAATTTGCACATGTCTGCATAGGATATGCCCGTAAAGCAGCTGAAAACAAACGAGTCCCGGACAAGATCCAGCCTGGGAATATCTAATTGTTTCTTTCTGATTCTTGATATTTCCTGTTTATTAAGAAACTGTACCTGCGTATCTTCTTTTTTAATCCTGTAGGCAGAAAACGGATTTATGAGTATTAATCCGCATTGATATGCCCAAAGTATACCTTTACGTATAAACTCCAACATCTTGGCAGTAGAATTAACAGACAGGTTGTAATCTGCTTTAAAGAAAATTTCAAGATCATGTATTGTTTGTCTGTTAAACTGGTCCAAAGGCATGTCATTAATTCTGCTTTTCTTGCAGAATTCACCAAGACGCTGGTAAACAAGCTTATGCTTGTTGTAATGAGATACACTGATTTTATTTGCCAAAAACAATCTGCAAGCATCTTCTTTCTGTTTCATGAAAAGCTCCAATAGGGTTGGAGGGGTGTTGCCTATCAAGAGGAAGCGTTGTTTTAGCATATTGGAGGTAATGTGTTTGGAACTCAGGAGTGCTTGTTTATAGTAATAGTGTAGAGTTGTATAAACATCATCCAGATAGGTATTGATCGCTTGTGCTTCAGGAGCGGTCTTTACGATTCGCTTTTTGTGTTTGTCCCAATACTGTGGTAAAACAACAGTTTTTAAACTTACATCAGTAACTTCTTTGTTGATAGTAATGCGGAGCATTATTGGATATTTGCCATTTTTTCTTGGTGTACTTTGCTTCAGATAAAAACTAATGGAAAAATTATGTCTCATGTCATATTAATTTATATTCATGTCCACTAGTTCAGCTTTCCAATATGGACATGAATAAGACATAACTATTTCACTATATGATTTTCAATCCATAGTGATTCTATGAATTTTGCACTATTTATATGGGACTCTATAGAAAGTTTGAGATAAAACTTATAACTAAAAGATTATCAGTATATTATATAGATATAAAAAGAAAGTGATTTCCACCAGGAATCGAATCTTTTGCTTTGGTTTATTCTAACCCCTTGATTGAATGCACATTTATTACTTTATTTTTTTATGAAAACCATTGAATTAGCATCATACTAAATTCATTACTTTTCTTTATCAATTCAACAATCATTATCTCTTTGACGACGCAAAGGAAAGTAAAAGGCTCGATTTCTGCAAGCTTTTATTAGATTTTTCAAAGAAGAACCCACGGCTCTTAATTATTCAAAATACATGAAAATTTCAAATGGCGTGACTAATAGTTCGTTAGCAATTATTTGTCTCTTCATTCGAAATAACATAGGTCTTGAAATCAGATATTGACTACAATGTAACTATTGTACTATCAAGCATTTGAAGAGATATGCTAAAGTTAAATGAAAGAGCCGTGAGAAGAACCATGAAATTTAGTTGTATGGATATTATAGTATTTAAGGAATTTCACTAACTCTACTTATTGTGGATGTGATGATAATAGTTTTGCTGTGTCATTTTTACTATTCCATTCTTATTCAATAGTTCGTTAAACATTCACTTAACATTGTTATATAACAATAAAATCTAATCTCTTCTTCCTATAACTTTTGATGAGGGGTCAAAACTCTCATCGTTACATGAGAAAAATATTGTGGAACAACACTTTTACTGTTGCCATTGAAAATACGACACCCTTTTCGAAAGCTTCTGTCTTAGCTAGATTGCCACTTGTCAATGTAGTATTAAAGTGGAAATACAGTTTATCCAAGTCTCTACTTTGACAATCGGTTAGCTCTGTAAACTGTTTTGCGTCTTGGACACAAAATTCGACATGGAAACAAGTTTTGCAATAATCCAACATGTTCAAGCCCTCGTCTCTGTATCAGTGATGGAATAGAGTTTTCGCACTTTCTTATCCCGTTTTTCCAAATGCATAATAGAACATTATTTTTGAATGAATGGAATATACGATAGTCAAAAGTATCTGTCCCTATCTGCCTTCCAACGGGATAATCTCAAAACAGTCTTTTTCAAGATGTTCCATGTCTATTTTTCCATCATATAATCTTGGATGCTTTTCTCACTAGAAGGTTTACCATTGGTGAGATAACTTAAATAGGCGTTATCCCGGAAATGGCTTTCCACATAAAAACTCATGGCAATGACACCATTCACAAAAGTCGATTTGGAGAAATAGGCATTGACCACCACATATTTGTTCAACCAGAGAGGTTCTTCTTTACGTACATGTAACATATGCAAATACTAGTTTGTCAATGTACACTTGACTTTCTCCGGCGTTTTGTCTGTGGCGTTTAGACGGCCTCCAAATGAAAATAGTTGTGAAGATATATGTTAATGATTCTAATACCAGATATTTCCAGTTTTTTTGTCGTCTTGGCGTAATCTAATCTGAAGGTCCAAAGAAGGAGGTGCATTTATCAGACTTGCTGATATGGCTCTGATCAAAAGCAATGGCGATATGGAAAGGTACTGAAACAGGCGCTAAAAGAAAGCCAGTCGAGCTTATGCCCGAAAAGCAGATGATAACGTTGTTCGCCAAAGTGTCCATAACATTCCAACTGGAGAAAATTAATCCAGTCGGGAATTATTAGACATAAAAGTAGTACTTCAAGCATAATTTCTCACGCTATTTGTTTATCTTTACTGCTGATTTTAAGCGATACTGGTTATTATTGCAAATATTGGTTAAGTTCGTTTCTATTCATCCTTTCTAAAAGATGTAAGAAACCTTAATATAATGAATCTGGATAACTTAACCTATTTTTAGTTAATTAACAATTTGATGAACTATTAGAAATGAATAGCAACTATTTTTATAGTAACACAGTACTGTCTTCTAGGAATAAAAGATTTTTGGAAGAAGTGCAAACCATTGCAGAATCTATCAAACAGCAGGTATATGTGCTATCTGGTCCACTTATAGATAGTAAATATCAATACAATGATGACTCATTGATAATAGTATTGTCTTCCAAAAGAAAAATAGCTTTTGTCACAACCCGTAAAGTGGATGATGATTTCATGGATTTGTGTAAAGACATAATAGAAGATATTGGTTCTGTCAGCGATAAGTACGGATATAAGGAAAAAATCGGACGTCCAAGAAAGTGGAAAGATAGATTAACTGGTATTTATTCGGTAAAAGACATTAATGATGTCACAATGTGGTTTTGTAAGGATATTGCCATAAATGATGCTGACGATTTCAGGACATTGGATTTATTAGTATCGCTTTATTGGTAAAAACACAATATATTTTCTATCTAATTGAAAATAAAGTAGTTATTATCTATCTTGATAATAACAGGTAACGATTTAGAAACAAGCAAATTACAATATTCTGTTTCCTTTTGCATCAGTCAAAGAACGACTCTTTCAATGCAAATATATACTTTATTTTCAAAAAATGATATATTAAAGTTTCAATATAGCGATATTCTGATATCTACTTTTATTCATAATACACATTATATCAAATAAGATTTCAGGGTGCTAGTAATCAATAGCTCTGTTTCTTATTCTGTATAAACTCTAATAATTTAAGAGAAAGTTTATAGAAATATTTTTTTGTGTACCTTTAAAGATATGTAAAATGTAGTTATATGCATAGAAAAGAGAAAATAGAAAAAATAGCAGAACTATTTGCAAGATTTAGAACTGAGGTCGAAAGTTTAAATAGTTTAAATTTGTATGATATCAATGTTCATGCAGAAAATGTGATTATTCCTATTCTAAATTTGGTTTATGGAGTAAATTTAGTTAATATAAATAACAGAGTGAGGAATTCTGCTGCTATAGATCTAGTGGATACAGAAAATAGAATAGCGGTTCAAGTTACATCTACTAGTACTGGGGACAAAGTCAAACATACAATAAATGAATTTGTAAAAGGTAAACGTTGCGAGGATTATGATAGATTACTTATATATATCATAACAGAGAAGCTGAAAAAATATTCAGATGCTATATTCTCTGTAGCTTGTGATAATGAATTAGAATTTTCGGAAAAAGATATTTTAGACTATAGTGACATTCTTAAAGAAGTAAACTCTTTAATTAGTATTGCTAAAATAGATTCTTTATTACAATTATTGAAAGATGAGTTTTGTGAAGAAGAAATAAGTAAACGAAGATATCTCTTAGAACATAGAGAGATAATAAAAACAGAAGTGCTATTTCCGAATATACTTGAAGTAAATATCCCCTCAAAAGTATATGTAGGCATAATTGGGATAGATCGGGATGATATAATTACGCAATCTTGGAGTACTCCCAATAAACTTAAAAAGAGTGCATCCATGGGTAAGGTGTTAAGTAAGGCGTTTGAACTATTGAAGATCACATATTGCAGAGATTGGTTTACTTTTGAAGATAAAATTTTATCATTTAGGCCCTTGGATAACCGGGATGAACCTTTAAATAAGTTAGTGGAAATTGGTACGGTTGAAGAGTATTCTGTAAATGAATTTGCCAATGTTAGTTTCAAGTACGAAGAGGCACTGCTTCATCTTATAAATCGTTCTATAGAGGAGTTGGCTTCATACAAGAATATTCAGTGGTTGCCAAAAGAAAAATACTTTAGATTTAAGCCTATAGGAGTGCCTAGGGAACGAAAAATTACGTGGAAAAATAAAAAAATGGCAACGCGTTCTGTTGTTGCTGAAGTTTGGAATAGCGAAAAGAAGCAAATTTTATATTTTAGGCAACTTTCATTTAAAATTCAATCTTTTAGATCAAATGAAAAATGGTTTATAAGTATAACTCCAGGATGGAGTTTTACTTATGATGGATATCATAGTTGCAAACAAGAAAGTCAATTAATTGCTCAGAAAAAAAACTTGGAAAGTAATTCTTCTGTTTACCAACATTTTATGTTTTTGTTATACTGTCTTACAAATAAATTAGAAGATAATGAGACTGAATATAAGTATATATCATTTTCTTCTCCTTTTAATTTAACACTAAATTATACTCTATTGTATGGAAATTAAATTACTAGACGAACCTTTGTTACAATTTGGCAAAGGGGAATATGTTTGTCCTCGGACAGGTATATATAAGTATAATGTGTCAGATATTAATGATATAAGACCTGATAAAATAGTTGTTGGGTTTATAGGATTGAGTGAAAGTATTAATATTGCTATTAGCTGGATTAAAAAATGTGGCAATCATATTGAAGCAAAAAAGAGTAAACAACCTAATCTTTTTACTAATTTTCCAGGATTTAATGAAACAGTCGGATTTCATAGTAAAATTGTATATGATGAATCGTATATACGTAAAATTAATAATTCGACCTTTGAGAAAATTAAAAAAGAAGCTAATGATATTGATCAGCTAATTCTTAAAACAGTGGAGCTTTATTTATCAGAAATACATTTTCTTGCAAACAATAAGAAGCCAGATGTTATTTTATGTGTATTGGATGAATCTTTGACAAAAATAATATATGGGACTAAAACTTTTGAAATAGATGATGATTTTGGAGAGGAGGATTCTGTGGAAGTTGAGGTTAATTTTAGGAGATTACTAAAAGCCAAAGCTATGGAATATAATATCCCAATTCAAATACTAAGAGATAGAATTGCTAAGCCTTCTTCTGAGATGCAAGATGAAGCAAGTATAGCTTGGAACTTTTATACTGCCTTATATTATAAGGCAGGAGGTATTCCTTGGTCTTTAAAAAAGGAAACTAATAATATAACTTGTTTTGCAGGAATAAGTTTTTATCGTACCCGTGATAAAAAAACTATTCAGACCAGTGTTGCACAAATTTTTAATGAACACGGTAATGGAGTAATATTAAGAGGGACTCCTGTAAAGGAGGATAAAAAGGATAGGCAACCTCACTTAACGGAGGAACAAGCATATAATCTTTTAAAGGAATCCTTGAGTGAATATTATAATGCAATAAAAATTTTTCCTCAAAGGCTTGTCATTCATAAGAGTTCGAATTATTCCGAAGAAGAAATTGATGGTTTTAAAAGGGTTGCTTATGATATGAATATTAATTCAATAGATTTAGTAACTATCATGCCTACAAGTTTTAGATTATATAGAGATAATGATTATCCTCCATTAAGAGGAACAATGTTTAGTCTTGATAGATGCCGTCATTTTTTATATACTAGAGGATATGTTGAGTATTATGGGACGTATCCAGGTAAATATATTCCTAATCCTATAGAAATAAGGCTTTTTTCTTTTGATGAATCTCCTGAACAGATATGTAAAGAAATATTATCCCTTACAAAAATGAATTGGAATAACACCCAATTTGATAGAAAATTTCCGATTACAATTGATTGTAGTCGGAATGTTGGAGAAATATTGAAATATGTGTCACCGGAACAAAAACCTCAAATTAAGTATAGTTTTTATATGTAGAAATTGTTGTTACGCTTAGAAACTCTAATTTCTTTTTGAATGAAAACAATCATTTTCTATTTTTGATTGGCTTACTGTCAACCTTAAAAAGGGGATCTGATTTCGGTGCTGCTGAAAAAGTAGCCATATGACTTGAATCACATCGTTAACAAGTGGAGGATGTTTGCATTCACAAGAGTTAAGCATCCTTCTTTTTTTCTATAATCTGGCATTATCTTACTTTTTTATATTGTTGATTTTCAATATATTTATGTGATAAACCAATAATGATTCTATGTTAAATCCACAGACAGAAATCAAGTTTAGTGACTATAATTCGCTTTATGATATATTGAATCCTACTGTGAATGGATTCCGCGATTTCTCCTTGTCGTTCTTGATTGACTACAAGGCAGGCGCAAGCCTCTTCTCCGGCACGAACTACTCGCTCTACAGCGAGGGTCTGCACAAGGGTACGTTGCTTGGCCGTACAGTTGATAACCCGGGAGGCAGTGGCTTTATCGGTGCCGGTGTCATGATAGATGACAATGGAAAGATCCTTGGAGAGAACAACGTGGCGGTAAACGCGCAGGATTATCACAAGGGGATCGTCAACAATAATATCGCCGAGGAGTTCGTCTACAATGCCAGCTTCATCAAGTTGCGTGAGTTGTCGCTCGGCTATACCTTCCCGCAGTCTGTCTTGAACAAGATGAAGGTGGTGAAGGGCTTGAGCGTCTCGTTGGTGGGACGTAACCTATGGACTATCTTGAAGCATACCGATAACATCGATCCCGAGTCAGCTTACAACAACACGAACGGACAGGGCTTGGAGTTGAACGGTTATCCGGCCACGAGAAATATCGGTTTCAATGTCAATGTCAAATTCTAATCACGTTTGAAGAAGTATAATAGTATGAAAAAGTATTTAGTATATATGACGTGCGCCGCCGCGGCCATGATCGGGGGAACGGGTTGCAGCGATTTCGGGGATGTGAATATGGACCCGGAGCACCTGAATTCGGAGAATATCCCGACCGAGTTATTGTTCACCAACGGTCAGCATCAGATGTTAGGATCTGATTGGGACGTATGGCGAAACGGTTGTATCTATGCGGCTCAATGGATGAGCCATACCGCATCGTTCAATTGGTTGGGTAATGCGAATTACACTTGGAACGACGGCTACTCAGGTGTGTATTGGGAAATCTACAACGGTGACACGCGCGGGGCGCTCCGCGACATGAAAGATGCGGTGGAGGCTTGGAAAGAGGATCCGTCACGGCAGATCGATTACCAAATCGCTCGTATCATGCTCGCCTACGGCATGCACCGCATGACCGACCTTTACGGGGATATCCCCTACTCACAGGCGGTACAGCCGGAGTTGTATTCCTTCCCGGAGTATGACACGCAACAATCTATCTATATGGATTTGCTGAAGGAATTGAACGAGGCACAGGCCGCCTTGAACGGCGCATCGGCGGCAGCGATGAAATCGGCGGACAACTTCTACCAAGGCGATGCCTCGAAGTGGCGGAAGTTTGCCAACTCACTGATGCTGCGCGTGGCGATGCGTATGTCGAAGGTAGATCCGGCCGCAGCGGAGCAATGGGTGAAGACCGCGGTAGCCAACGGGGTATTTGAGTCGGATGCGGACAACTGCATGCTGATGCATGCGGGTGGCCTGACAACGAACGACTTCTCCGAGCCATACGCCAAGATCTACTCGCACGAGGATCGCGGCAACTTCTTCCTGACCGAGTATTTCGTGGATCTGCTGAAAAGTACTAACGATCCGCGCCTGTCGTTGATCGGTACGGTGTGCGAGGAGCCGACCATCTCGGTGCAGGCGGGTAGTGACTTCCAATATGGCAATTCCGATCCGGCCGTCCAGAAAGGCTTGCCTAGCGGTTTCTCCGACAGCCCCGATAGCCCGTGGTTCGTAGGAAACAAATACCCCGAGTTCAAGGACGAGGATTACCGCAGCACGTACAGGAGCCGTTATTCCACGATAAACCGTTATACCTATTCCGACTCGACGGGCCCGACGTTCGTCTGCACCTATGCCCAGACGCAATTGTTGCTGGCCGAGGCCGCCGTACGCGGCTGGGTAGACGGGAGCGCGCAGACCTACTACGAGAATGGCGTACGCGCTGCATGCGGCAGTTCGCACAGTTCCCCAACGGCACGGCGCTGTATAATCAGTATCTGACGCAGACCGCGATCGACCGCTATTTGACGGAGAACCCGTTCAATGCATCGAAAGCGTTGGAACAGATCAACACACAATATTGGATCAACTGTTTCTGTGATGAATATGAGACCTTTGCTAACTGGCGTCGTTCCGGCTATCCGGAATTAAAATCGACCTATGACCCGGCCAATCCGTATCCTAACGCAGATACGAATGGAGAGATCCCCCGTCGTTTCCGCTACCCATCAAAAGAGTCGCAAGACAATGCGGCTAATTACGAGGTAGCTGTTAGCCGTCTGTCCGGTAGCGATCACTTCAGTTCTCGCATATGGTGGGACGTGGCGAAATAAACTGTCCTACCGCTCACCGCAGATAACAAGAAAGAGGATGTCAAAGCTAAAATGACTACTCTAAGTAGTTGCAAATTGCAATTGTAAAGCTAAAAAAAGCTGTATTATTGCTTGACACATTAAGTTGTGCGTATAAGGTCTGTCATTACAATAGAAGTACATTGATAGGGACTATTTTGAATAACTGATGGCATGAGGAGATAAGAATGAGCAATCATCTTATCCCCTCTTTGTCTACTCGGTTAGCCTGTTTAGTTATATAGAATAATGTACACTGAATTTTGGTGTGATTATCTTACTATTCTATCGAAACAGGTACTTGTTCTCGAAAAAGCATTTTTATGAAACTACAAAAAACATTATGAATTAAAATCTTTAGCTATGAGGACAAGAAAGCAAGAACACTTGCCTTTCAGAAGGAGAGCTTCTTTCAAGGAAGCAAGTTCTTTTAGCAGACGGTCAATGCGGAAAACAAGTTCTTTTTCCCTTACTTTAGCATTATATGCACTAGCAATCGGTGTAGCCTGCAATGGCAACACTTCTTCAGCGTTATTTTCCATACAGTAAAGGATATGGCTGTAACTTGCCATTTACGGAATCCTAAAACCTTTGCCGAGCAAAAAGCCGGACTCGGATCGGAGGAAAAGAATTGGGGAGGCAACCCTCAGAAAGGGTAATCCGATACAATCAATAAATTAACCAGCTACACCCTTGTACGAGCGAAATAATCCATCGTAGCCACTACATATCTAATCTAAGTAATGGTATCAGTACACCTATTACGTATATTATAGCGTACCCCCAAAGGACAAAAGGTAATATTTTCGGTAAAAAAATAAACGCTTTTTATTTGAAAAAGTAATAGTGATGCACCCGAAGTTTATGATAGGACTTACGCGACGAGTAATCAAACGCTGTGTGGATATTTTTATTACATAGATGCCTCAAACGAACCGGGACAATTGGTCATGTTGCCAATCAAAGAAGGGGTTTGTCAATATACCGAACTACTTGTTACAGCATGGGTAAATGACATGACCACATGGAACGGTGACAAAGGTAGTGGAAAACCTCTTCCTCCTAATATCAATATCAACTTTATTGGTCAGAATGAGGGTGAAAACCCGGTAGTCTTACATCGTTTTACGTCAGGAGATGCTTTAACGGATTATTCTGCTACCTATGATGATAGACCTGCTAATAAAAACGTAGGTAAATGGCAGCAAGTATGTTATACCATGGCTATCAATAATTCTAGCCAATTTGAGAAGTATTTCATAGAGGTACAAAATAATACCATTCATACTTATGGAGCAGACTATGCCATTGATGATGTGCGAGTATATAAAAACCCAATATTAAAGTGCGGAGAGAAAGTGCTTGTACAGCATCCTCTTTAATTGTAAGTTCCGATTATGGTACTTTGTTGCGCAATATGGGGTGGCATCAAGAGCCGGATGTGTTGAAAAATATTAATTTGACAAACAAGCAGGCTCGTAAGTCTCGCTATGGATTGATGGGGCCGGATCCTTACACGGATGATCCGCATAATGGTGTGGGCAATGTGTATTATGGTGTGGTGGAAACGGAAAAGTTTAATGACCCAAGTACATTTGGCGATCAATTGGATGATTGGGTGACGTTGAGTAAGAATTTAGCGGCGGAAAAAGATGTTGTATTGAAAAGGCTTTCCAAGAATATTCGTATAGCGGTACCAACCAAAAGGTATATAGAAGGAGACAAATTTGAGCCGATGCCCGGCTCCAAAGATGATGCTTTGGCAAGTGAGATTGTCATGAATATACGAGCAATCAATGATTTTATCTCAGATACGGGTGAGAAAGAGATAAAAGGGCCGAACGGGACTGAAAAAAAGACAATTTGGTCAAAAGAAGAGTTAGACCATGCGAATATAGATATAAATAAACTTAAAGATGCATTAACTACCCTAAAGGTAACGATTGAAAAGAGCGATGATCTCTCCAAGGTTACCGGAAAGATCACGGAGATCCCCCAAGAAACCATAAATGCGATAAAGAGCAAGGGTAGTAATTTTAATAAGATATATGAGGAGTGTTTAGAAACTATTTATTCTTTCTTGAAGATTCCTCGTATTCATTGCCCATGGGAGGAAGGAATAGGAAGCCAATATATTATTTACCTAGGTGCGATCGACGTGAATAATACGGATCTTAAATTCAAGGGGGAGAAAAGTACGCCTGAAGCCCAACCCGCTTCGGATAGCTATGAGGTGGTGTTGTTTAGCGCACGTCATGTTGCCAGATCAGCATATGATGATGATGGAAATTTGATTGAAGTACCTACGATTAATTTTAAAGAACCTTGTTTGTTACACTCTCCTTTCACTGTAAATCCTTCTGTAACAATAGCGGTGAATGCTTCATCGACCGCTCCCGAGGGAATTGCCTGCATGGGGTCTATCGCGGAGGTAACCGCTGAGCTTTGGGTGGAAGAGGTGGATACCGAAGGAAATCCAACGGGCACTGTAAAACGGTTTACAGAAGCATATCCAAATGGAACATATACTTTTGACTGGTATTTAGGGGGGCTTGGCAGTATGAGCAAGAATTTTCTTCCGAACAAAAAGACCTTCAGGAGCTGTTGAAAGATTTCAAGGATAAACAAAATGATAAAACCGCATCGTTTACTAAAGATGAGATTTTGGAATTTTATAAAGAAGATGATAAGGCAACCCAATGCTTGAAGAGATTGTTGGGTGATGCGGAACATCAGCCGAAGTTGATTATAGGAGGTAAGAATTAACAGGAACAGAAATATGTACCGATAGCTGTATTAACATCTTTGTCCGCAACAAATAAGAAGGGTGGTAGCTTATCGCTTACCTTTAATCGTGATATAAACAGTCGCTTTGAAGAAGGACGTACCTATTCATTACGCATACCTTTCGGCGAGTATAATGGCACATCGGAAATACCAAATTCATGTACCGGTTATGCGACCTTGTTGCTTAAGATCGTCCCCGAGTACCTGACTTGGAAGGGAGGTACCGACGCTGTTTGGTATAACGATGACAACTGGGATCAATCCACCCGAGCCGAGTTGTATATGGGCGGAAACAACAACGACACAGACGCTAATGGCTCAGATCCGATCGAGAATGCCTTCGCTCCGCTCTACTTCACCAAGGTTACGATTGATCCTAAAAAGGGAAATAATACAAATGTATTGAGATTGGAAGACGAAAGCAGGCTACGACAGGGAGATCAACGCAATACGTTGGATTTAAAAAATTGGCCAAATCTAAACAATATCCAATACGATATGGCCGTCAACAATACCGGAACTAACAATGCGATTAAGGTTGTCCCTTACTACGGCAACAAGGTAAACAAGATCTACTTCCAGCCGAAAGCCATGCTGATGAACCAGCACTATCTGGATTACGAGAAAGCTTGGGTAGAGTTCGAGATGTCGAACACGGAAAAGCGTTGGTTCGCCTCTCCGCAGCAAAATGTCTATGCGGGTGACTTCTATGCCCCGCAAGACAATGGCCGACAGGAGACGGAAGCCTTTAAGGATATTAAATATGAGGAAGATAAAGATCTTGGAATCTCTTACAGCCGCTGGGCACCGGCCTTCTACCAAAAGGCTTGGAACAGCGCGATTGAGTATAAGCCTGATACAAATGGAGAAATGAAGGAAGTAGCGGCCGTCAAGTCCAACTGGAGTATCGAGTACAACGATGTAACCGTTTCTTACCCGATCGGCAAGGGCTTCTACCTGAGCGTAGAGGAGGTTCCTAATGATGGTATGGCCTTGGTTCGCCTTCCGAAAGAGGACAATGTTGCAAACTACCAATATGAGGCAGCGACGAAAGCATCCGTTTTAAGAGCGAATGAGTATCCCAAGGAGAAATCCGGGCAGTTGGCGGCGTATAAGAATACGGACGGCACTTTAAAAGTGAAGTTGAGCGACCTGTTCGGTGAGTCCGCAAGCAATGTAACCGGCGAGGGCAGCACCTCAAAGAAGCGTCATTTCTTGGTCGGAAATCCTTATATGACTTACTTGAATATGGATGTATTCTTAGACAACAATAAAAAGGTGCTGGGCAATAAGTACTGGACATTAACAGATGGCACGGTAAATGCGACTTTTTCCTGTGTCACAACGCAGAATACCGATCAAGATAATAAATCACATGGATAATGTTATTGAGATGGGAAGAAATGATTATAAGTTGGAGTTTTATGATGAGAGTTCTCAAACTTGGGAAAACGTGTTACCAGAAAGCCATGCTTACCTAATGATTACCGATGTAGTTCCTCCACGTGACACATTGGAATTAACCATATACGAGTATACAGGAAGGGCCGGGAAATACCGAGTGACTAAAAACGCCACGGTAACATATGGTCTCAGTAACAAATCTCGTGATTATCATATACTTTCGGGTGAGTTCCGTTTGGGTAATGAAGAGGATAGTGTCATTAATGATATGACAATAAAAAAGTCTGTTTATGATTGTTTCAGAGATACGTTTGGATATTATTACAGAACGAAATATGAAAGTTTACCTGATTGTCTCGGTGGAGTTTATGATACGGATCTGTATAATTTTATTATTTATGTAGTCGGAGATCTGGAGGAAGGGAAAATGTTGTTAAATAAAATGTTTGGACGTACATATTTTAGTGTTAAGCCTGCTTTTTTTTCTTATAAATATCTAAGGCGGATGAATGATAGTGTGTTGTCTTTTACTATGAAAGAAAAGAACAAAAATATCTGTAAAGAAATAGGATTTCGTTATTGTTCGTTATCAGAGAAGGAAAATCGGATTTTTGTGTATTTGGATGATTGTAACGATTTATCCATCTCTAAATTTAAAGAATATATAGTAAATGATAGTTGCATTATATTTAGGCAATATGAAAATGTTCCTGTTATTGTCGCTGATTAGTATAATGTGTTCTTGTGTACATAAGAATACCGACGAGGAAGTCTGGAAAGACTTGCTAGGTAAAACGACCATCGCTAATACGAATAAGGATAAATATAAGGATTCGTTTCTCGTGGATAGCTTGGGAAAGACAATATATCCGGATTATTATGCGGGATCTTATGTTAATTCCGCCTGTGAACTGGTTATAGGGGTTGTAGGGGATACGTCCGTATATCGAGATGAGATAAGGAAAATGCTCGGCAATGATTTATTCTTGATTACCGAACGCGAGTATCCATATAATCATTTATTGTCTAAATATGACTCACTTATAATGGTTTTGGAAGCATTTATCGAGCAGAGGGACACGGGGAGGATAGAGTGCTATAAAGTAGGGATTAACGATCTCTATATATCTGAAGAGGAAAATCGAATAATGGTGGAGTTGATAGAAATCGATTCGGTACACGTACATCGTTTCTTGAGCCAAATTGCAGACATGCCAGAGATTCTGTTTAAAGAGGCCGATTTACCCGTGTTACATTGATAATCCAAGCTATCTATATGAAGTTACTCTCCGTATTCTCCTGCCAACCTTGTTCTGGTATTTCTTTAATTTGAATATAAGTACCAGCGCTTAAAGGCGATTTATTGTTTGATTAGGGACTATGTATCCTTCTATAAATGTTTTCCCCGTTATGGAAAAATAGTTCTTTTATGCCAATATGCTAAAAAATATAAGAGACCCAATAGGATGATTCTTTCATGGAAAACTCAAGCCATGATATGTAAAGGCCAGAAAGCCCCCAACGAGTTACCCCGCCGGAGGCTTATAGTTAGAAATACACGTTTAGCATGAGATATACGTATGCTATTTTATCTTTTCCGCTTGAATGCTGTAGCTCAAACTGGATTTTATCTTCACGTGCCAACCACCCGATCGCGCTGGCCAGCTCCATATCATCAAGCCCAGTTCCTTTTTTAACTTCCGCCAGTTGCCACTTTTTATGCGCGTCTGTGTTTAGGAAACGCCATAAGATCCCCGCATTCTTTCCAATAATCTGCTTATTCATACTTGTGTTATTATAAGATTGATAAATGGTTTCAAAATGGATAATGAGAAGCACTTTTACATTAATAGCGATACGCACCGTAAACATTCCAGCGTTTGTCTTTTATCCTTTTGAGAGGTTATATAAACAAAAAACCACCCCCAAATTTATAAATATAGTCCGTATTTAGGAATGGAATAAAAGGCTAAATAAAAATCACCCTCCTATTTTTATATTATTTTAACAACAAAAATCGCTTGATTGTTCACCTAGTGGAAGATCCGCCACGATCAGCCGGCCTGCCTATCTTGGACCGTAAGGCCGCAAGATCGCTTTCATTTCTAAACCTCATAGGAGTCTAATATCTTAATCCTGCCTATATATCCGTATTTCTCATCAAGGTAATTAAACAATTTGATTTCTCCTTTTCTTATGAAAATGATCTAAGGTTGTTACTCTTTGTGGTTTATCTTACAGACTTTCTTTGCGCAAGAGATGACACGAATCTTGTATTTGTTCCAAAATTCATTTTTTATGTTTTGTACTGCACTTTTTATGATAGATTTAAGAAATTGATAATGTGCTTTTTAATCAGATAAAAGATATAAAACATATAAATAAGGGTATACTCAATTGTTGTCTAAGCATACTCTCATTTTTATGAACATAAAAGATTACTTATTGTATTCTACAAGTGACGTTCCATTATAAGTGGCGATATTAATCGGATTTCCAGTTGCAGAAAGTTGAAATGTGTTATTCTCAAATAAAGCGATTATGCCGTCTTCTGCGTATGGTCTTCCTGTTTTATAACCTACCAGTGCAATACCATATCCTATAGCTCCCGTTCCAGCATCATTGAAAGTATATTTTTGCTCCTCGCTCCAAATAGATTTGATGGTAGCGTTTTTTATGGTGACATTAGTCTTTTTCAGCTCGAATGGGGTATCGGTACTGCTGTATGTCCCCTCGTCCACGGTCAGTGTGTTGGGATCGTCTGTTTCTTGGTTGGACAGATAAATAGCCGAGTGCGAGCTATTGATAGTACAATTTTTCAACGTGAAAACAGAACCGAGGATTGTCCCATTCTGAGTAATTCCATAACCATCTCCATTAAGATTAATAATGGTATTCTCCAATATTACATTCTGCTGTCTACCAATAACGATACCGCTTGTTTTTTTGGCGTTGATAGTACAGTTCCTCATAACCAATGTACTGTGTATCGCCTCAGAATAATCACCACCACTGGTTCCATGCAAGATCGTGGATTGCGTATCCTCTGAGTTGATAGTGACATTATTGAAAACAACTTGCAGCTCTTTGGCAACGATTTGTATGCTGGAGCTTGATTTCGGTTTGATGTCAATGACATCATTGGCAAAAGCGCAGGTTTTACCAGATACATTCTCAGTCCCGTCTTTATATGTCATACTCAGTTTTGTGGCATTTAAAGTATTGCCACCTAAGTCGAGATTTAATTCTTTGCCGGGAGTGACAAAAAGTACCATGTCTGTGGTCAAGTCTTCTTGAAGTATCCAGTTTCCACCTTCAGTGAGAGCTGTCTGTAAATCTGATATGGATTCGACAATTTTGTGATCATGCTGGTTATCAAAATTCGGAAGAATCGAGATACTGAAATTGACATTGTTGTTAAACAGTGAGCCATAAACATTGGTTCGATACAAGCCTGGAGCGAGAGCAGTCATTCCGCTGAAGGGGTGGGGGAAACAATCTGCGTGAACGCAAATACATTCTCGGATATGTGGCAAAAAAAGCGGCACAAGGCCGCTTCAATCATTTGCTCGCTTTTTTCTTCTTAGAGGCAGCCTTCTTTTTAGGCCGATCCGTTTTTTCCTCTTCTTTTTCCAGAGCCGGATAAAACCTGGTAGCTACCATAATGACGCGGTTACGCTTCTCACCACTTTTAGAATCCGTCCATTCTTCCGGCTTGAAGTAGCCTTCAACGGTAATCAGCTCACCTTTTTTTAATATATCGAGGGAAGCCGCCGCTTCATTCTTTCTCCAGGCTTCAATCCCCATGAAAGCGGAAACATAAGAGATTTCTCCGCCTGTCTTGTCCGCACGGCTGACTGCGATAGAAAAGCGTGCCATGCTTGCTGTTCCAAAACTACGGAGTTCTGCGTCCTTTCCGATAAAACCTGTCACTGCGAATGAATTTTCAATTTTTTTCATATCTCTGATTTTTTTAGAAGTTAATTAATCAATTTTACGGTGCGAAAACTGATTGTTGACTTGGGGGGACACCATGAAAAAAGGGATAAATACGCTTTTTTTACTTGTCAAAAAAGGAAGATTTGTACCTCTTTTATTGGTTAAGATGGCAACAAATAATTGGGGTTAAATACACTTTTTGCACGAGGCGGAAAAAGGAAGATTTCAGCCAAATAACAACGTGATATTTGTGAATCGTCCCCTTATCCCCGTAAAAGGGATTAGCGACAATCTATATTTGCGGCGGAAAATGATTTGACTTCACTAAAAAAATGATATGAAAAACAAAACTTGAAAATCAGTAACAGGTTTGGAATGGACGCAAGAAACAACCGGTTAGACAGCAAGCATGGCACATTCCGAAAGTACAGTTGGCCGCCTATCGATACACCGGAAGAAACATCTGCAATTCCTTAAAAAAGATGAAGCCGAAAAATGAAGCGTACCATATTCCACGTATCGAGAAAAGTGGCTGCACGGTAATATGAAAGGCTACACCGGAAAAATGGGAAAACGGATTCTGTGGGGAGAACATAACCATATGGGCATACGGCCACCACACTTGTTTCCGGAAAAATAAGATTATACGACCGGAAAAATAACAAGACATCCATTCGGAGAAAAGCAAGGGTTGGACCGGACTGCCGATTTGGGGGCGAAATATCCGGCTACCTATCTACGGCCCTAAAAGGCCGGGGCATATGAGTAAACAGTAAGGTGAGAGAACACAGCATCCCACAAGATGATGCGTGAACGTACCGGATGCCTGATTCCGCAGCCAACGAACAACAGTGAGGACTAACAAGAATCAGGCATACCTTAATGGGATGGTGGGAGTAAGAGAACTGCGTGTACGCTATCGCAAACCAGCCCGAAGGCACTAGTGGCGGGTGGGGAAAAGGTGACTCCCTTCAGATAAGATTCCAAATCAGCAAATAACCTGAATTAGTCAAGACTTAATCTGACAGTTACGTATAAAAAGAATAAATTTGTAACAGAAAACAGATTAAGTTATGACAACATCAGAAAAGGTCATCAAGAACAAACTGGGATTGCTTGAACTCTCCCAACAGTTAGGAAACGTATCACGTGCTTGTAAGGTTATGGGCTACAGTCGTGACAGTTTTTATCGTTTCAAAGAGTTGTATGAACAAGGCGGTGAAGTCGCCTTGCAGGAGATTTCTCGCCGTAAGCCTGTCATAAAGAACCGTGTGGAAGAACACATCGAGCAGGCAGTCGTACAGATGGCGATAGACAATCCTGCATTGGGGCAAGTCCGTGTATCCAATGAGCTACGTAAGAAAGGTATTCTTATTTCGCCGGGCGGAGTGCGTTCCATTTGGCTACGGCACGATATGGAGACCTTCCAGAAACGCCTGAAAGCATTGTCAGCCAAAGTGGAACAAGAGGGCATTATCCTTGATGAGAACCAAGTGGCGGCATTGGAAAAAGCAAAAGAAGAAAAGCAGGCTCATGGAGAGATAGAAACTTATTATCCCGGTTTTCTACTTGCCCAAGACACTTATTATGTAGGATATATCAAAGGTGTGGGACACATTTATCAGCAGACCGTCATTGATACTTACTCCAAAATCGGATTTGCCAAGTTGTATGACAGAAAGAATGCGCTTGTTGCTGCCGATATGCTTAACGATAGGGTTATTCCTTTTTTCGAGCAGCATGACTTGAAACTGATGCGTATGCTAACAGATAGAGGAACAGAATACTGCGGAAACAGAGAAAATCATGAGTATGAATTGTATTTGGCTGTGGAAGACATTGATCATTCTAAGATTAAGGCGAAAAGCCCTCAGACAAACGGTATATGTGAGCGATTTAACAGAACCGTGCAGAATGAGTTCTATGCTATTGCATTCAGAAAGAAAATCTATACCTCTATCGAACAGCTGCAAGCAGACCTTGATATGTGGATGAACTCCTACAATACCCAAAGAACACACTCTGGAAAGTACTGTTTCGGGAAAACGCCCATGCAAACTTTTATCGAAGGAATCGCTGTGGCAAGAAAGTATCAACTGCAAAATCAGGAAATGATAAAACCGAATGAGCAGGATAAAATCTCATTCGGTTGTGAGGATGATGAAACTTGTGTAACTTCGCAACAAACATCTGACAGTTTTTTTGTCCGATAGTAAAACAAATGTCAGAACAAGTCTTGACTATTACAAATAACCCGGCCAGTTCAGTTCAAGCTTACTGTTTCTTCGACTCCAACAAGTTCAAATCATCGGTGACCAACCCATCCAACACATGTTGGATTTTATCAGATATAGCCTTGCCTATGCCATACTTGGTGCATAATGATCGAAAGTTACTTACAGCATCGAACACCTGTAGTATCTTCTTTTCGGGTTCCTCCACAAAATCCTCGGCGAAGTTAACGAAATCACTTGTGGTCAAGGCCGACCTTTTGCCCATCACGCCCATCGAATGAATGTGCGCAGAAGGATTTTCCCATGTATTTGCCGTGAACATCACATCGTATGCAGGTGACAAGCGCCACGCCCCAGTCTTGTCCATAATAAACGATATGTTCTTATTATGATCATCAGATATACCTGCTACATGATTAAATACCATCCTGATAAATATCTGGTCTTTGTCTTCCTGGGGAAGTTTCAGAGTCTCCGCTATCCAACATAGCTTCATATAATCATCTGCCCCCGGCATGATGGCCGCGAGAGTCTGGCTAAGAATCTTTTCTCCATTCTTACGATCAAATCTTTCCGTTACGAAATGATTCTTTCCATCAATTTCTTTCAAGAAACATGGCATCATGTCAATCCCTGCCGCCGCTGCCATTTCGCTGTATATCATTTCTATCTCTGTGGTAGGAGAGTCATCAGCCTCTTTGAATTTTATGATATACTGTTTGAAATTTTCGGGTAAATCCACCTGGCCGGAACGGAACTCTTCCGTTTCGGTATTATAGGCAATCACCGCCTTCGGGCGCATACCACCGGCAGAGGTCCCAAGATATACCAACTTTTTCATCGTGAGGCTATCCTCTGGCGATATGGCAGCAGCATCCCGATCATTATATATTTTAGAAGCCAATGTTGCCAATGATGACATATCCACCGTCTCTTGGATCTCATCATCATTAAATTCCGGTTCAAATTCCAATGCTCCCATAGCCCTCTTACCAATATAGGAAAGTTTCAATAGGGGTAATGATTCCGTAACCTTTATATTGTTATCCGTGAGCCACTGGTCAAACAAGGAAGATCCCCATCTATCAGGAAGCGCATCCGCAAGAAATTCCGGAAGCCCTTGATATAACTTATCCCTATTTCCATAAAAAGACGCAAACAAAGGGGTTCTCTTGGGATGGGTGGAAGGACATATATCATAATCCTGTTTCCTATATTCATCAGTAAATTGGAATACGGAACAATGCTTTTCAAAATCCCAATTCAATTTGCCAATACAAGTTCCCCACAAATATACATTCACTATAATTGGTTCTTTCTTCATGCCATCTTACGTTTACTATTAATTCTTTGTATTCTCTTGCCTGTTTTCTCATTGATAAGGAATGGAGAGTCTGGAAGTTCCGGTACAAGACCGACAACCCCCTCAAGAGTTCCACTGATACGCAAAATCTTAAGCAACGTACTCAAGGCAATATCATTTACTTTGCAAGATTCTATTCTTTTAATTGTAATGATGGATACCCCCGCCTTATCCGCAAATTCTTGTTGAGAAAAACAACAGCTAAGTCGTATAGCCTTAACCCTCTTGCATATTTCCTTAACAATACTCTCATCTGAGAATTCATATATTGTATATGTATCATATAATTTTTTCATAGAGGAAAATATATTTAAGTATCATTTTTGATACAAAAATATCGATAAACTTGAAAAGCACCAAATTTACAAGCATTTTTTAACGTGTAATCTTTTTTTCTAATGTAAAAAAAGCGGCTTTATGCCGCTTCAATCATTTACGACAGAATATTTTTAGGAAACAACAGCATGATCTGCGGCAAATAATCTTTCAACGTGATCCGTAATTGTTTCAGTGCCTGTTGGATCCGGTAGTCTACCGTTTTGGGGGATATTTGCAGGAACTCGGCTATCTCCTTATAACTTTTATTTTTGAAGCGGTGCATGACAAAGGCTTCCCGGTAGATGGGAGGCAAAGCGTCTACCACTTCCTTAATCCTTCTTTTTAGCTCTTCGAGTTGGTAAAAATCGGTCTCTTGCAGCATTTCCTGCATATTCTCGTAGAAAAAGGTATCGGCCCTTAGTTGGGAATGATGGTGAGCAATCATATTAATTGCACGATGGTAAACGGTTTTGAACAGATATTGGCTCAGTGATGTTTCGAAGATTTGTGTTTCCCGATTCTCTCACAGCCATAGCATCACGTCTTGCACGATCTCTTCTACATCTTTCAGTTCGACAAACCGAGTGGCGTATGTACACAAGATAGGATAGTATCTTCTGAATAAAACACCGTATGCTTTTAGATCCCTATGTTGCATGGCTGAAAGTAAAAAGCGCTCGTCTGTGGTTTGTAGTATTTCTTTTTCCATATCTTTGGTTACAAAAGTAATTTTTAATTCTGCAAATTCAAAATACTTATGAAATCCATGTCTGAACTTAGATTAATAAGTTTGTCCGAATTGCCATAAGGAAATTACATTCATATAATCTTGTCCGATATCGTCTTTTACAACAAAATCGTTTTCAATGCCTTGCAATTACTTTTGTTCTTCCTGCACCATGCGGACCGATTACCCTATCAGACGGTTGTTCCAATTTATATGGTCGAACATATATCGATGAAATGCAGTCGATATGGGACGTAACATGGCATCGAAACTTATTTGTAATTTTTCCATGACTCTTTATTTGTTTACGCAAATAAACTTGTTTTGCACTATAGAATGTGTAAATTCCGCAAATCAGGTTTCCTTAACAGGATAATGTACTTTGATGGTCAGTACTATTTTGATAATTCCGAATGGACCTTGATTTAAGGGTATAAACAAGTAAAAAGCTCTTTTATGTAAAAAAAATTAAAAAAACCTTTACGTTTAGGAATCCGTCTGACTTCTCTTGTCTAATAGATAAACATGGATAAAAGACAGACATGGAAACACAGAATACAGATATGATAGAGTACCTTCTCCCTCGCTATTGTTCTGGCGAAGCGACAGTCAAGGAATGTCGGCAAGTTGAAGAGTGGATCAGGTTATCGGATGAAAATTATCGGATTGCCAAACAGATTCATACCCTTTATCTGGCGACAGATACGATGCAGGTATTGTTGAAAGTGGATACGGAGAAAGCGCTATCTTCTGTCTGTCAAAAGATGAGCAAGGACAGTGTCCGTCCACAAGTGAGCATGCTTACTTTACTGCAACGGGTTGCAGCAATTCTGTTTATTCCACTTTTGATCGCTTTCGGTATACAAACACTGAGACCACGTCCGCCCCAAATAGCTCAGATGATTGAAGTAAAAACGAATCCGGGTATGACGACTACTATTCAGTTGCCGGATGGCTCTATTGTCCATCTTAATTCGGAATCGAAACTAACTTATCCCTCTTTTTTGATAAGGACAAGAGAAGGGTTACATTGCAAGGAGAGGCCTTTTTTGAAGTGCAGAAAGATCCGGAGCATGGTCTTGAAATCACTGCTCCCCATGAAACAAAAATAGAGGTGCTGGGTACCTCATTTAATGTTGAAGCCTTTGAAAAAGATCCTTTTGTTGCGACTACATTGATCAATGGTAAAGTTCGTTTCGGTTACATGAAAAACGGTCGAATGACGGCTATAGAGATGAAACCGGGGCAGAAACTAACTTATGACTCTTCTTCCTCCCGAGCCCAATTGGCTGAAACGAACGGCGAGTCAGAGATTGCTTGGAAAGACGGAAAGATTGTTTTTCATGCGACCCCTTTACCGGAAGCTTTACGGATGTTGGAGAAGCGGTTTAATGTAACCTTCGTATTATCCAATGATCGTCTTCGTGGTGAAGCTTTTACCGGGTCTTTCAGTCATCAGCGGTTGGAGCGTATCTTGGAAATATTTAAAATATCGTCTAATATCAAATGGCGTTATTTAGATACGCACAATATCGAGAATGAGAAGGCTAAGGTTGAAATCTATTAGGCACAATTTAAAAGTAATTTAATAACACATTAAAACACGCAATGTATCATGAAACACACCAACAGACCCCCATAAAGAAAAAACATCCGGAAAAATATTGGCGTATTCTTCCGGATGAAATGAATTGACTTTAAAATGCTTGTTTGGCGACAAGCAGTAATAAATCATTTTTTATTAATTAGATCACTACAAAGTGATGCAAAAACATTTTATTACCCAACAGTTTTGGGTAGTATCAGAGTTATTTTGGTTTACCTTAAACAAAATTCCAAGAGTTATGAAGTTATACATATTCTTGTTGTTCTGTTCGATTGGCTTGGCACAAGCTGCAAATAGCTATGCTCAGAATGCAACTGTTAACCTGAAAATGCAGAATCAAACGGTTCAAACCGTATTGGATGAAATAGAAAACCAATCTGAGTTTTCGTTCTTTTTCAACACGAAGCATGTCGACCTGAATCGTAAAGTTTCGATTGATGCTGAAAACAGTGATATATTCAAAGTCTTAGATCATATCTTTTCCGGAACGAATGTAAAGTATTCGGTAGTGGATAAGAAGGTTATTTTGTCGACAGAATTAGTTTTACAGCCAAGTGTATCGCAGAATAAAAAAACGGTAAGTGGTATTGTAAAGGATGAAAATGGTGAACCGATAATAGGAGCGAACGTAATAGAGAAAGGAACGGCAAACGGGACAGTGACAGATATGGATGGCAAATATACTTTAGAGGTATCATCTTCTACTGTTGTTTTGCAGTTATCTTATATTGGTTATTTGACAAAAGGGAAAGCTACCCATCTCCCGTTTATCAAAGACGGCCAGGAAGTGCATCTTGCCCTTTTTCTAAAGCAAAAACCAGAGCATCAGGAAACAATCCGATACTTTCTTCCAGAAGATATTATAGAAACCATCTAGCCATCCACCAATCGTATGAAAGTCGATTTCAACCAGATAAAAACAACCATTTCTCTGCCCGATTTCCTGCTGGAACTGGGATGGAAAATCGTGGAAGGCTCTTCCAACGCCTGTCCTAAGATGAGCAACGGAACGCACACCATTGTCATCAAGCGGAACTCACAGAACCAATATACTTATTGGGATGTGCATAGTGACAACGTGCGTGGCCGTAGCATCATGGACCTGATGCAAGAGCACTTGTTTGAAACAACCGGAAAAATGCCGACCTTGCGTGAGGTAGGGGAGATCCTTCAGAACTACATCAGCACCAACCGTATCACGACACCCGAAAAAAGCCGGTATGATGTAAGCAACACAAGCATGAGACCGGACGAGCTTCAATTCTACTTGCGTCAGCTACAACCCTACAAGGGTAACTATCTCCGGAAAAGAGGTATCTCAAAAGAGAGCGTTGAAAGCCCGGTGTTCAATAACACGTTTTTTATTCGTGAGGTAAAAAAACTAGGAAGCATCTATCGGAATGTATGTGTGAAGATGTACAGTGAAAAAGGCGTGGAAGCCATTTCACAACGGAATGAAGCCTTTAAGGGAGTCATTGGCGGCAAGTTCGGCTGTTTGGCAACCAGCAACCACGATAAAAGCCGCCCGATAGACATTCTCTACATCAGGGAGTCGTTTATAGACTGCATCTCCCACTATCAATTACTCCATTCCGGAAGCAATCTCAATCTTGTATATGTATCTACAGAGGGAACATTCACGGAAGGACAGATGAAGCTGTTACGCCTAATCCTTGAGAAGAATCGGGTGAAAGAGCTTCGAAGCATCTTTGACAACGACAAACAAGGGTACAAATACACCTTATGGCTGCATCGTCACTTTTATGGCGACACAACTGACATCAAGAGCTTGAGCGAAAATGAACTCTGCGACAAGGTGCATGAATTAAAAAACGTCGAACTTTCGGAAAATAAGGATTGGAACGATGATTTGAAAGCCTCATGCGTGACCTGTAGTTCCGCGGAGAGCGGTCAATAACTTCATCAATCCACATCGCGGTATCCGTTCCGGGGGGACAATCACATGCAACCGCCGATCCGGCGAAAGCACGATCAGCCGTTCGATATACACGTTCAAACGCATCCCTATCCCAGGATATACGCCCCCGTCAAAAGCCAACGCTCCCTTCCGGTAATTCCTCGTATCCAGATAAGGGTGCCCTTCCAGACGGTTTAGGTACGGAGGTTCCAACTCCCCGGTATAGATATAGGCTTGATTACCGACTTTATCCACATAGCCTCCCTCCTTACCGTCTGTCGATAAGCCTTCGGGCATCGCTAGTTCCTGTGCTGCGGCTTGCCATCCGCAAAGGAGTTAAAGTATATAAAAGATGGCTTTCCCTGTTCGCATGATCGGGTTCCTATTTTAATACAAACGTAGCCAACAAGGCTTTATGATCGCTAGGCCATGTGCCAGCTGGAGCAATAAAAGAATCTTGGCTATCTTTGTCTCTCTCTATGCGCTCACCATATAAGACAGCCCCTTCTGCTCCAACGATACGAACGTCCTTTAGCGCGACAGCTTTATTCGGATAATAATAAATAAAATCAATCCTCTCCCGATCGTCTGCTTCCGGAGCCCAAGTCAACTTCTTTAAATCAACCTCAATATTATTTGTTGGAAATGTAAATCCTGGATAAATAACCGGATTCGGATAAATCTCTCGGAAAGTATCTTTATAGCCATCCTCTATCAATATCTTAGAACAATCCCAATTTACAACCATTCCTCGATGTTCACGAATATCTTTCGTATCGGCTTGCCAATCCAAGTGGGAAGGTTCGTTAAAATCGCCACCAATCATAACAATTCGCCCATGTTCTCGTTCTTTCCGCGCATCCTCAACAATCGCCCGCACCTCATCATCCCGAAAAGAAGCCTTGTTATCCGCCAATATGG
The DNA here is from genome assembly GCF_002257605.1 of Parabacteroides sp. CT06. Classification (GTDB taxonomy): domain Bacteria; phylum Bacteroidota; class Bacteroidia; order Bacteroidales; family Tannerellaceae; genus Parabacteroides; species Parabacteroides distasonis. The sequence continues at coordinate 3,690,541 of NZ_CP022754.1, read as the reverse complement.
AATCAACGTCAACCACAGGCTGTTTCATCTTCTTCCAAGTACAACCATCATATCCCCTCGGTAAGTAATATGAACAATTCATCCAATCCAAGTGGGCGGAATAGAGGACAATCTCTTCACCTTCAATTTGAAACATTGCCTTAATCACTGATCCACGATCGTTTTTCAAGGGAAAAACCACTTCTTGCGACTGAATCTCATATTTTGACAAAATCCCCGTACTCACACTTTCCTTTCCATAATACCTCATCCCCCTTTTTTCCAAATCCGTCACCAAACGAGAAATAAAAGAGATGCCATTGTAATTACGGACCTCACTAAAAGTAATCAAGTCCGGACTCAATTCAACGATATTGTCCACTATCCCCCAATAGCCATTCTCCACTGAGGTCCCTTCTTGCCAAATATTGAATTGAAGCACCTTCAGCTCTTTCCTCGAAGATTGGCAGGCGGTCATAACGACCGCCACCAACAATATAAAAACAGATCTCATCTCATTCCTTTCCTACTTTAACAGCCACATTACCTCATTCGGAGTGTCAATACCACCAAACTGACGCTCTATAGCGGCTTCTATATTTTCACGATTCTGTGAATACTCACTACTTGGATACATCCAGCGGAGAGGTAATTGTGTATTTACCTCATTCATGTTAGTTGCCGGATCAATCGGAATACGGGGATATCCCGTACGACGATAGTCATAATATCCATTAAAACCTAACTGGGCAAAAAAGCCTATCAATTTTTGGTTCATGATCTGCTCCAAGCCCTTAGACTCATCAAAATTAGCCTTACCACTCAAATATTCGTTAATGTACGCTTCATCAATCGTCACTCCATGCCGATAAGCTTCCGGCGTATGCTCGAAAGTAAACAGCATAGCGGCACGTACGCCATTCTCATAATGTTGCCGTGCCGTTGCCGGAGTTTTCCATCCCCGTAAAGCCGCCTCCGCTAAAACAAATTGTATCTCAGAATAAGCGATAAATTTAACAGGTTCTCCTTCGGGCACACGATGATAACGCTCATTGAAATGAGAATGCAATCCCCCTGCGAACTCCGCTTGCACCAGGCCATACTCCAATACAGGATTTACGCCACTATAAGAATCAAACGAATCGGCAGGAGCATCCTTAAATCGAGGGGCAGGTTCTGCGTAATAAAACAAACGACGATCTTGCAACTCTTTCATCATATCCACTAAGAAAGAGCTCATCACCGGATACGACCAATAATTTTGTTTTTCAAAATAAAACGGATACCACTGCGAACTTTTACCCGCATCATAAACACGTTGATAAGATTCTCCCTCATTTTCCATCAAAGGCTCCTTAGCTACTTGCTCAAACAAGTCACGTACATTTATACTACCTACCGTTTGCTTCTTGCTCAACATGTTCAAGACTCGTAGCGTAAAACTATTCACATTCTTCCGCCACAACAAAGGATCTCCATTATATACAGGATCTCCCTTAAAGGTTGCAGCACTGGCAAATAATCGGGAAGACTCACGCAAATCATTCAAGATAGTAAGGAACACTTCTTCCTGCGTATCATATTTAGGAGAAAAAATACCATCACCCTCACCCTTCAAGGCTTCCGAACAAGGTATATCCCCCATCTCCATCGTAGTCTCATAAAAAGCATAAGAGCGAATAAACAAATTCAACGCACGATAAGCATTTTTCTCCTCCTCCGACAATGTTTCACTACCCACAGCCAGCTCTAACATTTTCTTTGAGTCTGTCAAATAACCATACCGAGAAAAACTGGAACGTTCAAACTTATTGTAAAGGTACCACTCCATGTGTTCCGTACAAGAAGAAGTTTTTAACAACCAAGAATTATCAAAAAAATGCTTGCCTGTAATACTCTCTGTCGTTTTCAATATGACATTGGTTGCCAAGAAATCCGGAGTTACCGTTGTTGGCGTATCAGGATTCAAATTGATCTCATCAAAATCGCCACATGAGCAAAACGCCAAAGATATCAATAAGGTAGAAAATATCTTCTTCATATTCTATTTGTACTTAAAAAGTTAAATCAATATTAAAACCAACATAACGAGAAGTCGGAGTATTTAAGTTCTCCTTACCACGATCCGGATCAGAAAATTTAAATTCTTTCGTCCACATTAACAGATTCTGTCCGATAACACCAACTCTCACTTTCTTCATCAAGAGTTTTTGAGCGATCGTTGCGGGAAGTGTATAATTTAATGCTACTTCTCTTAGTTTCAAGAACGAGCCATTCTTGATATTTTGACGAGCATCATGATCCCAAGGATTCTCATTATAATTCATCGTGTAATTTTGATAAGACACAGGAACATCATTTGGAGCAAACACACGAGTATCTTCCAAAACTTTTCCATACGGATCATAAGAAGCCGAGCCACTTACAACCTTTACGCCCGACCCTATGTAATTTTGCTTACCATTTACCACCTCGTCATAACGCCAGCGATTATCGCTATCGGGATGAACACCGGAATGCCACATGGCCTGTTCCGTCCATGAGTACATCACACCTCCGATACGACCATCGATCGAGACACTCAAATCAAACCCTTTGTAGAAAAAACGGTTTGTCCAGCCTAAAATACACTTCGGATCCTTATATCCTATAACAGATTGATACTTGTTCTTCACCGGAAGTCCCGCTTGATGAACGATATTCCCGGCATGATCAGTTTCCCAATCCGTGAAAAAATATTTATCATAACGCTCTCCAACACCAATACGGGGATCTTGCGAACTGTATACAGGATCTAGCTTATCATAATACCAATGCCAATAAGCAACATTCAAAGCGCTTTCCCATTGAAACTCTTTTGTCACGATCGGTTTTCCGGTAAGCGTAAACTCCATACCTCTCTGACGTAACTCTTCTGCGGTATTGGTTATAATCTTCTTGGCTCCAGAAGCCTCAGATATATCCGCTTCAATCAAACGATCATAACGCAAGCGACTGAAGAAGGTATAATCAAATCCCAAACGATTGTTGAAAAAACGAAAATCTGTACCAAACTCATAAGAGGCCTCCGTTTCCGGCTTGATATTCGGATCTCGTAATTTGGAAGGATAACCAGCAGTAGACATACCATTCCATACATCCGTATTCACGTCAAACACCCTATTGATCTCATACTCAGATAGATCTTTTTTTGCGACAGTCCATGATGCACGAACCTTCCAAAAATCCAATACCTCCTCAAGCGGGTTATAAAACGCAGTCGGTATAAAACTTCCAGAAACAGAAGGATAAAAATAGGAGCGAGAATCAGAGGGAAGTGTGGATGACCAGTCGTTACGAGCCGTCAAATCCACATAAATTGCGCTCTTCCAAGACAAACCAACTTTTCCATATATACTGTACAAAGCCTTCTCCTTTATCTCCTTAGAAGTACCAGGACGCTCAACAGAAGCATTTAAAGAATAAAAACCGGGAACTGACAAACCTCCACGCGTCCAAGAGTCTAGATCATCCTGCTTGTACCAAAAAGAAGATAATCCCACAATCGCATCAACTGTAAAATATTTCCATGTAAAATCACCATTCACAATCAAGTCATTATTGAAAGAAGATCCCCCCTTTTTTCGATATTCATAATAACCACGTTTTTCGCCGCTATCACCCACTGAACGACGCTTTTCCGTGCCGTTATCATAATTGTCGAAACCGGAACGTAAAGTTACCTTAAGATTCTTCATGATATCGTAACTCAAGGTAGCATTCGCATTGAACAGATTATTATCTCTCGAATCAATTCGCTCGTTCATTAAGAAATAAGGATTATCATACCAAGCAGAAAAACCCCAATTTTGCTGCTGATCCGGAACCTTCCAATAATTTTTGAAATCACGAATGTCATATTCCGTACCTCCCCAAATCAGCATATTATAAAGGATGTTACCTCCACCATAATCCACTACCGGCATATTGGGTGACTTCATCTTCTTATAAGACATTCCCGCATCCAGTTTGAACTTCTTATAGGTAATATTCCCACTCATATTCACGATATACTTATCCAATGAAGAATTGGGATACTGTCCATTCTGATGCACCTGCGTGGCTGATACACGAAAACCACCCAGTTCTCCAGATTGAGATACATTTACATTTGTATTGGTCACCAAGCCAGGACGCATAAAATTCTTCACATTGTCACGTCCTTTGGAAACCAAGGGCATCACTCGCATGGTCATTGTCTCCGGATCATATTGCTCAACCTCACGGCCGTCCATATAATCACCCCAGACATAACCACTATTATACTCCATACGGCCATAGTTTCCTGTACTATAACTAGATTGCACCTCTGGCAAACGTAAATACCCCGCTTGAAACATAGTATTATTTGACACATTCACGGTCAGTTCTCCTGATTTTCCTCTCTTTGTGGTAATCATTACAGCACCGGCACGCCCTCGTACGCCATATAAAGCCGAAGCAGTAGCTCCCTTCAAGACATCAATACTTTCGATATCATCCGCACTGATATCACTCAATGTAAAATTGCCATAAGCCACACCATCCACTACTATCAATGGATTCTCACCCCTTAATTGCAATTCCGGAGCCTCTGAGATCTCGGAGCTATTATTGATAGACAAACCCGCTATCTTTCCCGTTAAGCTTGTAGCCACATCCGTACCCTTAACAGCCGTAAGTTCCTCACTACCGACCTTTTGCACAGAATAACCTAATGCCTTTTCCTCTCTCTTGATACCTAACGCCGTAACGATTACCTCGTCTAATTTCTGAGTATCTTCCTGTAGTTTAACTCTATACACTGAGGATTTATTTATCGTAACCTCTTTTTGTACATAACCTATAAAGGAAATCAATAAAACCGCCCTATCCGGTACCTCCAAGCTAAAATCACCATCCAGTCCGGTAATCGTACCTAGCGTAGTACCCTTCACTACGACATTAGCTCCAATAATTGGTTCCCCTTGCGGATCCGTAATGACACCTGTGACTTTTCTATATGATTGCAGCTTCTCTTTTATTCCTTTTGCAGGATTCGAATCCGTCACCGACAATATAATACTATTGTCCAAAACTTTATACGTAACGTTGGTATCCTCAAACAACTCTTCAAGTATCGAAAACACATCTTCGCCATCGCTTCTAATAGAGACCTTCCTACTGGTGTTTATTTTTTGATTATCATAAAAAAAGCTGTACTCGGATTGACATTCGATCTCCTTTAATACATTCTGAACCGATTCATTATTAACTTCAATAAATAAAGAGGCAGACTGCCTACGCTCAGTAATACCATACCCCATACTGATTGATCCCATTAACAACATGCCAGCTAACTTCATCCTTAATGGCAATCTACAACTGTTATAGATGTTTCCCATAGATTTAAATTTTTTTTAAGATTAAAACGTCATGATAATGATTCTCCAGGTCTGGATACAACCAAGTTTCTGTCTAAGTCAAGAATATGTTTCATTCATATTTTTAGAATTTAAAGATTAAACAATTAATAAAGTATCACTCTCTTTTTCAATACCTCACCATTTCCTCCAACCTCTTGCTCTATGGAATAGTTTATATGAGAGGCTATTTTAAAATGCTCTAAAATCCGATCCAATCTCATATTCTTAAATACCCCAGTAAAAGAACAGGATCGTAAATGATCGCCTCTCACCTCAAATTCAACATTGAAACATTTGCTCAATGTCCATAAGACCTCATCTAATGGAGTGTCTCTCAAGAGTATCGTACCATCTCTCCAAGAAATGTCCCTTTCCACATCCGTTTTGCACATATCTACATTTTTTTGGACTCGATCGTATATCACCTTATCTTCTGGTCGCATCAATAAACAACGCTTCTCCTTCTCCGCATTTACGTATGACAACCGGATCGATCCTGAGATCAATGTGGCCGAGACAAATCCATTATCCTTATACGCATCGACATTAAAATCCGTACCAAGTACCTCTATCGTAACTTGATCCTCAACTGAATGAACTATAAATTTACGATTCGGGTCTCTCTCCACCGAAAAATAGGCTTCTCCATTCAACTCTACCTCCCGTCGATCTTGAGCAAATTCAGAGGGATACTTGATATGTGTATTTGAGTTCAGCCAAACCTTAGATCCATCTGGCAGCATGATCGTACCTGTCATTCCTGAATTCATTCGTACCTCGATCCACTCTAGTTGCCTTGAGTCCTTTTTCAACAGATAGATACTCACGCTGGATAATAAAATGATCAAAAGAATAGCTGCGGTTTGTTGAAACCTTGTTTTAACAAATAACCAAGATCGCTTACGAAGCATTTTCCTTTTGACCTGTCGTAAAGCTTTCTCCGATGATGTTTTTCTTAAATTAGACCATGTCGTTGTAGCGAATAGAATATAATGCACATCACGAGCAATTTGTCTATTTTTCTCCGATGCTTGTATCCACTCTTCCACACACTCAGCCTCTCTATCCGTTAACTGTTTTGTAAAGTAACGCAAGAGAACAGATTCATTTATTTTGGGGCAAAAACGACTTTCCATAACTCTTTTTATACATAAGAGACATAAGCCAAGATATCTCCTAAACAAAAAGAAGAAAAAATGTAAATATTTTTTCATACGATTTATAATCGTTATATAACGTGAGTTCGATGTAAAATCAGAAAATAGCAAGTCACCCGTCGTCGATGAACTTTAGGCGGGTTTCTTGTTCAAAAAGCAGTATGCTGCGATAGCTGACAATGAATTAAAAAACGATGTCTGAAAAATGTTCAATCTGTGCAATGTCCTTCAATTCATCATTGGCCGTTTCAATCAAGGTTCTTTTTCTGGGCTGAATCTTGTCAGCAATACTTATCAGGGAGTTTCTCACGCTGTTTTTAACTTTAGTGACAAGCGGTCTACCGTTAAGAAAGAGACTCTCGAGCAGAGCCTGACCGATATATCCCTTGTCCGTACATAGTTTCCCTTTGATGTTCTATAGGAACTTATCATTGTTTCAATGGCTCACGGTCATCTATATTTCCATGTGTAAACATGAAATTAACAATTTCACTTTTGTCATTGGTTATTAAATGTAACTTAAATCAGAAGAACCATCCCATAGGAGATTTTCCACGCACTGCAATCCTCTCAAATGTCTTATGAATCAGAATCCTCTGATTACGACATACACCAAAGGGGGATAGAGTCGACGAGACTAATACATGTACAGGTTCCCAACGGGACCTTCTTGATGAAAATGCTCAGAGGGAAACCATGCTTCCTTCTTCAGTTCCACGAAACGGTTATAGGACACCTGGCGTGAAAACAGGTGTTTCAGATGTTTACGGACATATTCCTTGTGATAATGCTTGAAACAGCGGAAACCTCCCGAATGAAACAGGATAAAAATGACCATAATCTCAGCTCGCTCATACGATTGGGCTTGTTACGATACCCGCTCTTCTTGTCTTCAATCATATATTTCTCCTGTTATAACGCAAATTCCTCGCAAAAATCATCGGCCATACAATAAATCTCTGTAATTTTAGACTTTGAGAAGATAGTGATAATCGTTTAAATGTTATATTCAGTTCTATAAATTTAATACTTTTATCGCTATATTCCTATTTAACAATAGATTATATCTATTCTTAGATCGAACTCTCGTTAGTTTAGGAAATACTATAACAATAGTTCGTTAAAAATTTGCCAAGCCTAAGCGGCTCTGACAGTAAATAAAATGAGTTCTTTGAAAAGTTTGTCAATAACTTGCGTGTCTGGGTTAATCCCAAACACGCAAATAAATCGTTCAAGCATATAAGCATTGTGTATGAATGACTTGCAAGAGGATATGGAATAGGCTATTCCGAGCCTCTTACATGCCGCTTTGGTCAAGTTGACAGCGGCAAGCGATGCATTGAAGTGAAAATCCAACTTTCTGAAGTCAGTTGACTGACAGTTGGTGATTCCTGCATGCTGCTTTCCATCTCTAAAGCAAAATTCCAATTGGAACCTGGTTCTGTAATAATCCAGGACTTATCGTCCATCCATGGAATCGTCTGTGGAGAAATAAAGCTGCCACTTGTCTGTCCTCCCGTCCATCGGATACCAGAGGGCTAAGGAAACATACCTTTTGAGAGCTTTCGCATATACCCTCAATCCGTATAGCTTTCCCTTGTTCACCTCGTATTCTTTGCACCGGGTCAGATCTGGATTGGCAAAGTCAATCCTGCCGTCAAACCACTTGGGATGACCACGTTTTCCTGTTTTCTTTTCCAACGTTGGATAGTACAGGACTACGTCATTCCTGAAGCGGCTGATGACATGGAAATCGCTCTCACGCATAGGTGTTATGAAAGTTTCCTTGGAAAAGAACGCGTCTGCGACCAGCGTTTTGGATAGGCTCTGTAGCTTGTCGTTTCTACTGATAAGATAGTTGCTATACCAGTCAACCAGGTTCTTACCCATATTATCCAAGGTCTTACAATCCGGCGTCTGAATGGAACCTAAAGTCATGCATTTATGGTTGTCGATGTCAATGACACTGATGCCCATGATTTCCAACCCTCGCTTATAAACTCCTGCACAACCGGACCAGAAGTAACCTATCCAAGGTGTCTTCTTGCCTGATTGGGGGATGTAGGAAGGGGCGATGGCGATAGCCTTTCTTTTACCTGTGAGATGCTTGCTGATGATAGAGGCGTTGAATGCAAACCAGTCAAAAGTTTCATTCTCAAAAAGGTTACGGTATGTCTGTTCCGAAAAACATCCATACCTGCCCAATTGGAGGAAATTTATACGATCCGGGATGGCCATGGATAATTTCATGGTGTCCATGAACGTTTTTTCAAAAGGTTTGTGTATATTCACGACTGATTTGAGAGCCGACAGGCACTCGGATTGGTATTGTATGAGGAGTGTTTCTTTAGCCATAATTAGATGAGTAGTTAACTTCTAATTTACTAAAAAAACAACGAGTTATTAAATACTTTTCGCCTTTATTACCAGTAGATTAGCTCGCATTTTTAGTATATTTCTTCATGCTTAATCATTCGTTTTTGACAGCATTTCAATGACCTCTTTAATGTTTTCGAACCGACTTTTGCCGGTTCTATTGTTTAACTTTCAATTTTTCGGTAAAAATTTACCGAAGTATTGCTATAATGAAAAAGTTAAAAAGTACGTTAAATGAAGACATCCAACTTTTCACTTCCATCCAAAAAGGTGACAAGAAGGCCTTTGATCTCTTCTTCCTCAAATATTATCCTAGACTCTGTTCCTACGCATGCCAATATGTAAATTTTGATAACAGTGAAGAAATTGTTCAAGAAATCATGATATGGTTATGGGAGAATAGAAATATGATCAAAATAGAATCCTCTCCCATACCCTATTTGTTCCGAGCTGTTCGAAACAATTGCTTGAGACAAAAAAACAGGGATGAACTGAAAAATAAAATCCTAACGATATTATATAATCATACTAATACCCCCTACGACAATCCTAACTTCTACATCGAAGAGGAACTGATTCGTAAAATAGAAAAATCCATCCAAGATTTACCCGAAAATTACAGGCAAGCCTTTGAGATGAATCGCTTCCAAGATATGACTTATAAAGAGATCGCCTCACATCTAAACATATCCTCTAAAACTGTAGATTACAGGATTCAACAAGCTTTAAAAATATTAAGAATCAAATTAAAAGACTACATGCCGTTATTGATAGGCCTATTGACTTAAATTGGATCTATCCTTACACAAGGATATTCAGAAAATGCCTCTAAAAATAAGATGATCCATGAACCATAACCACCTAGTGGGGCACCCCGGATACCAAGCAATTCAAGCGTTTCTTCATCCAAGAGGGCGTAGGCTTGGTAGGGGCTGACGGCCAAAAGATCTTATACGATCTATTGAAGAGCGGTAAATAGATAGTTATAAGCGCAGGAAAGAGACGGCGCAGGAATCCATGATGGAATATATAGAGAGACGGAAGTGTCTCCGATGACAGAAAAGAAGGAGGTGTGGCAAGCCGGTATATACCGGTGTTCGCCACACCCCTTGAAGGTTTGAGGGTGCGCCCAAATGCAAGATGGCACACCCTCGCTTTGTGTTTAGAGTCTAGAAGTTCAGTTTATAAGACTGTTTACCTATATGTATTATGTAAGAACCTTGCGGCATCCGTTCCGAGTACTCGCCGGCCGGCAAGGACAGGGTCTTGTACACACGGCCGTCGAAGGTCACGATATAAGCCCGCTCAGCCTCCGGTGTACGGATGAACAGTCGGCCGCCGGCGGCCCATACACGCAACTCACCGGCCTCGATCTCCTCGTTGGCGGTCGGGATAGCGGCTGTCTTGAAAGCCAGGTCATACGTTCCCATGCTCGTCTCTATATTTCCCACCATCCGCAAAGGCGTAAAGACAATTCCATATTCCGTCTCGGGATCCAGCCCGTCCAACGGCATGGAGGAGGCGTCTGCGGACATGTCTATCGCATCGACCAAACGTCCGGTAGCCTTCTCATAGACCTTGGCGCGATATCCGGTAGCGCCCGGGAATAGGTTCCAGCTCAAGGAGGCTCCGTCATAGCGGGTCTCACCGATAACAGGTATCGATACCCGGTCGGTTTGCCGCCCTCGAAGCGCATGCTCTGCTTCGACAGTCCCACTGGCATTCCTATACCAATACCAATACCAAAAAGTCTGGAGGATTACCCCCTCGAACTTCTCTCCGGGCAAGAACTCCGCCTCATGGCAGATGTCTTCCGACATGATGATGCCATCCCCCCGGCAATAGCCGAAATAATTCCCCCGAGGATCGACCAGCCTTGCGTTCACGTCCACGGGTATCCAGCCGTACCGCTCCAGATAGAAATCCGCCCAGACGTGATGAGACCCATCGGGTCTTACCGTAACAATATGTTTAGCCGGTATCTTTTTAGCTCTCATCAGATTGACAAATATGGAAGCAAGGTTACCACAATCACCTCCCCCGTCAGAAAGGATAGTCGCTATCGGGCTTATCCCGGTGTCTGTATACAGATACTTAAAATTCGCCGCTACGTACTCGTAGCACAAGCGGGCGTAATCCAAAATCTCGCCACCAGACTCGCTCCAAAGCCTGTCTGACACGGAGCGAATCGTCGGATTGCTCGTATCGATATATCCCCCCTTATCCGCAGTATATCGCTTATAGATAGCGGATTCGGTATCATACGGATAGAGTGTGGTGAATTGTGCCATATCGATGTACACAGGATAGAGCGTGACCGAGAACTCCTCGCTTAACGTATACGATTCGCCGGAGGACGGCTGTCCGTCCGTCTTTATGTCTCTCAAATACCGATTCGAGGCATCCAAATCGAGAACCATACCCGAAGATTCCTTGAGCCCGACTACGTCTTGATAGATATTACTGACAGGAACGGGTAAGATCACGCTCATCTTTGTCAAATCACAATCCTCGTTTCTCAGCGTGACGCTGTTCTTTACTTGATAAGAGCTTTGCGCGACCATCGCTTGCATGTTCATCGCCAAAGCAGCGGTAAGTAGCAGATATCTCATAAGCTATACAATTAAAGGTACATATGGTTTTAACATTTATTCATTGGTATATATACATAAACCTCTATTCTGTTATTTATTTCCGATAAACCGAACATTTCGATATTTACGATACCCAAATACAGAAGTTACGAACCCTCTCAGATGTTTCATGTCGCTGTCACTCGGACAGTCGAAAAGAAACGCCAAAGACAGTGCTTCAACATTGTTCCGAGAGAACTATGTCTTTTCTCTGTATCACCTATCGCAAAGATACGGAAATATTTGTCACAAGTTTTATTTTCCTCAATAGATACCCGGACTTTTTATTAAAAAGCGTTTATTTTTTTCGAAAAAAGTATTAAGTCCTCTCGGGACTTAAGTAAAAAATCAATAAAACACGAAGTACACCAACCACAGAGCTTTGGATTTCAACGCCAAAATAAAGACGCTTCCGCAAGACATATCAAAAAGGATTCAGTTCGAATACAAACGTGACGAGCGAAGGGCTAACTGTGAAATCAACTGAACCGAATCCATTAACCAATGACAATAACAGGACTATTTTTATAAATGGGATTAACTTACGAGTTTTACTCCAATAATTATTCTACTTGACAAAATCGAACTGCCACATAAGCTGTTCGGTTACCAAATACATGGAAGGAAGATGCCGGATTCCAATAGGGCATCTTCTCCAATAACCTAATAGCCTCTGCCTTTATAGAGGCTGGACAAGTCTTATCCAATACATCCACCTGTACCACCTTTCCTTCCGGATTGACAGACAATCGGCACGTAACATAATAAAGCATATCCATATTGAAATCTGCCGGATAACGAATATGATCACTCACATACTTTTGGAAAACTTCATCCCCTCCATCTAATTCAAGAACGGAAGGATCTGCAAAAACATTTTTGCATGCTTGTTTCACATCTGACAGATCATTCGATAACCGGAACTCATCCATCAAATAGACTGTCTTTTGCAATGAGGGAGAAAAGGATTCAATACTGGCGTTATAATAAATCCGGTAACGTCCCGGATAATTCACTCGTAACTCCGGCAATAAAGGGATAGAGAGTGTATGATTTCGATTTGGATAAACAAAATAGCCAATATCAGTAAAATTATAATTCAGAGGTAAGATATACTATGTTCCATCTTTTTCGTAAGCGACTACAAAACCGTCTCCAACCATCGATGATATACCCTTGTTTCCTTCCTGCCGCATGTGGCAGGAAGCAGGGTGATTTTTAATGTGGCGATACTGTGTTAATAGTAGAATGTGGTCAGATGTGTTTTATGGTCTTTTACAATCTTTACTTTCTGCATCTGTCCGTATATCTCACGCACGGATACCGGACAGTTCATCTTTTCCCATTCTTCCGGGGAAATCCTCATGTCGGAATGCCTGAAACATGGTATGACCATCTCCTGGGAATCCTCTTCTACGAATATGAAACCTTCATGGTCATTGACAAACTGCTTGAGTCCATCCTCATCCTTACAGGATATTTCTCTGGTGTACATGTCCCCGCCCGGCCGGGTGTTTTTGCGGATATGGATTTTGAACCATTCCTTGCTTTCCGTCTGTTCAGGTGCGCCACATTTCCAAAGGGCTATTTTTGCATCGTAGTAAACCTCCCCGTTTTTACATGCCCCGTAATGTCCCCAGTGCTTGAAACGGCCGGTAGTCCAAGTCTTGAACCTTACATCATCGGTCTTTACCAGCACGCACTCGCTGCCATGCATATCGCATTTGATACCCTTCTTATCCCGGGATACGAATGGGACACGGGAGAAATTCCGGAGCACAATGTTATCTCCATACACGGCATCTACGAAGAACGGCCGGGAACGTTTACCGTATCCGGAAATAAAGAACAGGCCGTCACCTGTACGGGGATACCGGTTGGAACGTGTCTTTTCGAAGTGTTCCACTATTGTGTTCACTTTCTCTATGTCTTCCCGGGCAAGCCCGTGTATCCGGTCATACCAGTAGTTCAGGCGGATGAATGTTTCCTTGCAATACTTGTTTTTTGTTTGAATCATGGTCTTTTTAATTTTGTGGTTGAATATGCCCGGCTTTGGTAAAGCTGGTATTTCTTTTCTTATATGCATCCGTTTGATTGTGCAAGGCTTGGCGAAAAAATACCGTAGCGAAGCGGAGAGCACTGAAAAAGTTCCTATTTTGTGATTTCTATGCTTACGTTATTCGTACCCCTATACGAGAGCATTTGTAAATAACGATTTAAATGACTTTTTCAGTACCCTCGCTTTGCGAGGATGATTTTTTCAGCCAACCAGTCTGAAGTACCGCCTTGCACGATCAGGGACAAAAGGCTAGTTTTACAGGTAAGAAATAGAAATGCGGAACATTGCTCGATTCTAAGGTGGAAAACCTTTAACCCGCCAATCTGATATATCTATCAAAAATCCGCCGATATCCCCTGAAAAATGTAATATTGCTCTCAAGTTATCATCGAAAAAGTGTGTTATACATTAGTTTTCATCCTCGAAAAAATGTATCTTTGCAAGAAACAAGTGAATAATTCTTATTTTAAAGGAATCGATGAAACGGAAGATTATACAACAGTTGAAACTTTGGAAAGATAATCCTGCGAGAAAACCTTTGATACTGTTGGGTGCTCGTCAGGTTGGTAAAACTTGGGTGATGAAACATTTTGGTCAGACAGAGTTTGAGAACGTAGCCTACATCAACTGTGATGTCGAGCCACTGGCCAAGGAGTTATTTGCAGCCGACTATAACATCCCCCGTATTTTGCTGGCACTTCAGGCTATCACAGGAACGAAGATTGAAGCAGGAAAAACGTTGATTGTATTCGATGAGTTGCAGGAAGTGGAACGGGGATTGCATAGCTTGAAATATTTTCAGGAAAATGCACCTGAATATTATGTGATGGCGGCTGGCTCCTTGTTAGGAATTACTTTGGGGAAAGGTCAGTCCTTTCCGGTGGGTAAGGTAAATGTAATGCATCTATATCCGATGGATTTTGAAGAATTTCTGATGGCTGCCGGTGAAACTGATTTGTGCGATTTGTTGCGTCAGCCCGATTGGGAAATTTTAAAGATTCTCAGTTTAAAATATGTTGATTTGCTTCGCCAATACTATTATGTAGGTGGCATGCCTGAAGTGGTGGATTGTTTCTTTCAGCATCAAAACTTGCAGGAAGTACGTGACAAACAGACTGAAATCCTTGATGCTTATCGGCGGGACATCTCCAAGCATACGACACCTACTGAAAGTATACGTATCGGACAAGTGCTGCAATCCTTGCCTTCGCAGTTGGCCAAGGAGAACAAGAAATTCATCTATAATGTGTTGAAGAAAGGAGCCAGAGCTACGGAATATGAACTCGCCATTCAGTGGCTGATGGATGCAGGTCTGGTACATAAAGTCAGCCGGATAAAAGAGCTGCAGATGCCTGTCAAATTTTACGAAGATCTGGGTGCCTTCAAATTATTCCTGCTTGATTGCGGTCTTTTAGGTTGTATGACCGAGGCGCCCGCCAGCCAGATGCTGGTAGGAGATAATGTATTCAAGGAGTTCAAGGGCGCTTTTACCGAACAGTTTGTCTTGCAGCAATTAGTGGCCCAAGGCTTTTCGCCCTATTATTGGAGCAGTGACAAAACACCTGCGGAGATTGACTTTGTGGTACAGACGGAGCATCGCGTGATACCGGTGGAAGTGAAAGCCGAAGAGAATGTACGTGCGCGTTCCATGTCGGAATATATTAAAAATCATCCCGATTATCAGTTGAAAGGACTGCGCGTCTCCATGATGGGGTATCAAGATCAGGAATGGATGGAGAATATTCCGT
Organism: Parabacteroides sp. CT06; assembly: GCF_002257605.1. GTDB lineage: Bacteria > Bacteroidota > Bacteroidia > Bacteroidales > Tannerellaceae > Parabacteroides > Parabacteroides distasonis. The sequence continues at coordinate 3,675,166 of NZ_CP022754.1, read as the reverse complement.
TATTTGCCATTACGAAGTTCTTTGGATAAATGGCACTTTCATGGATATGAGATACACATATGAAGAACTTTGGAAGTCATGGGTGTATAAAAACAAAAAGCTCGCCAAATCCCTATTCTCGGATTTGGCGAACTCATTTTTTAGGACTCAATCGAAAGGGATCTGAAAAAGTTCTTATTTTTCAGTGCCCTCTCGAAGTGAGGATGATTTTTCTGCAACCGGTCCAAAGGACCGCCTTGCGCAACCGGGGCAAAAGGTGGCCTTTGCGGGTAAGAAATAGGAATACGACACTAGTGGCCACAGACAGGATCATCTATAATCAAAAGCCTCCATCCTGTTTCTTTCCAACAGCACGAGGATGTCCTTTTCCTTGTACAATAATTTGCCTCCCACTTTGTAATAAGGCAGTTTACCTGTTATCCTGTACTCAGCCAGTGTCCTCCGTGTCAGTTTCAGGTGCCCGGCCAGCTCGCTGTCGGTCATATAACGTTCGCCGTTCAGGACCGGCCGCGTCTTTTCCGCCTGTGTGTCCAGTATTTCGGACAGGCTCTCAATATTCCGGAAAAAGCGTATGATTTCCGGGCTTTCCTTGGTCAGCATGGATTGGATCATATCATTCGATTTTGAGGTGTCACCCGATGAATTTCCGCCTCCATAAAGCGGATGATATCCTGCCGTTTGTAATATACTTTACGGTCTATGTAACTGTAGGGGACGGACCCGCTTCTCCGGAGTTGTAACATTTTCCTTGGCGAGACATCCATAAGCGTACATGCCTCCTGGTTGTCGATCCACTCATCCATGCCCCGCGTGCTTCCTCCGCATGTCTCATGCACTCTTCTGGCGATGGCTTCCAGGGCCTCGTTCATTTCCATGAATGTCTTGGCCTCGATATACACAAATTCCATAAGTCTTTCCTTTTTTCGATTTGATACGAAAGTATGAAGAGGGGGACTCATATCCAAAAAGGTGTCCGCAAACGTCATCAGATGTCATCAGATGTCAGATATACATTGGTTTATGATATTTTTAGCCTGTTCCCCGGAAAGATAAGGCATGGTGGTAACGGATGACCGGTAATATGTAAAGTTTACAATCCGTATTTTACAGTTTTACACTTTACCTGTTTACACCTGTTACATTCGAAAAGGATGAAAAATATACTTTATATCTAATTATCAATATGTTATATTGCTATTTAAAAGACATAAAGGAGGTATGGCATACATTTTTCATAATAAAATGGTATATACTCTTACAGTGCGCACCGAGGGTATTTCAGTAATAACCTTTAAAAAATACAGGAGATACATGCCATGATGTATATAGATAATGAAGTGCTCGAGAAAATGATAATGACCATAGTGGAAGGATTTGACCGCATAGAGAAGAAACTGGATAGGATGGGCCGTGTGAAGGAGTTCTTGAACGGTGACGAGCTTTTGGACAACTATGACATAGCCAGGCTGCTCAACGTGTCGCTTCGGACCGTGGCCCGTTACCGGGAAAAAGGACTGATCCGTTATTACCAGACGGATGAGAACGGCAAGAATTTCTACAGGAGTTCGGATATACAGGATTTTTTGCAGAAACGGGGAAAGAAAAACTGAACGGGGCAATGTGGATATGCGGAAGTTATGCTAACTTTGTCTTATAAACGGTTGTTATGAAGACAAATACCAATTCAAAATATCTCATTGCGGTTCTGATTGACGGTGACAACCTGTCCTTTGAGAGGATGGAGGATATCATGGGCTTTGTTTCCCGTTATGGGGATGCCGTTATCAGACGGATATACGGGGACTGGACGAGGAAAGCTCTTTCCGGATGGAAGGAGACCGCCCGGGAATATGGGTTCAGGTTGGTGCAGGCCTCCTCCTATGCTTCAGGAAAGAACACTACGGATATCGCGTTGGTCATAGACGCCATGGACATCCTCCGTGACGGCCGGGTGGACTGTTTCTGTCTGGTCGCCAGTGACGGTGACTACAACCCGTTGGCGCAACGGATACGGGAGGCGGGATTGAAGGTACTGGGATATGGGAGGGCAAGACTCCCGTATCGCTGATACGCTCCTGTTCCGTATTCCTGTATGCCGACCGTAAGGAAAACAAGACCTTGGAGAACACCCCGGATTTTTTTATCCGAAGGGATATGGAGTTTTTTGACAAGGCTTTCCAGCAGGCGGCTGACGGCAAGGAGGAGGTCTCCCTTTCCCTGATAGGCGGCTCGTTGAAGAAAATGATGCCCAAATTCAAGGTCAAGAGATACGGATGCAAGACATTGGGCAAGCTCTATGAAAGGTTGGAACGGTACGAGCTGGTCATGACGGAAAAGGGAGTGGCGAGTGCCGTACGGATGAAAGGTCGGACCGTACGGCAGGAATGACCGGGAATAAATCCACGTCCGTTTATACCGGAATGGGATTTACCCGTAGCGTGCCAAGGTTGAGATAGGCCCCCCGGTAGAATGTCCTCCCTTCTCTGAACATGCGCCAGAGGATGTCGCAACCGATTTGTGCCAGCATGGAGTTGATGAACAGGTCCTGCTTGCGCAACGCCTCCGCGAGCGAGCAACTCGGGCCTGAGTCCTCCTCCCGGATGGTGGAGTAGCTGACCTCCTCGGTGATGACATTCATCCTGGGCATGGGAAGGTATTCGCTGGATGCGGGCTGGCTTATTTTGCTCCGGATATTGCCTACCATGACTTGCCCGGTGGTTTGGGCGTTCCCGAAATCCATCCAGTATATCGGCGCTTTCTCATCGTTATTTTTATATTCCCTGTATTTCTTCAGGAACCGCCACAGGTCGAGCCGGGAACGGGTGTTGTCCGTACAGGTGATGATGATGTTCGCCAGCGGGACGCTTTTATCCCCTTCTTTGGTTATGATCGGATAGCGGCATTCCCTGGCCTCCCACGCGTAACCGAAAAAACGGTTGACGCGGGTGACAAGCGCCGTCGCCTTGTTCAACCCCAGTTCCGTCTCGCTGAACAGCTGGCGGCCGATGTTTGCTTCCGTGACAGTGTCGGGGTCGAAAGCCGTCAGGTGCAGCCCCGGATGTCCCAGAGCCTGTAATGCCACGCTCATGCGTGCCAGGCTGGTTATTACTTGGTAGCCGGTTCCACCCGCCCCGGCTACCAGGACGGTTACGGGGTGATAGGGACTGAGCAGGTACTTGTCTGTGAAATGGATCTTTCTCATGGCAGGATGTCTTTCAGTCGTTTGTTGATCGGTTGGAGTTCGTCGTTGTCGAACGGCTGTTCACGCATCCGCTCAGTAACCAGGACCAGATTGTTTCTCGTCGGGTTCTTCCCTCCTCCAAGATGGGAAAATTCACTGAGCCAGAAACGTTTCTCCCAATATTCCAACAGGGTGTGAAAATCCAGGCTCTCCGGTTTCTCCAGTGTGGAGTTTCCCAGGCATACGCTTCCACCGGTCACGTTAAAAAAAGGGGCCAGATAGAGCGGTGTCCTCCCGTCCGGTTTTTTCCCCTTGTAGGCGAAGATGTCCATCCTTTCATTTTTAATGATATAAATGACTCCCGGCACATGGAACATTCCATCCCCGATGTTCAGGTCGTTCATGAAAAACATCCGCCGTTTTCCCGGCGGATTATACCACACATAGCTTTCATGCCCCCTGCGGGTATCGCACCACAGCATGTTGGGTGGCAGCCACCCGTGCGGGATACGCCGGTTCCCGTCCGAATAGGATTCCACCAGGGAGTCCATGAATTCATATGTAACCGGAATGCCGGCTTCCATTCTTCCCTTTTTGTTGATAGGGCGTAGTTCCAGGTAGTGACTTCCGCTTGCGTAGTGACCTTCCTGGTACTCATAGGCGATCAGCGCCGCTTTGGGCACCATTATCTCTTGCAGTTGCTTGGTAAGTTCGTTCATATCCTGTATTTTTTTGTTTTCGTTTCTTGATTTATAGGGAAACGGGCACTTTAAAATGCCTGTTTATGCATTGCGTGAACCGTTCCATCCATCCGGACAGTCTCTCCGGATAGTCGTCCATCCGGAACAGTCTGTCCGTCTCAGGTGTCAGGTACATGCTTGTGACCGGGGTGATGGCATACGTCTCCCGGTAGTCCGAGTTGAAATAGCATTCCATGTTCTCCGTGAGGGCGTCATTGTTGGAATATGCCAGCATGATCTGACAGTCCAGGTCGATCGGGGGGAAATCCGGTGATCTTTCATACGCCCAGTCGTAACCGTATTGCATGATGCACGGATTTCCTGGGGTAATCAGTCCCATCCCTTCCCGTATCAGTTCCAAAAGCTTCCGTTCCTCCTTCACTGCCGCCCGGTATTTCCGGACCTTTTCTTCCAGATCGGTACAAAACGGTTTCCCTTCCATTCGTTTAAGTGTTTTTGCGATTTTCCCGGATTGGTAGGATTCCGCCAGGCGTTTGTATTTACGGATTGTCTGAGGGGAAGCCTCGGGATCGCGGTTCTTCCAGTCATCCAGTTCCTCCATCGCCAGCTCATAATACCATGTTTCCGTGACGGCGTTCAACCCGTGGTAACGTACGAACCGCCGTATGAATTCCCGGACGATACGCCGTAACGGTACAGGAAGGCTCTCCGTGAAATCGACGGGTAGCCAGAACAGGGTATGGTCCGGCCAGTCATGGAACCTGTACAGGCAGAAATGGAGCCTCCCGGCCCTTTCCTCCAGATTGACATGTTCCGGCAAGGTCTCGTCCAGGGCCTTGTACAAGGCGGTGATGTTGATGCGGGGACCGCTCCCTTTCCTCGCGCGGAAAGGAAGCCTGACATTCATGAGATCGGCATATCGCAGGGCGGACCGGTATAGATAGTCAAAGTTTTCGGACGTGGTCAGGTTGACGCATGCCCCTCCCGTTTCGTCCTCCACCAGATAGTCCGCCGCGATGGGGAGGAATCTGCCTGTCAGAAAAGCGTTACGTCCCCCGGTGGCGGCAGTCTTCTTTTTTCCCGGCCCATCGTACCCCGTCCGATGTACGAGAGGTCGGCGGCCCTGATGATCAATACGGCCAGTCCCGCCATTTGTGATTTTGATAGCGTTTTGCATGTATCCTCCTTTTTTCTGATGGAAATTCTCTTTGCCATATATCTACCCTTTTGTTCCGATGGTCGTCTTGAACCGGTAGACCACACTGTCATCCTCGCATTCCGGACCGTGTACGCTCGCCGTGGTCAGTTCTGGATAGGTCATGGAATAGAAATCCATCACCTCGTTCGGGGACAGGCTGTTGTCCGGATCGGCCAGCTCTATTTCCGACGAACCTTTCCTGATTTTGAAAACTCTCTGCAATCCTTTAATTTCTAGTGCCATAATTGTATTTATATAGGGTTTAACAACATATCATTTCCATTTGTGCCTCGTCTTTCATGCGGTATTCCTCCGGGAAGTCGAGATATTCCGCGTAAGGGTCCTCACGCAGGAGCTCCCTGTCATGCTCGTCATCCTTGTCGAAGCCGTACTGTCCCATGTCCTGCGCTCGTGCCCCGTATTCGCTTTCCCCTTTGTTATCGGGAACGGTTTGCGTGGAAGCCGTTTGCGGTTGCGAAGGGACGGGTTGCAGCCATTGACCGTCGTATACCTGTGATTGCGGCATCTGTACCGGCTGGTGGAATTGTATGGTCTGCGGTCGGTTCACGGGCTGCTGACAGCCGGCCGGTGTACCATCCGATCCTGGTCGTGAAGCCACCTGTCCGTGTGGAACCTGTTGTGGTCGCGGGCCTTGTACCGACCGCGGAATCTGGTGGGGAGATTGGCGGGACGGTTGTTCGGGCGCGAACATCCGTATCTGTTCCCCTCCCTGATATCGGGGGGCATGACCGGGTACCAGTCGCGGCGCCACCGGTTGGATAACCTGTGCGGGCTGTGGTTCCGGCATTACCGGTTCCGCTCCGAAGAGACTGCCCTCGGACGCTTTTTTCTGTACCTCCGCTATCTTCACGTCAATCTCCTTCTGCTTGTCCGGCATGGCCAGCCGTTTTGCCTGTCTGAGCCAGGTCAACGCCTCGGAATAGCGTTTGCCGCCTGTGGCGTCCTCCGCCTTTTTAAGCAGCTTTTCCATCTTCTCCCGTTTCTTGCGTACCTCTTTTGATTCCTTCTCAGCTACGGACTTGGCCGCCTTGCTTTGTGATATGGCCTGTTCCGCTTGTTTCTCGAATGTTTCCAGGTTGGTAAGGATGCCCTGCGCCTTCTGTACGGGCGCGGTGATCGCTCCCAGGAATTCCATGTCCAGTTCTTCGTAAGTATTCGATAAACTCCCTCGTATATTGGGTAACGTATGTTCATAATGTCGTTTATTCATTTTATCGTTCTATGATTTATTGTTACATCAATTCAACCCAAAGATGTGCGGGTTCTATAGTAATTGATATTATCCCTACTAATGGAGCGGATAAAAGGAAGTTTTTCCCCTTTGCCCCTTATTTTCCTGTGACAAATGTGATAAAGCGATATTTTTATCCCTACTTTCCCGCCATAATTGGTATAAAAGGGTATTCTTTCCCTTATTTTCCCTATTTATCGGGGATAATGAAGATAAAAACGGCACTTTATTCCCTATTTTCCCGTCTTGATTGGCATAAAACGGTAGTTTTCCCGTGTTTAGGCGAGATTTACGAAGGTATCAGGAGTCTTTCTTGGGAGATTCCGGTGACGTAACGGATAATATCTTGCCCTTGGATAACAGATTGTCAGGTAACAATTCGGCCAGATCCATCGAGTAGTCATCGTCATAATCATGTATATGTTCAAGGAAGTAGATCAGCCACGTGCGGAAGTCAGCCCCGGCAGCCTTGCAGCAGCCGAAGAACGAGTAGAGCACCGCCGCATCTTCAGCGGCATCATTATTGCCACAGAACAGGTAATTACGTCTGCCGCACGCGACAGGCCGCACTTTATTTTCTATCTCGTTATTATCCGGTCTGTAACGACCGTCCAAATGGTACCTGGAGAGTTTGTCGAACCTTCCGTATGTATATTTTATGGCTTTTCCGATCGGACTGTCTTTCATTACTTTGGGATATTCATTGACCAGCCATTTCTCGAAGCGCACAAGTATGGGATATGCAAGACGTGCCCTAAGTTCAGCCCTCTGTTCGTAAGTCAGGCGTTCATCGTCAGCCTTACGCTCCACGTCATAAAGCAACTGTATCTGTGCGAGCGCATAGTCGGCACGCTGCATGTCATTCTTTCTTGCCTCCCAAAAATGTCTGCGTGCATGGGCCCAACAGCCAAGAAGGATAATACCTTTCTTGGCGTCCAGCATCTCGTACCTTTCGTATCCGTCCGTCTGTATGGCTCCCCGGAACTTGCCGAAGAGTTTCAGCACCACCTTTCCACTTCGGGAACCCTTGTCATAGTAAAAGAACTGACGTCCGGTCATGACACTGCGCACAAGCCAGATATAACCTTTGACCGTCTTGTGTCTCTCGTCATTCATCACGGGGATTGTCGTTTCATCCGACTGTATGTAGTCAGTCTGCATCACCAGCTCCCATAATCGGAAGTAAAGGGGCCTTAGCAAATCCGCCACATCCTTGAACCAGTCGTTGACCGTTGACGCGGGGAGATGTACCCCCACACGTTTGAACTGTTCCAGTTGCCTGTGGAACGGTATGTGATCCACATATTTCCCTATCATCATGTCTGCCAGCAATGAGGCAGAGGCATAGCTCTTTGCTATTGGCATGACGGGAAGCGGGCCGGTCTTGAACTCGTTTGTACCCTTCCGTTTGGCTGTATGGCGCACTATCCTGCGGATATAGAACTTCTCGGGCTCGTGCATAAGGATCTCGGTCACTTCCTCTCCGGGAAGGAGCGTCCACTCTTCCGGATTATACCCTTCGGGATATATATGGACCACCTCACGCTCAAGATTCTCCGGAAGGGATTTTCTCGCAGGATGCTGCTTCCCCGCTTTTTTACGGGCGATGATCGCTTCTCTGGTAGCCTTCAACTCCTTTTCTGCTTCTTCTGCGGCTTCAGCCTCCTGGGGAAGCATGTCAAAGCCTTCAAAATCCAGCCAGCGGTCCTGGGCGTCAGGCTTTATGAACTTTTCCGCCTTCTTACCGTACAACTGCCGTTCAAGATAGGATACACGTTGCTCCAGACTGTTGATTTTTGCTTCCTTTTGGGCGATTATGGCATCCTTGTCAGACAATAAAGCCTCATACACCTCTTTGTCCGCAGCTTTAAGGGGCTGCGTGGACACCATCTCCTTCAACCGGCTGTTTTCTCTATACAGACAGTCGCATTTGTGCATGAGATCCTTTATCAGTAATTCCTTATCGGTTGGCATAATCGTTTAAATATGATGCTAAGATACTAAAAAACAGCCGGAATACGGCATTGTATATGTTATAATTTGTTACAACTACAACCCATGGAAACCACTCCTTTTATAACGCCTGACCTTGCTGCCGTCCATTCCTTGAACCATCATCACAAGGTCATTCCAGAAGGTTTCAATCGCTTTAATCCGACCTTCCTCCGTATTTATGACCGGCAGATGGAAGTGCCCATGTTCCAGCCTCATATGGTATATCACCAGACCACCATATTCCATATGGAGGATTTTCATACAGGTACAATTCGCATTGATAAAAATGAAAGCGTCACCGTCCCGTACATTCTTTCCCATCTGGTTGGTCACGATGCCGCTAAGCGTATAAAAACTCTTACGCATGTCTGTCGGATACGGGTAAAGATAATATCTGTTGGATTCATTCAAAGAAAACATAGGCTAACGGTTTGAATTCAAAAATATCAGGGTTTGCAATACCTCCGGTGACAAAGGGCTGTTCAAGCGGACTGTGACGCCATTGGGATAGGAGATCTCACATAGCGGCTGGGGAATTGGCGACGGGCTGACCGGAGGGGCAGACAGCAGGGATTTCTCCTTATGGGGAAGACTGACCTGGCCCTTACTGTTTACCTTTACCGGGATAAAGCCGCCTTTGCGCAACAGCTTGGAACGCCACTCGTAGAAACGTTTGGGACGAATACATTCATTCGAACAAAAATCCATAACTGACAGTCCGCTCGACTTGAAACGGGAATAAATAGATTCAAAATCTTCCATGGTCCATTGATGTGACATAACAATTGAGCTTTTTTACTTTGATTACAAAAGTAATATCACATTTTTAGAATGAAAGGGGGAGTTTATCGAATGCTTACAGTTCTTCCGGGGTACCGTTCAATACCAGCGGGACGATTTGTTCCCCGGCCTCGTCTTTCAGTCCCGCACGCCGGGGCATGACGGCCACGGTCAGCTTGTCATTCACTTGTCTGATGTTGATACTCAGGTCTGTGCCTGCCGTAATCATTCGGTTGATCGTTTGAAAAAACATAATGGTAAAATATTAATAAGTTATACATAAGTCTCTTGGAAAAACTCTTTCAGGAGTCTCTGCCTGTCGGGATTGGACGCGATGTCCTTTAATGGCTCCAGGTAGTGGCCTATTGTTTTCGGTTCGTCCAATATGCAGGGGAACCGTTTTTTGACAGGTTTTATGCGCTTTGTGACGGGCCATGCGACCGGCATGATCGGGGCTGAGGGGGTGGATGTTGCGGTTCTCATGTTTTTTGTATTTTAGGAGTTATACAAGCATGCCCATGACGGACAGGATAAGGATGACTTTTATCACAAGGAGGAATGCCCTGAAGAGGAATCCTATGATTGTTCCCGATAAAAGGAACAGGACGATCAGGTACACGGGAATGATTCCCTTGCTGTAGAGCAGGCATATTCCCGTAAGCAGGACCAGTGAGACCACTCGCTTGCAGATGTTTTCGATGAGTTGCAGTTTCATATCTTTAAATTTTTAAGAATGAATAATCCCATCGGGATATGTTTTCCCGATTTTATAGGCCTCCGGCCCTTGGATTGCCTTTTTGCGCAAGGCTTGGCAAAAGAAAATACCGCAGCGTAGCGAGGATGATTTTCTTTTGACCAACCAAGCCCCCAAAGGGGGCCGCCTTGCGGCAAAAACGAGGCAATCCAAGACCTTTGCCGGTTAAAAGCGGAAAAACTATCCAATCTCCCATGAAAAAAGGAGTACGGCATTGAAAGCCTGTACTCCCTGCTCTTTTGAGAATCGTCCCGTGCCGGTGGCGTAATATCCTACGGGTTGTTTTTAGCCTGATAGATCCGGAATATCTCACCGGTCACCTCCTTCACCTGTTCCAGTACCCCTCCCAGGAACTCCTCTTGCGTGAGTTTTCCCTGTTCTATCCGTGCCAGTTCCGCTTCCCATCCGGAAGTGAGGGAGGTGTCGGCCACTTTCATCCCACGTACCGTTTCATAGAAGAAAAGCCCTTTTGGGGTGGGGATGACATATTTGCCTGAATAGCGGATATATTTACGCTCCAGCAGTGTGCGGATGATATTGGTACGCGTGGAGACGGTCCCTAATCCGCTCCGGTCCATATAACCGACCAGCTCCTCATCCGTATAGGGGGATACCGGAAGTGTTCTCTTGCGGACGATATTGCATCCGCTTACCGGTACTGGCTCTCCCGGGGAGAAATCCGGAAGTGCGGAACAGGGCATCCCCCCCCTTGCGATAAGATGTTCCCGCCCGAAGATGCTGAGCCACCCCTTTTTCAGGACGCGGTACGTTTGGACGCTGAACTTTCGTGCGGCACATACTACGTCGATGGTCGTATATTCCACCCGGCAGGATGGCATGAAGGCTTCGAGTGTCCTGCCGAGAATGAGCGTATAGACCAGTTGTTCCTCCTTGTTCAATGTTCCGGGGGGCATGCCGGTGACAATGATCGTGTGGTGATCTGTCGTCTCCTGTGCGCTGATGTCGTTTGGCGGCGCGGCAAAGTCCGTCATTTTGGCGTATTGGCGGAATTCCTTGCGGGAAAGAATCTTTTCCATGACAGCGGGCAACGTGTCATATACGTCCCTTGTCAGCAGGCGGCTGGCGGTACGCGGATAGGAGATCAGTTTCTTTTCGTACAGGCCTTGGGTGATATCCTGTACCTGTATGGCTGTCAGGTTGTGGTAACGGTTCGCGTCCTTCTGAAGTTCGGTCAGGTTGTAGGGAGCCGGTGCCCGGATGTCCTCGCTCTCGCGGCTGACCGCCGCGATACGTGCGTTCCGTACCGCCTTGCAGTCACCGTACAGTTCTGACGCGTACCGGTACTCCTGAAAATCTTCCGTGTGGCGCAGTTTTATGATTTGTCGGTCCTTGCAGAGACTGACGAATACCGGCCAGCTGTCGGCTGGCAGGAAATTCTCCCTCTCCCGGTACCGTCTGCATATCTCCGCCAGTACGGGGGTCTGTACCCTGCCCAGCGAATTGTTCCCGAAGCCTACCGCCTTACAGATGGCATAGCTTGAATTGACCCCCAGGAGCCAGTCCGCCCGGTTACGGCTGTCCGCCGCCAGGAACAGGTTGTCGAACAGGTCACATGGAAGGAGGTTCGCCATGCCTTCCGTGATGGCCTCGTCCGTCAGAGACGAGATCCAAAGGCGGAGGCAGGGTTGTTTGCGCCCCAGAAAGCCGTAAAGATGACGGAACAGCATCTCTCCTTCCCGGGAAGCGTCGGTTGCCGCGATGATGGTGTCACACGCGTTGAGTACCTTGGCTATTATCTTCAATTGGAGGAGTGCGTTGATGTCGGGATTCCATCCGGTATCCGTCTTCACGTGCCTTACTGTCAGGAAGGAAGGCGGCAACAGGGGAAAGTCTTTCCACTCCACACGGGCTGTCCCTGAATCCTTCGGCATTGCCAGGGAAAGCATGTTGCCATATGTCCATGTCACCATGTAACCGTTCCCGGTCATATAGCCGTTCTCCTTTCTGTCGGCTCCTAACACTCTTGCTATCTCTCTGCCCACGTTGGGCCTGTCAGTCACTATTGCGATCATATTCTTCTTTTTTGATGCCCCGTACCGGATTGGGCGGTACGGGGACAGGTTGAACTTATTTTGTTTTTTTGTTATTTCTTTGGAGATTCCTCCTGACGGATGCCGTTGATTTCCATGATTGGCTTGTTGTTGTCACCGGGTACCAGTTTGAATGTGGCGTCCATGGTCAGGCTGATTACCGGGGTACAGAGTTTCAACGGGATGATTTCTGATTCCTTGCCTTGCAACAACAGGTCAAGGTTGCCGTCCGCTTCCAGTTGCTCCTTGCTAATACCCACGGCCTTCAGACCGGGCCAATCAATATCTTTTACATTATAATTATAAGGGATGTTCCGATTCGTATTCATACGGTTTGGGGATTTGATGTTTGTAAAACTGATTTTGTCTCTCTCTGATCGGGGTTATACCGCTTGTTTTGCCCCTTTCTTTTGTTCCTGCTGCTGGCCTTGGGCGGTATCCGTCTGTGCCGCCTGACGGGAAGTGTCCCTGCGGATATCCGGGTTCTCCTGGAAATACTGCAACTGCCCGGAATAAGGATTCACTTTCAGGTAGGAACTGAACGTTTGCCCGTTGTTTTTCAGTCCTTCGACCAGGAGGGTCTTCCCGTCCTGGAGGTTCGCCTTTTCCTGCGCCGTGAATACATGGCCGTAAACCTCCGCCGGGATACGTGGTGCCTGCTGCTCGTTGAACCCATCCGGCGTGCGTGAGTACATCGTCCTGCCGGTATTCATGTCCAGCTTGACAAATGCGGAGAATTCCTCTCCCTTACGGTTGATCATGTTTTCCAGATAGACGGCCTGCCCCTTGCGCAGGACCTCCTTGTCCTCGGCTGTTAGCTGCACGTTGCAAATTTCCTTTGGAATATAGATTTCTCCGGTTTCCGGATTATGACGGGTGTAATTCGGCCGTCCCGTCGTCTGGTCTATCGTGACAAACGCGGAGAAAGCTCCGTCCCTGTTCTTGAACTTCATGTCCTCGACCAGGATGGTATGTCCCTCGCTGAGCATCTTTATCTGGGTGGGCGAGAGTGGCACGCCCCCGATGGACTTCTCGTTGAATACCTGGTTCTTCGGGAAGATGAACTCCAACCCCCTGCGCTCGGCACTGTATTGAAGCGTGGCGTCAAACTCCTTCCCCGCCTTGGAGATCATCCCCTCCACCTTGACGGGTTGTCCCTCCTTCAGCAGTCTGATCTCCTCGTCCGTAAGTCTTACCCCGCTCACTTCCTGCGGGATGTAGACATGTTCCTGCCGGACGGCGACCAGCTCGTTGGTGTTTTTGTCGATGGAGATCAGGCAGGGGGTGTACTCGCTGCCACGCAGGTTGAGTTCCACCGCACGTCCCATGTTGCCGGTCTCACGCAGGTTCTTCTTGTCTTCCTCGCTAAAGTTAAACCCGAAATAAGGGCGTTCCAGTTGCGGTTCCTTGCGTATACCGTGAACGGCCAGCCCCACCTGCCCGTTCTCTTGCGGTATGAGCGAGAGCCTCGCATCCAGTTTGGCTGTCAGCACGCCGGGAATGTTAAGTGTCAGCGGCACCAGCTTGTTGGTCTTGTAACCTCTCAGCATGGAGTCAAGAAGTCCTTGCTGTTCGAGTGTCGCCTTTGAGATACCGATCTTGTCCAATCCCTCCCAGTCGATCATGTTCTCATTGTAACGATAGCGCGGGCCTTGCGGCTCTTGTGGCACCTGCTGTACCTGCGGTTGCTGTTGTTGCTGGGATGCTTGTTGTACCTCACTCTGTTGCAGGGGTTCCTGCGGTTGCGTTTCTTTTTTTGCCATGGCTGTCTCTTGTTTATTCATGTTGTGTTCCTCTTTGTTCTCTCTCGGACGGATCTCGTAGCGTTTGAGGAACTCCTTCACCACGTCCGTCTTTTTCCCTTCCGCCAGGTCCTTGATCGCTTGCTTGTTCACCTTGTAGTCGTGGAAGGTCATGCGGAGCAGGCGGAAATGGGTCGGTTCCTTGAACTGGCTCCAGAAATTCTTGATGAAGTTTTCGAGTATGCTCGAGTTCTTGTCGAATTTCAGGAATGAGTTTTCATTCTTCTCGTCCGCTGGAACCGTCTTGACCTTCCCGTCCTTGTCGATCTCGCTGACCACTTGTACACCGGCTTTCGGATCGCTCTTGTTATGAATCATCATCAGCTCGGTGATCTGTTCCACCAAAGGGTCATCGTTCATGACCTTCGGTTTCCGGGGCCGTCTAGGCTTTTCGTTCGGGCTCTTTTCTTGTGCCATACCTTTTCTTTTTGGGGTTAATAAATTGCTTTGACACTTCAAAAATATGGGCTAAATCCGAATAAAATACTGATTTTCAAAAAGGTGTCATCAGGTGTCATCAGATGTCATCAAATGTCCGAAAGACTGGTTTTCCGTGAGAGAAACATGCCGTGAAAACAAGGATATGGTATGCAGAGGGGAAGGGCGAAAAAGCCGGCACGGGCGCAAAGGGAGGATTATGCAGAGCAGAGGGAGCTGAAGTCCCTGTCTTCTCATGGGGCGGTGTTTTTTCATAAGACATTGCCAGGTCTGCCCATATATCCCGTACTTCCTGCCGGATTTATTAGGGATATAAAGGAGGCCCTCCTTTTTTCATCAATGACACGGTCATGCGTCGCGTCGGTCGCAGTGAGTCCCTATAATCCTTCCCGAAATCAAAACCTTTGTCCGGGCGTTTGTTTCCATGTGTATTTTCCGCGACCTGTCGCAAGGAAAATACTCATGGAAAGCGAAGCCGGAACGCCCGTGACAATACGGTTTTGATTTATCTTTGATTATAGGGAACTCACTGGTATCCGTCTGCTCTCCATGAAATTTCCAGAAAATATCCTATTTTATGTAATCAAAGAATTACCGTTCTCGCTGTTGACGGTATTATATAATGTTTGGTTAAATTAAAAACGTAAAGTATGGAGAGAAAAAAAGGAAAACAACAAAGAAAAGAGAAGAAGTTAAGCTTTTTCAACCTTATTGAACAAAGAATCTTGTATTTCGAAAGGCTGGACAAGAAGAAGACGGCGAGTAATTACATTTGCGCCTTTAAGCATTTCAAACGGTTCAGGGGGGATCAGGACATCGCTATTGAAGATCTGACTGTCGGACAGATGAAGGATTTCCAATCATATTTAATCGGCGAGGGACTGAGGATGAATACCATTTCGCTGTACAACAGGGAACTCCGGGCCGTTTACAATTATGCGTTAGACGAGGAGATCATACAGATGGACAAGCGTCCTTTCCGCAAATCGTTCACCGGGCAGGAAAAAACTCGCAAGCGAGCCGTTGACGGCGGGGTTGTCAAACGTCTGGCGATTCTCTCCCTTATTGACAAGGAGATGCTCGGATTTGCCCGAGACCTGTTTTTGTTCAGTATCTATATGCAGGGAATGCCCTTTATTGACATGGCTTATCTCAAAAAGGAACAAGTAAGGAACGGATGTATCACTTACCAGCGCAGGAAAACCAATCGTCAGTTGAGGGTCAAGATACACCCGCAGGCGCAGATTATCATAGATCGGTACATGGTATCCGATCCGGGCTGCCCCTATTTGTTCCCTATCCTGTATGATCCGGAAAAAAAGACAGAACGGGAGTATTCGAGTGCCTTGCGTGTCTATAACAAGCGTCTGGACAGCCTTTCCTCCTTGTTGGAACTGGACGAGCCGTTAACATCGTACGTGGCCCGCCATACTTGGGCCTCGCTTGCCCGACAATGCGGGACAAGTGATACGGTAATCAGCGAGGCGATGGGGCATAGTCACGTAGGGGTGACAACTATCTACCTAGCCTCGTTGGATATCGGTATGGTTGCCATGGCCAATCAACGGGTGATAACCTCGCTGTTCAGAAAGCGTATCCCCTGATGGGAAGCCATGAAAATTGGATATTTGAGGATTTCTGATTTGAGTAATTCGTTGGGAAATTATATTTTTGTCTCGAATAAAAGTGCTTCCTCTTACAAAGAGGGGGAACGTTTTATAAAGAACTTTTATTTCGACCGCAAAAGTAGATATAATTGAAATATAGGCGGCAACAAAAGTAGTCCTTAAAACTACAAAAATAGACCATGATAAGATGAGTGGTAGTGATGGATGTGAAGATACATGAAAATCTTGTCCCTCTACATATAATAAAGAGACAGTACTATAGTGTATAGGCTATAAAAAGGTTTACTTCTTGTGTTCCAAGCGCAGCTCTGTCGGTGATTTGCCAAAACGTTTCCGACAAAACGTGGTCATATAGTTGGCCGTAAATTTGTATTTTTCAGCGAGTTCTGCTATGGATATATTGGTCATCAAAATGTCCCTGATTAATTTTTGTTCTTTTTTACGAATTAGCCATTGGCGAGCCGATATACCGAAAGTCTCCCGGAATTTTCGTTTGAATGCACTAGGAGACATATTTAACCTGTCAATCAATTCCTGAGCGGTTTCTACCTGTGGATATATTCGTAATACATTTTCCTTGAAATCATTATCCGTGCCCAGGATTGGCGCGAAGAATCTAGCCAAATCCTCTTTCTGATAAAATCCGCGCAATTCAATAAATAACATCTCTTTTTTGATGCGCTGATAATGAATGCATGACATTCCTGTTCGCATGATCTCCCGTGTCACTTCAAGTTCCTTGAATAACAATTCATGGATGGGAAGTAAGGTAATCCCGCATTTTTCTTGTTGGAAACCTAGCGGGATATATTTTTGTAACTGTTCAATGGAGAAACGATTGCATAAGGACATATCTCTAGTGAACGAACAACGCATCAGGGAGATATCCGTAATCGCTCTTCCATGAAAATTGTCACCGGCAGCTATGAGAAACATCTGTTTTTCACCCACCCGTTGGCATACAGATCCGGCAGTCGATATATCCATCTCCCCGGAAAGAATAAATCCAAGCGTGAAACGTTCCACTTCTTCCCGTATCAGATATTCGCCGCCCTTTACCTCTATAGGCTCCAAGATGGATCGTTCATCAGAAATATAATTTTCACAGACAAAGTGCTCTTTTGTATACTTCAGATCATTGGATATGTTCCGTCTCGATTTCATTGTTTTTCTTTAATTATAATTATTACCTAAAAAATAGAACAGGGATCGCTTTTTTATCATTGGAACTGATGAGCGTATTATTATAATACACTATATATCAATAACAAAGTTCGTTTTTCAACAAAAGTTCCTCCTCTTTGTAAGAGGAAGAACTTTTAAGTTTTTGTGTGTATGGCTAGAAGGAAGGCTCAGAAAGGGTAACTGGAAACAGAGAAGTATGCACAGATACGGCGGGAGGCCGCATTTCGTAAGAACGAAGAAGCGTTGTTCTGTATGCCACTGCCGATATGTCAGTCGCCTGATAGCGAAAGAGTGTCATGTGCCGGAAGGCGGACAAAAAACAAATAATAAATGATGAGATATAAGGTTTTATTATTTTTTCTATTGGTTTTGTGGGTTGCGCAAACAGCCAAGTCGCAAGACGTGGCATTGAAGACCAATACCTTGATGTGGGCGACCACTACGCCGAATCTAGGATTGGAAGTAGCTCTTAGCCCGAGATATACGCTGGAACTGTCCGGATCCTACAATCCTTGGACATTCAAGGACGACAAGAAGATGCGTTTCTGGCTGGTACAACCTGAGTTGAAATATTGGTTCTGCGAGAAGTCCGAGGGGCACTTTGTCGGTATGCACTTGCATGGGGCGCAGTACTTCGGGGGATTCAAGAAGAAACGCTACGATGGCTATCTGGCCGGAGGAGGTTTCACTTACGGGTACGACTGGATTCTCTCGCCGCATTGGAACCTGGAGGCCGCCATCGGTATCGGCTATGCCCGCCTGTGGTATGAGGAGAGCC
The DNA here is from genome assembly GCF_002257605.1 of Parabacteroides sp. CT06. Lineage (GTDB taxonomy): Bacteria > Bacteroidota > Bacteroidia > Bacteroidales > Tannerellaceae > Parabacteroides > Parabacteroides distasonis. Next base: position 3,657,423 of record NZ_CP022754.1, on the reverse strand, counting down.
CCCGCGTCTATTGCGAGAAGTGCGGAGAAGACAAACATAAGAACTATTTCGGGCCTACCAAAGCTGCCCTGTCATTGATTTATATATTCTAACGGTATGAGATTTCATTCACAAAAATTGTTGGTCGCTCTTTTTTCCTTGGGGATATTCGGGAGTTGCTCGCCGGTCAAGACACCCGTTGGTGTCTCCGTGTCTCCGAGGTTGGGTGAGGTGATGCTTGATCCCTCAAGCAAGGGAACGGTGAAAATGAAGTTTCAGGTGCCGGTGGATTATTTGTCGAAAAGGGGACGTTTGCTTATTACGCCCCGTTTGGTGGCACCCGATGGCAAGGTGGCGGATATGTATGAGCCGGTAGCCGTTGACGCGCCGGTTTATGCGAAGAAAATATATAGGAAAAAGGTGCTGGAAGGGTATGTTGACTCCCTGCCCGGGCAGGTTGTCCGTGCCGACCGTTGGTCTGAGTTGATGGAGATACCTTACGAGACGCGGGTCGCGGTTCCTGAAGGCTGGGATGATGCCTATATAGACGCGTTGGTCTCCGTCGAGGGATGTGCGTCATGCGGAATTATAGATACCTTGTTTGTGGCTAAGCTTCGGCAATCGGAGCCTGTGGATACCTTCTCGCTCCAATGGATCCGCCCCACGCTGGCGAAGCGCCCGAAAGTGATGGAGGGAAAAGGGATCGCCGTCTTGCAGTTTACCATCAATCGTTCGGACATAGACGGCTCGCTGGGTGACAACCGGGCGGAACTGGAGAAAATGGCGAAGACGTTACGCCCGATTTTGGAAGATTCGTTGGCGAGCGTACACTCCATACACATCATCGGGATGGCATCTGCCGATGGCCCGTTCGGGTTCAACACGAACCTTGCGTACCAACGGGCGGTGGCCGCCGGTCGCTGGCTGCAAGACAGGATGGCGATAGCCCCGGAGATGAAGGAGCGTATCCTTGCCGATGTCCGTCCCGAAGGTTGGGAGCCGGTGTTGGAAGCCATGCGGCAAGCCGGTGACCCGGATGCAGCCGATGTGGAGGCTATCCTGGAGCGTTATCCCGCCGACGGCAACAACGATGATGTGCAGGAGCGCGAGATCCGTCGTCTGTCCTGCTGGGAACGTATCCGCACGAACTATCTGCAACGCGACCGCAAGGTGGAGTACCGTTACACCTACACGCTGAAGAGTTTCACTTCCGACGAGGAACTGTTGCGGATGTATGCCACCCGGCCGGACGCGTTCAGCGAGGAGGAGTTTTTTCGCGTGGCGGAACTGATGCCTTCGTTGGCCGAAAAGATCGAGGCGTACCGTAAGTTGCTTGCTTATTATCCGGCTTCGGAGGTCGGGAAGAACAACTTGGCCGTGCTCGAGCATGAATGGCAGATGACGAACAGCCGGAAAGGAGGCGTAAAATGATGGAAAGAAAACATTTGCATGGAATAACCCTGTTGGGTGGATTGGCTATGGCGCTGCTGTGCGGCTGCATCCGCGACGAGCTGGAGCCTTGTCCGCCGTTGCGTCTCTCGCTGGAGGTGGCGGATAAGAATTATGTCAACAGCGCGGCGGCGGCTCGCCTGGGTTACGAGGAGGAGCGTCCGGAGGATCTTCCCTTCAGGGAGTATGTGTCGGACTTGGCCTATCGGGTGAGCGATTTGGAGACGGGCCGTGTCGTGGCCGAGCGCGCGCTGTCACCCGTGGAAGGCGACGCGGGAAGCGTGGAGGTGCCCCTACCGGCCGACCTTCCCTACGGCTCTTACGTGCTGACAGCCTGGGGCAACCTGGGCGATACCGCGGCTTTCGACAGCGATCTCGCTTCGCTGGGGCTGCATCCCGGCGGCGCGGAGGGTAGCGACGCCTATTTCACCCGCGATACGCTGGTATATGCCTTGGATAGCGAGCGTTTCTCGTGCGGCATGAGGCGCTTGAAGGGCAAGTTGATCCTGGCTACCGAGAGGATGCCCGAGGCGTATGCCTTCAGCGAGTGGAAGGTATCGGATATCATGAGCCGTTTCAGTGCCGAGGGGGGCTATCGCGAGCCGACGACGTTGGCCTTCGACCGTAGCTGGGAGCGCGAGGAGCCGGCCATGGTGGCGAAGAGCCTGTTGGCCCCCTCCCGGAAACGGGGCGCGTCGCAGGTTGATCTGCGCTACCACGTGGGCGACAGGCCCTCGGAGGGCGGCAACTGGATCGCCCCGGAGCCGGTCTGCGTGACGATGAGCCGCAACGAGCTGACCATCTTGCGCTACGAGTACGACCCCTGCTGCTGCCGTTTCAAGATCTTCATCTTGATAAACGACAACTGGGAGACCCTGCATATCATGGATGTGGAATAACGTTATTTATAGATAAAACCGAAGTTTAACATTTAAAAGAAGAAGCAAATGAAAAAGAATTATTTCTTTGGCGCGGTCGCTTTGTGCGGTCTGTTAGCGTTCACTTCTTGTGGCAACGATGACGATCCTATCTTGGACGGACCGGGTAACGAGGTTGCCACCGGTGAACAGGTAATCGTGTTGGATATGCAAGATACGGACGTGCTCAGCACGAAGTCTCGTCCCTTGTATAGTACGGACAACAGGGGATCCGAGGATGTGACGGACGTGATGCTGTATATCTTCAAAGAGGAGACTGGAACACAGAAGTTGATTAAGACCATCCATGTGGACAACTGGGACAATACTTGCGAGGAATATAAATATGGCCGTAAGAGAACCATTAAGCTGGAAGGGAAGGATAAGTTGCAGGCTGGTTCGACTTATACGATCTACGCCGTAGGCCAGAACGAGACAGAGGTGGAAGGCAATCCGGCTCCGTTCAAGTTCCAAGGTGCGCAAACTGCTCCGGATGATGATAACTGGAAAAATATCCCGGGGCTTTACCTTACTGAGGATGACATTAAGAGAGGCATCACCCACAACTTCGCCACCACTCCGGGTTCCGGCTTCCCTTACCTGTTAACAAAGTCTGTTGAGTATTCTAAAGATACGAAATTCGCCAGCAGGGCTGTCGGCGAGGTATTCTCCGGTCAATCCAAACCGGTGACATTAGAACCGAAGGAAAGTGTCTCTTGGACCGTGTTGCTGAAGCGTCAGGTTGCCGGTGTGCTGGGTTACTTCTCGAATATCCCGGCGGATGGAAATGCTTTATCTGATGGTACAACAGCATGTTGGTCTACCAAATTGCGTTTGGTCGCTTCCAACCGTAACGACCGTCTGGATATGACCATCCAGCTGAACAAGCAGAACGACGACGCTACCGAGGTAGGCAAGGAGAATATTGTCAATGGTTTCAGTGACAGCGCTTTGACTAAAGACGCAGAATTCAAAGAAGGAACAGATAACGCCTACACCGTTTATGAGATCGACTTGACGAAGTGGTTCAGCTTTGGCAATGATGGAGACTGGACAGGTGTTGCGATGGATGTTGATGGTAAGAAGTACCTCGGTGAGACCTCCAAATGGAAGAACCCGTATGAGGGTACCAACGCCGCCGTAACCGTAGCCGATGGCGCCGTATTGGCCGGCGAATTCGTCATCCCGTTCGACAAGGATGAGACCTTGAATACTTTCGAGCTTCAGTTGGTCGGTAAGAAGAAAGGAAATGATCAAGGCAAAGGCTTCGCTACTGACGATAATGACAAAGAATACATCCTTCAGACCTGGTCTGTTAAGTTGGATGACGCCTCTATCGACGCTACCCTGAAAGATACGGAATATCATTACAGCATCTACCGTAACCACCTGTACCAAATCGGTAAGCGTGGCGGTGGCGACGATCCCGACAAACCAGGCGTTGACCCGGATAAACCACAGCCGCTGGATAAATCCCAAGAGTTGGTAATCAAGATCAACGACCAGTGGGAATTCATCCACGACCTGGAGATCGACTAATGTCCGCCCGCATCGGACTTCCCGATTGATAAGGGACAATCACTTTTATACGGGAGCTGTGCCGACAAGGCACGGCTCCTCTATTCAGTTTCCTAGACAGGAAACTATAAGCACCCCGGCACCCCCCCCCTTTTTATATGTAAGGAAGCACACGGGCCGGTTATAATGTCTATTTATACAAAACAAGAACGAGTAATTTAAGAAAAGTTTCTGATATGATGAAACATGTGAGCATCTTAATCCTGATATTCCTTGCCTGTCTCTTCGCGGGTTGCGCTGACGAACCGATAGATTCTCCGGAGGGTCTTCCCGAGAAGGGTATCGTCGTTAGGTTGACTACCGGGCAGTTGGATACCAAGACACACCTGTACAGCCAGGCTAGCTTGCATCACGTGACTCAAATCTACGCCATCCTTTATTATTGCGGTGATATGACCGCGGACGATATTGACCCGAAAAAAACCAAGGTCGTAGCTTCCCAGCTACTGATGAAAAACGGCACCCCTTGGGATCCCTCGGTAGAGGAGGGCTATGGGCAAGGACAGCCGCAAACCGAAACGTTTGAACTTCTGTTGCCGCAAGACCAGATCGCCATGGTCCCCGGCAAATATATGATATTATGTGTCGGCTTAGACGACGCCTCGGGCGATACGTATGGCCTGACCTATGGTGCTGATGCCGCCAATAAACAGCCGGAATTCGCCAAACCGGGAGCTAAACTGTCGGCGGCACAAGCGGTTCTTGCGAAAGAAGCCCCAGGCGAACCTATGCCTTATGAGAAAGACCCGACAACCGCTGCGACTGACAAAAAACAAGATAAAGAATTAATCGCTTACGGCCATCCCGACATAGCGCATTCGGAGCTTTTCGCCGGTTGGCAGGCGTTCGACTTCATGCCCGACAATTTGAATGTCGTGGAAGTGGAACTGCGCCGCCGCGTGGCCGGAGTGCTTTGCTACCTCTCGGACATCCCTTATAAACTGAATATAGGTAATACCCCCTATCGGGTAACAGAGGTACGCCTGAATCTCTTTCAGAAGCAAAACGTGCGGATCGGCCTGACACGGGGGATGACGCGGGAGGGCAAGCCGTCCCTACAGGATTTCGGTGGATCGGTTGACGGGAAACCGGTTTGCCAAACGCTTTGTAAGTTCGATCTGATGAGTTTCAAACCGCGACCGGAGCAAACCAGAAGCGGTGATCTTTTGTACAGTATACCGACCGATCATCTGGAAGGACGGAAACAACGGGAGAATACCATCTTGATGGGGGCGTATGCGCTGCCCATTCAAAATAATACCCTCGATGCCACGCTGAAGGTAGAACTGTGGGGGTATAAATATAATGATGCGCCGGGTAGTGATGATCAGATTGTTGCGGGAAGCGAATTGACCCGGATCAAATCTTTCCCTGCCATTTACGAAGGCAAGGAGAGTACCCCGGAGATCTACTCCCTGCATCCGAATATGATTTACCATATCGGGCATAAGCTGGAAGGAGATAATACGGAAGGCGACTATCCGGAAAGCCTGGCGGGAACCAAGGTGACCGTGGAGGCCGGACCTTGGCAGGAAGTGGATATTCCGGTGGAATTTCCCAGTGTGCCTATTGTTCCCTTGATGTCTCTGCGGGACAAGGATGGCAATAAGTATAAAACTGAGCCGGAAGAGGCCGGTGAGAAATATTATATCTTCGATTGCATCGGTTCGCGAACGAACCATTTGGAGATAAGCGCATCGATTCTTTATGAGAATTGGAAACTGACAGCGGTACCGGGCGGTGATGCTTCGGATACGCCTTGGATTCAGTTTTGGGACGAAACGACAAGCGGTTATGTCACTGAATTGACTGGTACTGGAGGAAAGGATATTTACATTCGGATGGCTGATTACGCGAGTGTCCCGGATTGGGTAAATAAGCGAGAGACACGGAAGATCCGATTACTACTGGAGGCCCTTGATGAAAACGGTTCTGTGGTGAGCGGTGCCTCCTCTGATTTGTACGTGGAGCAATACAATGCGTTGATTGTGAAAATGGAAGATGATAGTGACGGATATCGTGGCTTCAGTCGTTTCGATTTTGGGACGAAACGAAACGCGGTTACAGGGGATATCGTGGCTGCCGGACAGACACTCGGATGGGGGTATTGGAGCTCTCTTGTTGTGACAGAGCATTGGGCAGATGGTAAGGCCAATTATCGGGAATTTATAAATAAAACATGGATAGATGATTTTAAAGGCTCTGCCATACAGGTTTGTGCTCTGGGAGAAGCGGGAAAAGAACTTGAGATAGATTATGAAGAAGCGAAGTCTGAAGAACCTTTTTGGTTCTTGCCATCGATAGTCGCATTGAGATGTTTCTTGAAGCAATATAAGGATAACGCGGATGCGAATATAGAGCGAGGAAAATTTTATTGGAGTTCTAATTCTGCCAGTTATTATAAAAACGCATTAGCGACAAAGATTGACCGTTCAGGCAATGTTGATGATGATTATTATAGAGAAAATAAGGAAAATGCGTATTATGCCCGTCAAGCCTGTCACGCACAATAAATATAGCGATATGAAACGATATACTTGGATATGGATCATGCTGATCGCCTTGTTGTCCGGTTGCGAAGACGACTTCGACAAGGGCGGCTCAAACCCGGGCGAGGGGGTAACGGAAGGGATGATCACTTTCCGCTTTTCTACCGAGGAGGCACCGGTGATTGTTACCCGGGTCGGTGAGACCGGGCAGCAGGAGTCTTTGGAAAATGTGTTGGTCATGGTGTTTGACAAAGATGGGAAATTGGTCAATAAAGCTTACCAGCAATTGACGATCGATAACCATTCGGTCAATATCTACCTGACCGCCGTGGAGGATCAATCCATCTATGCCTTGTGCAATTTGCCGGAAGGAGACGAGACGGAAGATTTGATCAACAACTCTCCGGTCACTTTGACTGGGTTGAAGGCGAAATATACCACGATCCGAACTCCGGAAGGAGCTTATGGCGGCAAACACATCATGACCGGCTCCCTCCCGTTGGAACTGACCACGACCGGCCAGTTGAAAAAGGAATACATCATCCCGGTTAAGCGTCTGACGGCGCAAGTCAATTTTAATGTCTCTTTCGAACCGTACGATCCGGAAGATAAATTCGCGGTCGGGGAAATGTTTCTTTACAATATTCCGAAGGGCAGCATGCTGCTGGATGGCGGCGGGTCGGTTGATGACGTGGGTAGTTGGGGATATCGTCATCCCGACAACGCATTGTCGGATTCGCTGGATATTTGCGCAGGCGATTATTCGTATGTCGTGGCCGGTAATGCTGCCAAGGCAGACCGTTCGGCACAATTTTACCAAGAGGGAAAAAGATTGGACTTCGAGATCGTAAAAGGAGCGGTTGGAACGAATGATACCTATACCGCCTCTTTCAAGATGTTCGAGAACCGGCAAGGAAGGGTGTACGACCAAGAGAAGAACTGGGAGAACCTGAAAGGATTGATCGGAAAAGATCCCGAGACTGCCGGAAAGTATGGTTATGAGGATTTGTATCGCTATTATCAGCAAATCAACAAGCGGGGGCTTGCCGGGACAAGCCGGAATCCGGATGATGCCGAAAAGATATTCAAAAGAAACGAAGGCATAAATAACGGTAAGTATACGGTTAATGCGGAAGAGCGAGGCTTCAAGTATGCCACCTACCTGATGATCCGCGGTGTCTACACCAAGAAGAATCCGGTGGGGGGCGAGGATCCGAGCAACGTGACCTACTATATCTACCTCGGTTCGGACAATTACAAAGACTTCAACGTCTGCCGTAACCATGTCTATAACTACCGGATCCGTATCTTCGACGCGGACAAGACCGACACCCGCGTGGATGCCAATCCGATCGGCGGGCTGACTATCTACGGGAACTTCGAGGACGTGCTGGATGCCCATCCCAACGTGACGCAGGTACTTCTCTACTCGCCCAGTAACTGGACGGTGCGGGTGGCCGATCCGGACCAGACCCCCTGGCTGGAGGTTTCCGCCTCGCCATCCTATAAGCCCCGTAAGCTGGGAGCGGAGGCTAGCTGCGATCAAGCCGCTTTCCGTCTGGACGGAGAGGCGGGGTTGCACTACTTCTATATCCATACGGACGAGTATATCCCGCCAATCAAGGATCCGCACGGTAACGATCGTTACTTCAAAGCCCCCCGTACAGGCAAGCTCCTGTTCTCGAACCAGGCGGGAAACGTGAAAGAGGTAGAGATCAAGCAGTACGCGGCCCAGATGGTGATACGCGAGAGGTTTGCCACGGATCTCGCGAAGAAGGTACTGGATACGCTCTACGTGGAACGTATCTTGGAAAAGAAAAATATGCAATGGGGATTCCAGCATTATTGGTGTCTGAAGATGGATGAGATCCTGGCAGACGACCTAAACTCGAAAAAGAATGGGTTGACCAATACCCGTGTGTTGTATGACATCGCTTTGAACGGCGACAAATGGGGCATCGATCCGGCTTATCCGGACGGCAATATTCCATCGAACATCGCGTTGGGATATGCCTTGGGCAAGAACCGCGACCGTAACGGCAACGGGAAGATCGACTATAACGAGATTTTGTGGTATTTGCCGGCTTACACCGAATTGCAGGCGATAGCCGGGCATATCAGCGGAGGGTCGAGGTCTTATCCCGGGGAATACTCACGTACTGTGGATGTAGACTGGAAGATGGAACCTTATTCCTTCTTTTCCTCCACGCCCTCGTCTAGCGATGCGGCCGGAATTACTGCCGGGTTCAGTTGGGCCGTGCAGTTTTCGCCCAATGCGCAAAAGAACGGCAAGGCGAGGGTCGAGATGCGCTCGCGTTTCTACAACGTGATTTGCGCCCGCCGCTATAACGGTTGGCGAGGGCCCGATACGGGAACGGTAGACGGCGAGATCGATACGGACGAGGACTGGAATGAGGACGAGGAAGAGATCATGGATAAAAAATAGTGGAAAAAAAGGATTAGACGCGATGAATAAGACGATAGGAAAATATATATGCGCCTGGGCGGTGGTTTGCCTTGCCGGATGCTCGAATGAGGTTCCGCAAGAAGGGCAAACGGCGGTCGCCTCATTCCATGTGGCTACACGCGCCGCGGACAATACCGCCGAGAGGGAGATAACAGATCAGCAGTTTGTACGGCTCTATGTGGCGGAACGCAGGCCGGAAAGCGGGAAACCCGAGGCTACCGATCCTTCGGATCAATATTGGGATCGGTATAATGTGGTCTTGTATTGCGACAAATATTATGACCTGGAGGGACAAACCTATCATGTCGAGAATTTGCCCGGAGTTTGGCATAAGTTTGCTTTCGTGTGCGTGCCGGATATAAGCCAAGGGATGGGAAGCGGGATGTTTCCGACTCAAAATACGTTTTTGACATATAAGGACCTTTACGATTTCGCGATCGACTACCGACCGGTATTGGACTATCAAGTCGCGTTGAATGAGGCGAGCAAGGAAGACTTGGCGATTTACCGTAAAATCATCGACCGCTGGGTCGATACCGACATGCCGACCAACGAAAGAGTGCTGATGAGACGCGTCACCGGGCAATTCGTCCTGAATATGGGAAAGCCGGCCGACCAGTTCGATACGGCAACGAATGGGGCGGTGACGGATATTACGGTCAGCATGAAAACGGCCCGGAATTGCTATATCCGCGACGAGTCGTGTGACTCGGTGCTTGTTATCGAGCGTGAACAGCGGAAATTTCATTGGACCGTAAGCGTGGAAGGACAGTTGGAAGAACAGCTCTTACCGATCGCCCTGCTTCCGGGGGAACTGTCAGACGCCAAGGTGACGGTCTCTTTTGCGAATGATACCTCGGTAGAATACGCCTTGCGTGGACGTGCCGAAGAAGATGTACCGATGGATGCTATCGAAATCAAGAAGAATACACGGACGATTGTCTTGTTTAACGGTAAGGATAAAGAAACGTTCGAGGTGCGTTACGCCGGTTTTGCCGATGGAAACGATGCGACGGTGGATGTCGACGATGACGCATGGGATGGAGTATGAATGTGAATAATGAATGGAATCGTATATATGAAAAAGGTTGTGGGGTTGTTAGCCGGCTTATGCCTTTGTGCCGGATGCGAAAATGAGATACCGGAGCCTACGGCATCGGTGGTTTCGGCTGGTAAGTTCGTGGTGGATTACACGACCGCGGCTGGTGCCGCCACGCGTGTGATCCATGAAAACCAGCCGAAAGGGGTACGTATCAACTCGCTTACTTACCTGCTGTATAGTGAGGAGGGGACGTTGGAGAAGCGGAGGGAAATCCCCGGGTTGGATACCGACGGGGAGAGTTGGCCGTTGAGACGCGAGAATATGTCGTGGGAGCAACGGGAGGCTTTGAAAGACACCTTGTCGCAGGGTGAGACCTATCATGCGGTCTTTGTGGCCAATATCGATTCCGCCGTTTGCGGGTGGACAGGTGCGGACGGTCAGCCGTGGTCTCCCCTGCGAGAGACCGGGACGTACGAGACGGTTTATTTGCAAATGCCCTTCCAGCCGTTCAATGACCGGAATATGTTTTATGTTTTCACGCGGGACATCTTGTCGACGGATCAAGGTGCCGATCGGGAGAATCCTTACAATTGTCCGGTCGTGTTGCGGCGTGCGGTGACCCGTACCGACTTCTGGTTTGAGAAACTTCCTGATTGGGAAGAAAAGACAGAGGGGGGGGATACGGAAATATCCGGTTATCCGGCTACCTGCTTGTTACCGGAAGATATAAAGAACTATTTTCAATCGGATTTCTATGCTTTTGTCTTGTCGAAATATAAAGATGAGTTAAGCCAGCCGGTGGTTGATAAGACGGTTGACTTTTTGGATGCTTTGAAGCGGTATTTTTCCGAACAGATTCTGAATCCGGATTTGAAAGATAAATACACAAAATATATTGGGCGTTTATCTGAAATAGAAGGGCAAATTCAGGGCGAAGGCAAATCCGACTTTTTAGATCAAATCAATTCGGACATGGCTGAAGGCGGTGTTTTATCAAACTTCCAAACCCATTTGGTTAATACGCTGTTGAATAAACTTGAACATAATACAACCGTCCGTAGTCTGTTTGACCAATCTGCAAAAAGAAAATCGGGAACATGGGCAACGATTGTTTACGAGGGACAATCCGGAGTGGATAAATATTATTTGTCAGGAAAGGCTCCGGAGGCAGGTCTGACAGAAAGCCTGCGTATGAAAGCGGATACGACCGTGATGCGGAAGAGCGTTTCTTATCTTGCTTTCAATTGGGTCGGATTGGCGGATCCGGAAAAGAATAAGATTTCCGGGGTCAGTTGGTATCCTACGGCTGAAGCTACGAATTCGGACTTCTCGCTTACCCTTAACCCGTCTATTTCGACCGGACAGGGAGTGAATGAGAAATATTCCGTGTTCTATCGCCCGATGAACGAACTGAATTTGAAAACCGATTGGGAGAAGCAAGTTAAAACGACAACAATCGTCTGTGATTTGGAAAAGGCATTGCCTTTTAAGGAAGAAGATGTGGAACTGATTACCGATATTAAAAAACTTTTGTCTGAAGACAAAATAAAAGACTATTCCGGTTCGCTGAAAGAGATGTCTTTGGTAATAACTTATCCGGATATATCCAAAAGCGAGGTGTTGGAGATTAAAGAGATATGGGAAATAAGTAAATAATAAAAAGTCTATGCGCACGATTAGTCGATATATAAAAAGAGGTGTTTTCCTGCTTTTCCTGTTGGTATCGTTTGTGAATATACAAGGGCAAACCGGAAATCAACCGGTTAAGGTTACCAAGCGTAGGGCGTTGGTAGGCCCTTATTGCATGGTGAACCGAATCTCGTCAGTAGCCAATGTGGCGACCAACTATAGTCATTTGGAGTATATAACCGATTCGGACTTGAACAACTATGCTTCGATAACCGGTATTAAGGTCGATGCGCTGCTATCGCCTGTTTTGAGTGTTAAGGATACGAAAAACACATACAAGGGGGGAACGACTGCCGGTTTCAGCTTGGCGTCGACTGAGAGTGGAGGACTTTTGTCGCTGGAGGTGATCCAGTTGTTTTCTATTACGACTTATTTAAATGGCAAAGAACAGGAGACCATAGCGGTGGGAGGAGCGTCTTCCGGTGGGGTCGGTTTGGACTTGATAAAGATTCCGGGTTCTGATGCTGTCTCTGTAGATGTCTGTGTAAAAACGACGAAAGACTTTGATGAGATTTATTTGATGCAAGGAGGCTTACATGTAGAGGCTATTAATCAGCTAAGCATCAGGTATGCGTTTGTCGGGGATCCGAAAGAAGTGCTTTTGACTTATGATGGAGTAGAAACATACGGGATAGAATTAGGGTTAGGTGAAAAAGGCATACAAATCGACTATGACAAGTGCGACGGCATGCCTTGGCCGGTAAAAGACAAACCCCTAAGGGAGGATACTTTTCATGACAAACTGTTCGATTCAGATACAACCAACTATTTGGGGACAGGAGGGTTGGCTATTGGAGAATGGTTTCATGCGCAGATTGGTACAACTTACGAGTTTCCTGCCGGTACGGAAGTGGGGTTTAAATATTTTAATAAAGGACTCCTGGATTTGTCACTCGGAAGTTTTGTGACCATTACATTATATGATAAGAACAACAAAGAGGTTCAAACGGAAACTTTATCGGCCGGCATATTGAAGTTAGGAGTTGTCACTACGGGAGAGATCACATCAGCCATCACATCCAAGGTTCCTTTTTATTCTGCCCGGCTGACTGTTGGAGCCGGTGCGTTAAGTGTGAACCTAGGCGGGGTGGGTATCTATTATGGTTTTGTCAGGGAGAAACCGGAAATAGACCATCACTGCCCGATCCAGCCCAGTCTGAGCGCTACGGTTTGCGATAACGTAACGACTTACGAATTGAGGAGCAACCCGGATGTGAAGGTGAAGTGGAAATTGACGAATTTTGAGTTTTTCTCAGGAGAAGATCCGCGCGATCCTCAAGAGGTGATGAATAACGTTCAGATCGGAGAAACGGCAAATGGCGTTACCAAAGTAACGGGATTAACCGTCGAGGGCGTGTACACATTCAAGGCTACGGCGGTAGATTGTACCGCTGAACCCCCATGTTCGGAAACTGTCACTTTGACAAAAGGAGTCCGTCCGCCTAGTTCGTCTTGTGGAACCCCTGTTTTTAACGCAGATGGAAATGAGAAATATGAGCTTTCGACAAGTACGTATGGTGTAACCGGAGGCCTGATCAGTATTAGCGATATCAAGGATAAGACCAATATATTGGATGGGAATTTTGATAATTACGCATCCTATGTGAGTGGTTTGAGCGTGGCAAGCAACTTGGGTATCATAGGTATAAAGACGGTAGGTGGAGAATCGTTCGATTTAGGAATTGAGGGTGATAAACGTGTCGGTTTTATCGTAGAGAATGCCTCTACTTTTTTGGATGCCGATGTCTTGCAGTTCTTGCGAATACGGCTATTCAGGAATGGCGAGGTCGTGTATGAGAATGTAATCGACGAGTCCAACGTGGTCGGGGTTGGCTTGATAGGCAGCGAGCAATCTCAAAAGATACGGTATAGCGTAAAGGTTCCTGCGAGTGTGGATTTTGATGAATTCCAATTGTGGACTTCCGGCGTGTTGAATTTGGGTTTGAACACGTTGCGTATTTATTATGGCTTTATGGAATCGGCCGATGATGATTGTTCGGACCCGCTAAAGAATGGTTGTGCCCTGGCCGTTTCTACGGAGGAGACGAATGCTTCCCTGTCTTTACAAATACCGTTTCAAACTGTTTCCGTTGCCGGGACATTGGTCAATGGTGATCTTTTGTTGGATGGTGATATGAATACTGCGTTGACCTATACGCCTGCCGTTGGTGTAGGGACAGGTCTTGTCTTATGCGTGAAATTAGGACGTACCATGGATAAGACCCAGCAACTGGGGCTTGCCTTGGATAGCAAGACGTTTGTGCTTGGAGCCGGTGTCGGTTCCTGGATAACGGTTTCGACTTATCTGAACGGCCAAGAGACCGGGGAGAAGTTCTCGGACTGGAATACTGTCGGGTTGGACGTGATAGGCTATGGTGACAGGCGATATCTTATCTCGCAACCGACATTGCCTTATGATGAGGTACGTATTGCTTTTGCGGCCGTTGTAAGCGCATTGGAAGGGTATAATCTGTACGGCCTCTTTTTCCGTAGCGACATAGATGGCGACGGGCTGCCTGATTGTATGGATCCGGAAAGTTGCGCGGGTGGTTTGGCGAATTTGCGAACGACTCCGCATATTTGCGAAGGGGAAAAGGTCGTGCTGTATGGGCAAGCGAAATTTGAGGAAGAAGAGGAAAAGGACTATAAGATGTCCATCTTTAAGAAAGCGGATGATATTCATACGGCAGAACCGGTATTTTCTAAAACTTTTACCATCCATAAAGGGATTTTCCAACAAGAAATATGGGAGGCAACAGAGGCCGGAGAGTATAAACTAATCATTTATGACAAGGATGATGAAAATGCAGAGTTCGTATTGTCTGAATTGTACTTTACTGTCCATCCGCTTGAAACAACTTGGTTAGAAAATGTGACTGGCACTGACTGGAATGCCTGGGAAAATTGGTCGAAGGGCTCGCCTTGGACATGTACCAATGTGATTATTCCTGAATCCGCACAAGCTTATCCGATTCTGGAAGCGGATGCGTCAAACGGCTGTAACTATATTCATTTTGAACCGAACGCTGAGGTGAAAAACACACATCATCTGGATTATAAAAAGGCATGGGTGGATATTGAACTGTCTCCCAACCGATATTATATGGTGGCAGCTCCGTTGAAAAGAATCTATTCGGGAGACTGGTTTGTCGCTGCCAATGGAATACAACTGCCGGACACATTCACCTCGTTGACTGCGAATAACTATCCAGAAAACCGGGTCACGCCTACTATTTATCAACGTATCTGGGATGCGGCTTACATGGAGCAGTTGATCAATTCAAGCAATCGCCCGTTTGTAAAACCGGGAGATAAAGTAGATATAGCCGTGACCGGCTGGACTAAACCTTTCAATTGGCTGGCTACACCCTATGACAAGAATACGTTGGATGGGCAAGAATTTGATTTCAATGCCTTGTCGGTGTGGGTACATCCGTTGAAGCCATCCGAGAAGGAAGAAGGTGATAACGGCCAAACGTATACTTTCCGTTTCCCGAAGGAGCATACGGAATATCATTATTATGATGAGAAGGGAACTCAATTAAGCGTAGGCGTGCGGATAAATGACAGGAATAATTCCGGACGTTTTATCTATGAGCAGGAAGACGGGAAAGCCACCTTCCCGGTTGTCATGCGATTTAAGAATGGCTCTTTTAATAACAATACGTTCTTGGTCGGCAATCCGTTCATGACTCATATCGATGTAAAGAAATTCTTGGAGCGGAATGAGCATATTGCTTCCGTTAAAATATATGATGGACAAAATGGAACAGCCAACTCGCTGATCCATAACTTGGATGGTGATGGTATCTTGGAAGCAAGGCCGGGTAATGGTGGTGATGGCTTACGGGCTATCGCCCCGACGCAGTCTTTTTTTGTGACTTGCGAAGAGCGGATGGTGGAGTCGTGTACCATTACCTTTACTGAAGACATGTTAGAGACACAACCGGAACTGCAACAGGCAAATCGGTTGTCGAGGAAACAAAGCGCTTCCGTGGCAAGCCGGTCGGTACGCTTGATGGCATCAGCCGATAACTGCCAATCCGGCGCTTTGGTGTATTTTTCCCAAAAAGCGAATGATCATTACCGGGAGAACGAGGACGCGGAAGTCCTGTTGGAAAATGAGATAAACCCGACAATCGCCTTGTTTACCATAGCAGAGCAACGTGCGCTGGATATTCAGCAACGTGCGAATGGCGGAGAGATACCTCTCGGTATATATTTAGCCAAGCCAGCGGATGTCAACTTGTCGATAACGATTCCCGAAAGCTATTCCGGTTGGATCTTGAAAGATTTGGACAACAACCGGATTCATCCCTTGCTTGCCGGAAAAGAAAATAAGATTGAGCTGGGACGGCTGACAACCAACATAGGGCGTTTTTGTTTGAAAGGAGAATCGATCGCGACAAGTAACGGAGTAATTGCCGCGACACAACCAAAAGTATTCTGTTATCGGGATGAAAGCGGCGGTCAGGTTATTGTGCGTTCGACCGAGGGGCTTATGCGGCGCTGTGATGTTTTTACGATTGATGGAAGGATGTCCGGCCGGGTACAATCGGAGTCAGCCGAATACCGTCTGCCGATCGCTAAAGGGGCTTATGTGGTAAAGGTCTATTTGCGGGATGGAACCAGTGCTGTTGTAAAGGTATTTTGAACCAGTAAAATTAAGATACGATGAAGCGGATATTATATATGATAAGTCTTTTATGTTTAGGCTTGTTAAGTACAGGTTGCGATTCGGAAGAACAACCGGGGGAGGAGGAAAAGAGAACCGTTGAGGTGCCGGTGGAGTTTAACTTTACTTCCAGTGGTAACGAACTGACCACCCGAACGAATCCGGTAGGGCCGGGGAACCCCGGTGAAACCAATACCCGCCCGATTTACGTGGATCGAGTAAAAGTATATATTTATCAGCGTCCGGCCGACCAAACATACGAGACTGACAGGGAGGGCTTTTTAAGAGCCAATGAGTTGGTATTACCTGCCCATCGGACCGGGAATGCAGGCGCTGATGGACAACCTCGTTTCACGGCGACAGGAAAAATTCCCTTGGAGAGTGAGTATGAATACAGAATGACGGCCGTGGCTTATTCGGAAGAACAAGGAGAAAAGCGGTTGTTTGAGTTGAACGACTCCTATTTTAATCATGCGGAAATAACGTTGCTAGACAAAGATGAATATAAAACCCCGGAACTGTTTTTTGGTAATGTCGTTTATCAGGATACGGATACCGTCTTTCGTTATGATAGCAAGAACCCAAAGAAATTGACCGGTTGGTTGTATCGAGGGGTTGCCGGGATAGAACTGAACTTAGAGAATGTAGCGCCTGAAGTCAAACGAATTGATCTGCTTGCTGATTCCATTAATACCCGGGTAAAGGCACGGCTGTACGATGATTTCCGTTCGGCTTATGATATGAAAAGGAATGGACGTTTTGAACATTTTGTAATCGGTTCATGGGAAAGGAATATCGCAGATGTGAAGAATAATAATATACAAATAATAGGCTCGAATCTATTGGCGGTATGCACCTCCCTTAGTTTGCGCATAACGATAGACAAGGATGGAAAAGAGGAACAAGTCGTTTGCCGTTTACAAGTAAGAGAGAAAAAGGAAGATGGCGATGTTGACACAGACGAGAATGGAGGTACAGGAGGCAGTGCAAACGCTCAATTACGCTCCATCCCGGGTGATGCCGGGAATGGGACCGGGATTATCCCGGGAGGTGAGGAGACACCAGTGGATCCCGAAAATCCGGACTCGGGCAAGAACCCGTTTCAAATCTGTTTTAAGCGGAATCAGTACTATAAGATACTTGGCGATTATGAAAAATTGACAACAATGGAGTACGTACTTCAGGTAACCGTCAATCCCAATTGGGATGGTGATGTTTATTTACCCTTGGATAAGAGTGATGATAGTAATTGATATATTTCCAAGCGAAAAAATTGAGAGGCTTTAAGAGATGAAGAATGACCCTATACATGATCTGAACTTTTATGTACACGTAAAATCAGGTCATAAGTAAATTCTCTATCAAAAGATAGGGAATTTACGAGGCAACGGCCTGCTTGGGAAAGTAGACGTTGCCTTTATTTTTTGTGACGAATGATCTTGTGAATATTAAAAACTGATAAAATCTATTTGCGTATTAAAAAAAATAAAAATCTATTTATGGTAGCAAGGAAAGCTTCATTACAGCATAAGGTTCTTTTAGGGTATATGATATTGATCATGGCTGTTTGCGGTATGGTTTCCATCTTGTTATACGAACGGAGCCGCATGCGTGAAATAAAAACGGAAACATCGGAGATACGCAGGATACGCCATGACATCAGTACGGCGCATCGCTATATCACGGAGCTTGCCACCTATGGAGAGTCCGTCATAGTCTGGGAGGATACCGATTTTCGTGAGTATCGCAGAAAACGCTTGCAAACGGACAGCTTGTTACAAATATTGAAAGTGAGTTGTGGCACGTTCGTCCTGCCAAAGCAGATAGACTCCCTATGCCATTTATTGGAAGCCAAGGAGGTACACCTGCTCCGCATTATGGAGACCATTACCAGACAGGGGGAAGCGGACAGTCTACTCGCAAATCGTCTGCCTGTTGTTATCAGGGAAGCGGTTCGTACCCGGACAGTCACTCAAAAGAAAAAAGGGATTGCCGGTTGGTTCGGTGGAAAAAGGAGCGTACAGGTCTTCGAGCCATCGAAAGGACTGCAAGATTTGAATGAGAAGCTGATCGCCATGCAAGAGGAACGTGAACGCCGGATAGACATTTATACCGACAGTCTGCGCATACAGAATAAGGCCTTGAACCGGAAGTTGCAAATACTCATCACCCATCTTGACGGACAAGCGCAGGCGGCGTTCATCAGTCGTGAGGAAAAAATCACGGAAGCCGGAGATTTTTCTTTCAAGCTGTTTGTCTTGGTAATCGTCTCCGCTTCCTCCTTGCTATTCATCTCGTTCCTGATCATACGGCATGACATCAGGAAAGAAAGGGAAGGGCGGGCACAGCTCCAAAGGATAAACCGTGAGAACGAGGAACTGCTCGGTATGCGTAAACAGATCATCCTGACCATCTCTCACGATATACGGGGACCATTGGGTAATATCAACAACTGCGTGGAGCTGGCCTCGGAAACCCGTGAAAAGAAAAAACGGGAAGGCTATCTGGAGAACATCCGCCATTCCTGCCGCCATATACTGAATCTGGTGAACAACCTGATGGATGTTTATAAGATCAATGAGACCAAGGATACCCGTAACGAGGTTCCTTTCCGTCTAAACAACTTGCTTGACAACATATCGAAGGAATATGCCCGCAAGGCGGGTGGCCGGGCCTTGCTGTTCGAGCACCGGCATAAGAATGTCGGCGATATTACAGTGAGAGGAGATGCGGACAAATTGGAACAAATATTGGACAATCTGCTGACAAACGCCATCAAGTTCACCCTGTCGGGTACGATCCGTTTCCATACCGAGTATATGGCGGGAAGATTATATGTGGAGGTCGGTGATACCGGTATCGGTATGGATGAGGAGACATTGGAACGTGTCTTCCGTCCGTTCGAGCGTGCGGCGCAGGAGATAAACTCGGAAGGTTTCGGTCTTGGGCTTTTTATCACGAAAGCTCTTGTAAAGGTACTGGACGGAAGCATTGAAGTAGAGAGCCGACCAGGTAAAGGTACAACATTCCGCCTGTCGTTTCCCCTTTCGGAAACGACAGAAGAACCGGAAACAGAGGAGCTTCCGGTACAATCTGCGACGATACTTCCCAAACATGTACTGGTAGTGGACGATGACAGCATCCTTCTGAAAATAACGGAAGACATGCTCGGGCGCAACGGGGTGGAATGCACGACCTGTCAAAATGCAAAAGAAGCCATTCTAGCACTCAACCGCTTGGATTATGATTTGGTATTGACAGATATACAGATGCCCGTGACCGATGGTTTCGGCTTGTTGAGATTACTGCGTAACTCGGATATCGGAAATTCCCGTACCGTTCCGGTCGCTGTCATGACGGCACGGGGGGACGGGGACTCGGGCGTGTATATGAAGTCCGGTTTTTGCGGTTGCATACACAAGCCTTTCTCTTCAAAAGGACTACTGGCCTTTATCTCCTCCGTTACGGAGGGTAGAAGCGCCGGCATGTCCCCGTTCGACTATTCCCGTCTGATGGAAAGTACGGACGACCGTCGTCATATGTTCGGTCTTGTCGCAAAAGAGTCGGAAAAGGATCTTGCCGAACTGGAGGAGGCTTTGAGAAAAACCGACCGGGAAGCCATGCGGAGGATCGTACACCGGATGGCTCCGGTCTGGGAGTTGTTAGGGGCCAACGATGTGCTGTCCGGTTATCGGATGCTCCTGCATGACAGGATCTCGAGCGACGAGACGGTCAGAGAGTACACGATGAGAATTATGAAACAGATACGGTTACTGATAGACGAAGTAAATAATGAATTAAGAAAGAAAAATGATGGGGATGAAAAAAACTTTATTGATCGTGGAGGACAACCTGATTCTTTGCGATATTCTTGAGAGATGGCTACAGAAAGCCGGTTACGGGGTATTGACGGCCATAGATGAGCCTTCGGCACGCCGGAAAATCAAGGGGAATAACGTGGCGCTGGTACTGACAGATGTTCGCCTTCCCGAAGGGGATGGCATCAGCTTACTGGAATGGAGCATCTCCCAAGGGTTACATATCCCTTTTGTGGTGATGACCGAACATGCCTCCATTGCAGATGCGGTGCGTGCCGTCAAATTGGGCGCAAAGGACTACTTGCCCAAGCCTGTCCACGAGGAGTTACTGATGGAACTGTTACGGGGATTGATCGGCCTGCCAGTTTCCGTTCCCCCGAAGAAATCATTAATGAAAAGGCTTAGCGGGGCGGTCCGGGAGACCGAGCGGATAGCTTGTCGTGTGGCTCCTTTGAATTGTTCCGTCATGATCCTTGGACCGAACGGTAGCGGAAAAGAATCTGTCGCACAGCTGATCCAACAGCATAGCGGGCGTAAGGACAAGCCTTTTGTGGCGGTGAACTGTGGTTGTATCCGGGGGGAACTTGCCGCATCTGAGTTCTTCGGCCACGTGCAGGGGGCATTTACCGATGCGAAAAAGGATACTGCCGGCTATTTTGAGACGGCCAAGGGCGGTACGCTCTTCCTTGACGAGATCGGAAACATGCCTCCCGAAATGCAGACACTGCTGCTCAGGGTATTACAGGAAAGAGTGTATTGTCCAGTAGGCAGCCGCAAAGAACTTGAAGCCGATGTACGGATATTGTCGGCCACCAACGAGGATATGGAGCGTGCCATACGGGAGGGACGTTTCCGGGAGGACCTGTACTACCGTCTCGCCGAGTTTGAGATACGCCAGCCCTCTCTCTCCGAATGCCCGGAAGATATATTACCACTGGCTGACTTCTTTCGTGAGCAACATTCAGAAGAGATACGTGTGGAGACCTCCGGTTTTACCGAACAAGCCAAAATCTCCATGCTTTCCCACTCATGGCCGGGCAATGTGCGTGAACTTGACAACCGGATAAGACGTGCTGTCCTGTTGGCGGTATCTCCATTGTTAACCCATAAAGATCTGAATCTTAATGCGACCATCTGTAGGACAGGCGAAAAATGTAAAAAAGGCTTGATGGAAGAAGCAGAAGAGAAAGAACTAATAAGGAAGATTCTGGAAGAATGTGGAGGTAAGATCAGTCGTGTGGCGAGAATGTTGGGAATGAGCCGTCCGACGCTATACAAGAAAATGGAAAGGTATGGGTTGAGATAGCATCTTCATCCGTTTCGTTTATACATAAGCCGGCAGATTCCGTTGGAGAAAGTTTTGCAGCCAAGAAGTTTCCAGCGGGCAGACCGGAATTCTCCCGTCAAGGGGATTCCACCACCATAAGAAAGGGGCAGCAGAAAAAGTTCTGTCTCATCCACCAGATTATACCTGAATTAGTCAAGACTTAATCTGACAGTTACGTATAAAAAGAATAAATTTGTAACAGAAAACAGATTAAGTTATGACAACATCAGAAAAGGTCATCAAGAACAAACTGGGATTGCTTGAACTCTCCCAACAGTTAGGAAACGTATCACGTGCTTGTAAGGTTATGGGCTACAGTCGTGACAGTTTTTATCGTTTCAAAGAGTTGTATGAACAAGGCGGTGAAGTCGCCTTGCAGGAGATTTCTCGCCGTAAGCCTGTCATAAAGAACCGTGTGGAAGAACACATCGAGCAGGCAGTCGTACAGATGGCGATAGACAATCCTGCATTGGGGCAAGTCCGTGTATCCAATGAGCTACGTAAGAAAGGTATTCTTATTTCGCCGGGCGGAGTGCGTTCCATTTGGCTACGGCACGATATGGAGACCTTCCAGAAACGCCTGAAAGCATTGTCAGCCAAAGTGGAACAAGAGGGCATTATCCTTGATGAGAACCAAGTGGCGGCATTGGAAAAAGCAAAAGAAGAAAAGCAGGCTCATGGAGAGATAGAAACTTATTATCCCGGTTTTCTACTTGCCCAAGACACTTATTATGTAGGATATATCAAAGGTGTGGGACACATTTATCAGCAGACCGTCATTGATACTTACTCCAAAATCGGATTTGCCAAGTTGTATGACAGAAAGAATGCGCTTGTTGCTGCCGATATGCTTAACGATAGGGTTATTCCTTTTTTCGAGCAGCATGACTTGAAACTGATGCGTATGCTAACAGATAGAGGAACAGAATACTGCGGAAACAGAGAAAATCATGAGTATGAATTGTATTTGGCTGTGGAAGACATTGATCATTCTAAGATTAAGGCGAAAAGCCCTCAGACAAACGGTATATGTGAGCGATTTAACAGAACCGTGCAGAATGAGTTCTATGCTATTGCATTCAGAAAGAAAATCTATACCTCTATCGAACAGCTGCAAGCAGACCTTGATATGTGGATGAACTCCTACAATACCCAAAGAACACACTCTGGAAAGTACTGTTTCGGGAAAACGCCCATGCAAACTTTTATCGAAGGAATCGCTGTGGCAAGAAAGTATCAACTGCAAAATCAGGAAATGATAAAACCGAATGAGCAGGATAAAATCTCATTCGGTTGTGAGGATGATGAAACTTGTGTAACTTCGCAACAAACATCTGACAGTTTTTTTGTCCGATAGTAAAACAAATGTCAGAACAAGTCTTGACTATTACATTATACCGAAAAAGTCCATCGGCATATTCCGCACTTCCTCCATCTCCCACTCCTGCCAGATAAATACAATCCTTGTCATGCTTTTCCTTTACATTCAGCAAGTCCATCAAACCGTAATGGGGGTAGATGTGGAATGTGGCCTGTCGCTGCCAGCGTGGGAAACCATACCGTTTGTTTTCCCTCACCCATCGCATAAGCATCTCGTCTTCATGCGGAAGGAACCCGTCCAGAGTGAGTGCCATGATAACTTGAATTTTTGCCATACCTCTTGTTAAAAAAGCATGAAACCCATGCTTATTTCGAACAGAGGCTCTGACAAAGCCCAACACAGAAACCCGCATGGGCTCATGCTATAAGGTATAGCATAAGCCTCACGCAATAGCCTCTGTGTTTTTGAATTTGTCAGATTCCTGTTCGAGACGTCTTGCGACTTATGTATAATAATGGCGGTCCCAATTGTCGAGACCGGCCTTATTTCTCTATTTCAAGTTTCAAATATACGGCATCTTTTTCAATAATCCGATCAGGCGGGGTATAAATTCTTCAATTACCCCTCCACTTGTCATGATTTGTCGGGGTCCTTTCCTTTTTCATCTTCCAGACCTAGTCGTTTACGGAGTTCAGGGTCATTTTTGATACGCCGCATCTCCTCATTGATAATAACCTGAGCATCCGCCTTGATCTGGTCGTAATTGCGTTGTATCTGTTGCATCATGATGTCGTTACCGTTCCTGTCCTTGAAGTCGTTGATGACCGGGATTTTCTGATAAGCCTTTTCTTCCGCGCTGATCTTGGTATGGTCCACGACAATTTCGGCATGAAATATTTTTTGCTCTATCCTCTCATCAAAATTATCCGCCACAGCCCCGACAAACGTGCCTTGTGAGAGGTTGGCGATCTTTGATGCGGGAATGAGCGAGTCTAGCTGCGTGTTGATGGATGTGGATACATCCTGACGGTTGATGGATACGGACTGACGTTGCTGAAGCACCTTGCCGAAGCGCTCTGAAAGCGTTTTTGCGGTTTCACCGACCACCTGTCCGCTGAAAATATTCCCCACCGTGTTCTGGATGACCTTGGATTCTTTTTCTCCGTAGTCACGTGTCAATTGACTGAAATCCTGAAAACCCAGAAGCACGCCCACCTTGTTGCTTCTCGCCGTCGCGATCAGGTTGTCAAGCCCACGGAAATAGATGGTGGGAAGCTCGTCAATGATAACGGCGCATTTAAGCTGTTTTTTCTTGTTGATAAGCTTGACGATACGGGAATTATATAATCCGAGCGCTGCCGAATAAATGTTCTGCCTGTCCGGATTGTTGCCCACGCAGAGCAGTTTGGGTTCTTTCGGATTGTTGATATCCAATGAAAAATCATTACCGGTCATCACCCAGTAGAGTTGTGGGGAGATCATGCGCGTAAGGGGTATTTTAGCCGAGGCTATCTGGCCTTGGAGCTGGTCCTGGGCATTTCCCTTCCATGCGTCCATGAAGGGGGAAAGGTAGTTTTCCAGCTCCGGATAAGAGGTCAGGATGGTGAACAGGTCTGAGTAGGGTTTGTTGAGCAGTTCCACCGCATGGGGAAACGTACAGTAAATACCGCTCTTGTAAATCTTTAAATACCAGATTATTGCCGCAAGCAGAATAATAGGGGACTCCACGAAGAAGTCCCCCTGTTTTTCGATCCAGGTGCGATTGAGGTTGAGCATTATCGTATAGCTCGCCTCGTACGCATCGGAAATGTCCGTCATGAATTCCGGATTGATGGGATTGCACCGGTGAGACCTGCGCGGATCGTCAAAATTGATGACATAGAACCGGGGCTTGATCTCGTACTTGTCCATATTTTTCAACAAAGAATTATAGGCGATGGTGGACAGGTCATCAAACTTGTAATCGTAGATGTAAATCGCAAAGCCTTTGGCTATAAGCTGACGTATGTAACTGTTGACTATCGCATAGGATTTGCCGCTGCCCGGTGTCCCGATAACCATGCAGGCACGGAAAATATTGACAATATTGACAAATCCGTTATTCCAGCGTTTTTTATAATAGAATCTCGTCGGGAGGTTTACCGAATATTCATTCTCCATCAGTCGGGTTTCCTGCATGAAACTCTCATTTTCCATATTGAACACATCTTCCATGAGGTTGTGCCTGTAAATGCGACTCATCCATAACCCCGACATCAACAGGGCGAGATAGCCTGCCGTAAGAGTAAAAATATAGAATGCGGTATTTGCCATGTGTGGCAATGGCAGTTCAAGAAGCCACCAGTTCAGAAAAAACAATGCGCATCCTGCCACCAATGCCGCATAAATTTTAGGCCAGGTTATCTTTTCACCTTTGACCCCGTGCGTACCCAGACAGGAAACGGCCAACAGAAGCACAGCCGACAGTTTGCTCCAGAGAATACAGTTGAAAATTCCGGTCGTGTTGTTGAAGTTTATCAGAATCCGGTCTATCACCTCAAGGTTCAGATGCCATGCGGTGATACTTGGATAGCAGTACACATAAACGTGTACCACCAAAAGAAAAATACTCACGGCCCTGCCGAACTCCATTATCTTGGCGAGAGCCCTCAAATCGTCTTCCTGTTGCATAAAAATTGTGAATAAACGGGTTGATACTTGTTTTGTCTAAATGCCACGCTTGCGTCCGGTCTTCTTTTTTTTCTTCATGCGGCGTGCAAAGGCTTCCTCCTCGTAATCCCGCGGATTGGTTTCCAAGGAGAGAATGCCTGCCGCCAGTTCGAGCGTGCTAGAGGATTCGTGACGGTGATGCTGCCAAAGTTCTGTAGCGGAATGTCCGCCCCGTTCCTTTTCAGGTATGTTTTCCAACCATTTGAAATAGTCGTTGAACACATTGGCAGAAAACTCCTTGCCCATGCGTGAGCCGTTGAATACCTCCCGATGGTTGTGATCAATAAAGGTGACACCATAGATACGTCCCCGCTCATTCTCGCGGAAGACCACATCAATACGCCTTTGCCTGAGCAGTTCCACAAACCGTTTCCGTGAATCCGCCTGCCGCAAGGCACGAACGATGTCCGCCTGTATGGAGGGGGCCCATTTCTCGTCTTTGAGAGCTTTCAGATTCATCAGCATCCGCTTTTCCAACTGTTCATTTCCGAAGCGTTTCCCAAATCGGGAACTCTTGAACGGTGGGCTGACCACCTTGCCGGTATCATCCGTGACCGAATAGACAATACCGGTATATGGTGTACCGTTGTATTCTCCCCTGATCTGTTTCGCCTCGATGTTGAGCGTGGAAAGCAGCGCATTGTATTCCCCGAAGGTTTGGAAACGATAGCTTTCCAATACGGCTTTAAGGGTATTGCCTACCTGATGGCGGACATCTCCCAAGGGGGCGTCCACCTTTCTTAGTTCCGCTTTTGGATTCCGCCTTTCCGCATCCGCTCCGTTTCGCAGACCGAAATCCACTTCCAGTTCCCGACAGGCGGTCATGGAACGCCGATGCTCGTAGGCATCGCTGATCTTTTTCCCCTGTTCATCCACACAGACACTGACAATATGGATATGGGTATTGTGGGTATCGGTATGTTTGTGGGTGATGTAAGGCTGGTTCCCATACCCCATCTTCTGCATATAACGTTCCGCCAGTTCTGCCAGCCGCCCGTCGGTCAGCTGGTCTTCCGGTGCTGGGGAAAGGGAAATGTGCAGGACGGGCTTCTCCGTATTGCGGTTTGCCAGCAGGTAATTCTCAAAAGAGAGCAATGCCAGGCGTATATCCTCGCTTGGCAATCCGAGCCGGTCGGAAATCATACGGTTACCGGAAAGGATCTCAGCCGTACCAGCCGCTACCTTCTCATAGTTATATGCAAGTGCTCCGTAAAGACTCATGCCATGACTTATTTTTGCAACCATTTCCGCTCGTATTCCTGGGTTAGCGCCATGACCTTTTTACAGACGAGCATCAGCTCAAGACTCAATCTTTCCAGTTTATAGAGCAACGCTCTCGCCCGTTTCTCCCCGAAATTGTTCTTCAAGGCACGTACCACCTGGTTGTAGTTGTTGCCTACAGCCTGGAACTGTTTGTGGAATTCTGTCAGCCTGATGTAATAGTCCATCGTCGCCTTGTCTATTTTCACGACCTTTATCTGTCCCGAGAAGATGGATTTCTTGATGAACAGCGTGAGGTTGCCGGCTCCTGAATCCGCCAGCAACTGTTCAAATCTTGTGTTCTCCTCGGCGTTCAGGCGGAAACTGTACTTGTGGTCCGTCGGATCATTTTTAGGCTTTCTGCCCGTCCTTGTCCCTGTTGTTTTCTCCATACACATGAGATTTTTGGTTTGTACTTTTTTCTCTTCCAGAATCCGCGACTTTGGAGCGGATTCCCCCGCCCCTCTGGGCGGGCAAGTTGGTTCTTGTCGGACAAAAGACTTTTTGTCGGACAAGGACACAACTTGCTCTGTTCGTTTGAACAGAGAATCCTCCTATGGTCGGATTGCAGCGCGACGCTTGCGGCGTGCCGTGGTCCGTGAACTCCTTCTTCCTTCATTGCGTGATTCTGACTTTGCAAAAATAGAGGGATGCAACAAGCTGTAAAACAGACCCCAGTATGACATTTGATGACATCTGACGACATCTGATGTCAGAGCTAGGCAATATTGGCGGAAGTCTTGGAAATAGCCATTACTTTTGGATTGTGACAGGGAAACTATCTTCCGATGTGCTGATAAAATATACCCGTGTTACCGGCAGGTCATCCTCTGTCCACGGCATGTTTTTAAAATATTATGTTATTGTGTCAAGAGAAAAAAACGGAATGATAACCATGAAAAGAGAAAATACAATGATACGGCCATTTGGCGACAATATGCCGGGAGGGTACAGGCATGACAGCCTGTACCTATATGACAATCTTCCGTTTTTCAAGTATGACGGTAATATTGTGCCATCATCCGGTAGGGAGACAAGCCCCTCATATCTTATGAGGATGTTATTCTGTAGTGATAACAAGGCCGGAATATGCCATCCGTACCGTGCCATGTCCCATGAACCCGACAAGCCGTTGAAAAGAAGAAACAGCGAGAACATTAAAACGATTATTAACCCACAATTCGAAAGCTTATGAGCAAACGATGCACATTCATCGCCTTGAGCAACCAGAAGGGCGGTGTGGGCAAGTCCACCATGACGGTGCTGCTTGCCAGTTATTTCCACTATGTGAAGGGAAAGAATGTCGCGGTTATAGATTGCGACTATCCCCAGTTCAGCATCCAGGCGCTACGTTCCCGTGACATGAAAAACGTCGAGAGAAGCGAGTTCCTCCAACAGTTGTTGTGCAGGCAGTATGAACGGACGGGGAAGAAAGCCTATCCGGTCCTTACCTCCGGGCCCGGCAAGGTACTGGAAACAGCAGACCGGTTGTCGGGGAACAGTGATATCCTTTTCTTTGATTTGCCCGGAACGGTGAATACTCCGGGAATCCTTGAGGCCATCATCAACATGGACTATGTGTTTACGCCAGTCGTGCAGGACCGGATGGTCATGCAGAGCAGCCTGTCTTTCGTGGCGACGCTCCGGGATTTCATCCGGCAATATCCTGAAGCACCGTTAAAAGAGATCCTACTGTTCTGGAACAAGATTGACGGACGTGTCTCCAGAGAGGTTTACCGTCACTATAACGAGATTTTTGAGAAGATCGGTCTGAAGACGCTCTCGACGGTCATGCCGGACATGGAACGTTATAACAAAGAGACCTCCTCCGGCGGGCAGACATTTTTCAGAAGCACCTACTTTCCACCTTCGGAAAAGTTGTTGAAAGGGAGCAATATGGATGTACTGGCCGGGGAGATCGAACGGATTATCCATCTTAAATCCGACAAGACATGAAAAAAAGGGGCATATTCAATGTCAATGAGGAACGGTTGAAAGAGTTCATGGCCAACGGTACGGATGCCGAGGGCACTCCTAAGACTCCTTTTGCGGAAGAAAAGACCACAAGGGAAACCGATATTTTCCCGTCCGTACGGGAAGATGCGGACAAACCGCTTCCTGTTTCCTGCGAACCGGCCGGAAGCGGAACCTCACTTCCGGAGAAGATACAAGAGTACCGAAAAAATTTTCTCAACCGTAAGATTGCTGTCCATCGAAAGCAGACTTATATCTGTTATGACACCTACCGTAGGCTTGCACGGATTCTGCCGTTGCTCAGTGACGGCATGACTGTTCCCGCTTTTCTGGACAACGTGCTTGACCATCATTTGGAAGTGTATGAAAAAGAACTGGATGAAATGGTTCGCTTGAGTACCCAAAATTCGCATTAGATTATGGAACATCTGTTTATTTATCCAGTCCTGCTGTTTGTAACATATTTGCTGTACAAGGTTCTCAAAATGAAAGCAGGCAGGAACTGGTTGAGGAAAGGCGGGGCTCTCCCCCCGATGCAAACGGATATGAGGAAGTCAGTCCGTGATACGACTTATATGGAAACCGTATTTCCGGCAGAATTCAAAGAACACCCTGACGATGCGGATTTCTTTCCTGATTTCGCAAAGATGGATATTCCGGAAAATTTAGGGGAGATCCTGATTGAAGCCTTGTCCAATAACGGGATTCCGGAACCGGACGCTATCGAGACTTCTGTAGAGGAAACGACCGGTCTGCAAGCCGGTCCGGTTTTGAAACAATTCAAGCAAGAAGAAGATATGGAAAACAAAGATTTATTGAAAGGCATGGAAAATGCGAGTGTTTACAGAGAAATGTTCCTGACCCGGAAAATGACCGGAGCCAGGAGACAAACCTATATTGATGAATCCTTGTATGAGACATTGACCGGGATTCTTCCTGTCATTGCGCCGGGAATATCTGTACCCACGTTCGTGAACAATGTGTTGGCGGAGCATATGGAGAAGTACCGGGATATCATTGATGAGACGTGTCATCGAAAATTTAAAGAAATGATGGTATGGAAGGACTCGTCTATCTGTCGGTGAGGGTCGGCTGTGCTGCTTACCTGTTATATAAGGTATGGGGACAAAAGAAAAAAGTACATGAGCTGTGTGACCTGCTGTACACGCCGGTGAAAAAAGAGCAAATGATATCGATGTCACCGGAGCCGGCGGATGAGAAAGAAGTGATGGGAAAGACACGCTTCGTCTATCTTGACGAGAATGCTGGGAAGACGGTGGCCCCCTATATGAGTCAGCCGCTGGAACAGGGGACGGACTATATCGGTGAGGATGAGGAAATCCGGGAAGAGGATGTGGAATGTCTGCTTCCGCTGGAGGAGATGGAACTCCTTCGAAAGGAGCAGGAAGAACTGGACAACGCATTACCGGAAACGGAAGTGATTACGCAGGCGGTTACACTGGAGGAGTTCAGCCTTGTCGGGGATGTGCTGATGAGGGTGAACGGGGCGGACCAGGATGCGGACAAAAGGAGCAGTGCCGCACGGACGCTGTTCGCTATCCGCAATACCAGTCTGTTCGATCTTTTCATTTCCCAGGTAGGGAATGAGGAAGCCGTGAATAAACTGCTGGAAGAGAACCTGGATGAAGATGGAAACCCGCGACCTTTGAAAAAAGAAGGGAAAAGGAACAATGGCGGAGTTGACTGGCGAGAGTTGGTGTAAGAGAGAACACTTCCGGGGAATGGGATTCCGCCTGCGAACATAGGCGGAATTCTATATTTTACAGAAAGGCGGCTTCCATTTATATGTCGTTCGGCATGTGGCTTTATTTCGGAAGAGATTTATTCTATAAAAAAGAGAAACTATTATTTTTATTTTGAGCATTTGCTCATTATATTTGCAAGCAAAAACAATATATATAATGTCACCACGTCCCAAGAACATCCGTAAAGTTAATGACATGCCCGTTACCGCAGGATTCAAGCCGATAGGTCTGAACGGTTGTTGTAAGAATACCATATTCTTGCATTTTGAAGAGTATGAGGCGATACGGTTATGCGATTATGAAATGAAAACCCAACAGGAAGCGTCTGTTTCAATGGGAGTATCACGTCCGACACTAAGTCGGATATATGTCAGCGCAAGGCGAAAGATTGCCAAGGCATTGGTTCGTGGTGTTACCATAATGATAGAAGGCGGAGCAGCGTACACTGACAGTGAATGGTTCCGTTGCGGAGCATGCGGTTTCTTATTCAACAATATCAATCCCACGCTTAAAATCCGCAAGATGGAATGTCCGGTATGCCACTCCGATGACTTAAGCGCAAGTAATATTAACATTAATAAAAATGAGATTATGATGAAAATTGCTATTCCGACCAGAGACAATGTAGTCGATAACCATTTCGGTCATTGTGAGTATTACACAATCCTGACAGTAGGACAAGACAACCAGATTCTAAGTAGCGAGACTATTCCTTCTCCGCAAGGATGCGGATGTAAATCCAATATCGCAGGAGAATTGGAAAACATGGGAGTCAGCGTTATGCTGGCAGGAAATATGGGGCAAGGTGCCTTGAATGTACTTACGTCCCACCATATCAAAGTCATAAGAGGCTGTTCGGGTAATCTATTGGAAGTTGCCGCTGATTATTTAAGCGGGAAACTTACAGATTCGGGAGTGGGCTGTTCATCCCATGAACATCATCATGAATGTCATGGACATAGCCATAAAGAATGATGTCCGGAAAGAATAAGATGCCGCTTAATATTATCATAGACTTTGTCATGCTGATGGCAATGGCTTTGGTAAGTATAAGTGGCTTCATATTGGAAATAGTAATTCCTTCCCGCCATGCTGTAAGATTCCAAGACGCTACCCCATGGTGTTCACATTTGCTGGGCTTGGGAAGGCATGATTGGGGTAATATTCATTTGTGGGCGGGAGTTGTATTGGTCACTCTGCTTGCCATTCATATCTTGTTACACATAAAGATGGTATCGGCTTTTGTTACAAAGAAATGCCCGAACCATACACTACGGATATTGCTTTATGTTTTGTTATTGATGCTGTTAATGATGACAATAATGCCTTGGCTTTATTTATGTTATTAATTTAGAACAAGCCAACTTGTTACTTTATGTGGTAGAATAGGTTGGCTTGTTTATTTATGAATATCCGATATGGTAGAACATTGGAATTTAGATTCAAGATCCTCCTCGAATTTCATACCAAGTTATTGAAGGCAATGGCAGTATACGACATTATTCCTTATATTCAGGCAGTTACGATTCCTTTCAATCCGCAATCTCAAACCGCACAAGCATAGAGTATTTCTTTTTAATTGTACGGAAACTATCAAATGAAACGACATTGGAGGACAGCACGTTACTCTGTGAGAAAGGAAGGCTGCTACCTGCTTCGTCTTCTACAATACGTATTACCGGTCCCAATTTTTTACCCAATGCCTCCACCAGATAGGACGCTTTCCTCTGCGCCGCTTTCAAGGCCGCGATTTTTCCTTTTTGATGGTAGGACAACATGTCCTTGTTTTCCAGTTCACCGATGCGCATGGTATGGATACCTTTGGTATCCATACGTTTGAGGATTTCATCAATCTGTTTGAAATCCAGTAACGTAATATCGAAGGTCTTGGCCACCAGAAAGTCCTGCCCTTGCTTACGCCAATAATCACCGATCTCCTGCGTACGGACGGCATTCGGAGAGATACCCGCGTCATGCAGCACTTCCCGCAGTCCCTGTTCGATCCGGTCCAAAGAGATCTTTGTACGATATTCCTCCGGTTTGGACCTGCCATCAAACTCCTCCTCGAAGTATTCACGGATTTCGATAATGTAGTGAATCCTGTCCGGCACGATCTCAATCTCGGATGTCCCGGTCACTTCAATGTAGCGTCCGTCTGCCTGCGCCTGCACCTGTGACAGGCCGGCTAGCGGCAGGAGCATTGCCAATAATAATAGTCTTGTTATCATAAGCGGTTGTATTTATTTTACTTCAAATTCCGTATCCATATAAATTTCGAGTTGCAGTCCTATTCGGTATTTTCCTGAAAGTAACCTGCCTGCTTGGAATCGTTTCTTGTCGTTTCTGTCTGTTATCCGGTTGACATCCCATGAGACAGGAATGGTAAACAGTATCGCTTCTCCACCTTTCAAACGGGCACGGCTTTTCATATAATTCGCTTCTCCTATCCAACCGGAACGGGCAAAGGGATGTACCATATATCGCTCGTCTGTACTTATACTAGGGAAAAAGACCGGTTGTACCTCCAGGTTTGTATGGTTTTCAAATAAAATACGTATGGAATCATTATTGGATGGTAATACCTTGAAAGCAAAGGCACCGTCCATTTCCGTCTCCTTTATGGAAACAATACTTTTACCTGTCAGATTGCAATAGGTATGGATGTTGGCAAACACATAAAAATTAGCCTGGTACCTGTTGGGCTTTAACGGATATTTAAACTCGGACATACGGATATGTTCGGGTAGCGTATCGCCTTTGGATAAATCTCTTCCTCCAATGGCGAATACAAGATTGTCTATAAAGGGGAAACCGAGCCATTTGCCATTTACCATCTGTTTGAGATTATGATATTCAAGCTCGGCTGTAGGGCCATCCATATTGATTATATCAAGCACAATCTCTTTTGTCCGAGGAGAATATACTGGTTGTCGTGTCCTGATTTTGTAGGCGTCCGCATGGGTGATGGTGACAGCGGGAAGCCTTTGTATGCGGATGCGGCTCTCATACTTTTCTATTTCCGACAGTGACAGCGGAAAATCGATATCCTGCGCTTGCAATTTGGGTAACAAGCAGAATAAATAAACTGATAACAAGTACGCTATTTTTTTCATACGTTTTGACTTTAAGGTTGTACAAACTTACATCTTCTGTTTATATATCTCCATTCTTCACTATCCCAATAATGTTTTTCGCCGTCAGACCCGGATACGACTTTTTGTTTTCCCGTAAATGTAACCTTAGCCTTTCCTCCCTCAAAAGGGTATGCAAACTTGAATTGGGGAGTAATGATTATGTGTCCCGACGAATCGGCAAAACCCATCAGGCCTTTCTCATCCATGATTCGGAACAACCCTTCCTTGACATAATCAGGTCCGTTATCACATTCGACTACATAAAAAAGTTTCTTGCCTGCATCGTTAATGCAGACTATCCTGGCATCTCTTGGCTTGTCTTCGTATACAAAGCCTATACCTTTGATGGTATCGGTTTGACAGAATTTATATCTGCCGTATGGCACAATGGTATCTCCACGCTCATTCAGATAACAGACCGGAACACCCGCTTCCAAACGAGGTTCAGGGGTATGGGCAATCAAGGTGGCATCATATCTCATCAAGACGGGTTGGTCGCAGGTGGAATAACCGGTAATAACCACATCCGCCTTCGGAAGGAGTGGCATGGTATCCAGTCTGTATTGAATGCATAGCGTATCCTTTCCAGGGCATAAGACAGTAGGTTCATTTCTAAACGATTGTAAAACATCCAGTACTGATTTTCGAAATGAACGGGGCGTTTTACCAAGAATAGTGGCCGTGGTGATGTAACCATCCTGATTCACTTCGTAAGCAACTCGCAAGACACAGCCTTTGTTCTTCTTCTGCCAGACTATCGGGTATTTACATCGTCGGCTCAATGTCTTGATAAGCCAGCTTTCATCCCGTAGCTCATCCAATGATTTATCCAGTCCGAAGATGCCGGGAGGTACTTCCTCGCGCCATGTTTTCCCGTATTTTTTATCCAGATAGCGGAACACTTCCCGGTTGTAGGCTGTCAACAGACGATTGGGCGTGTTTAAATAGCAATCCATCTTTCCGTTTTCTTTCAGGGGATAATAGCTATAATATTTGACTCCATACTTTTTCCAAAAGATATGTTCCCGTACTTTTTTGTCTTGTTCAATGGGTATGACCAGTTTTAGATTCGGGTGCCCTTTATTGATATATTCACGTGACAATTTCGGTGAACATACATATTCTTCGATATAGTCATAAGGCAATGTCAATACCAGTTGTAAGGTGTCCGTGCATGTTGTTCCGGACACGGTGACGAGTGTGTCACAAGGATTCAAGCCAATAAATTCTGCCCGCAAAAGACATTGTCCTTTTTTTAAATGTTTTATTCTGAAAGTTCCTGTAGAATCAGTCAGCCAACCTTGAAAAGGCAATCCCTCTACTCTCAGATTGGAACCGGTCAACGGCCTTTTTATAACATCATAGGGCGGAATCTGTCGCACTTCTTCCCCATAAACTTTACCTATAATGGAATATCCGGTTGTATCGTTATCTGCTTTGGATGGTAAATCATTTTTCTCCCAAATACCTAATACGCAGTTTAGAGGTTCCATGGTATATTTCCCGTTGATGAATAGTCTCTCCCATGGATAAATACTTTTCAGTGTCTCTTTGAAAGCTTTCACTAATGGGTGGTTCCGGTCTTCAATGTTTTCTCCTTTGGGACGTATGAACAAAGTTCGGACATCAAAGTCCAGGAGATGGCCATCCGGGGTACATTGGATATTACGTATACTGAATATCAGCCGCTGTCCTTTGTACTTCGGAAAACGATGCCAGGGGAACCGCCGGATGATTTCATCTTGTGATTCTAAAATCTTTATTCCAGGTTGTTTGAAATTATGGTATGTCCGTACACTTTGTATCCTGCCTTGCCTGAGTAGAATTACCTGTTCGGCTTCCATATTACGGTCGAAACCGGAGTGGACATAATGTACCAAATCACCTTTGCCGGCCCGTAGTTCACCGCTGAACCAGCGGGCAGGAATCCTTCCGTTCTCATAATAAGAGGCAAAAAGTGTTTTCAGAGCGTCTGTGTGGTAAATCAAAGTGGAATCTTTCCGACTTGCCTTGTCATATACGCATATTTCCATACGTTGCAGGTAAAGACAGCTGTCCTCTATTTTCCAAAAGGCCGTATAACCATCCCAGTTGGCGGTTGACATACAATGATTTTCCGGAAGAAAGTCCCTTAACCGTGTATATAGGGCGGAATCCTTGTCTATTGGTCTGGCCATCAGCCACCATTGCTCACCATTGATGTAAATGACATCACAAGACTGTCCCGTCGCCTTTATATACAAAGAGACGAATAGAAACAAGATTACGATAGAATATCTCTTTATACGCATGGATCTGTTTTACTTAATTGTCACACTATCCTTTTCAGAAATACAAAA
The DNA here is from genome assembly GCF_002257605.1 of Parabacteroides sp. CT06. Taxonomy (GTDB): domain Bacteria; phylum Bacteroidota; class Bacteroidia; order Bacteroidales; family Tannerellaceae; genus Parabacteroides; species Parabacteroides distasonis. Next base: position 3,621,490 of record NZ_CP022754.1, on the reverse strand, counting down.
AAGAACACTCTTTTTGTATTCTTCTTAGACAAAAATGTGGTTGTAAGCACTCATTTCTAAAACTCCAATACGCTTCTTGCTCAATTCTATATATCAGCCCTTTACTGAAGCAATTTTCAGTAAAGGGCTGATATTGTTTTATTATAGAATAAATTAAAAACGATAAGCGAATCCCAAATTGAATACAGCCTGATCAAAATCACTGACCAGTTGGTAGCGTAACTCGAAATTCATAATCCAACTACTTGTCAATGCGAAGTCGGCTCCACCACCGATATTCACTCCTACCCTGCATTCGTTATGATTGTCATCATCTTTGTCTATATGAATATGGTCTCCGTCCACATCAATATCAAAACCATCTCCTAGGTCAAACATCCAATTAGAAAATGTAAAACCGAATAGGGGATATAACTTTACGCTTCTGCCTACGGGACATAAATAATGGAGATTCATATTTATGTCCAACATACTAACATTGTCGTTTTCTATAAAGTAATTCAAAGACGGCTCAAGACGTATGGGGTTGGTTATATTGTATTGATATTTCAACCCAAGGCCAATACTCTCAATTTCCGTCCCATAACTCAGTCCGAATCCAATAGCTTGTCTACCTTTTTGAGCATAAACGCCACTCAACATAACAAACAACAATCCTAAAAAAATTAAAATCTTTCTCATTTCAATATACTTTTATACCTATAAGTGTTAATCGTCATCCCAATCATCATCGTCATCCCAATCATCATCGTCATCATCATCCCACCTATAATGTTTGTTGTGTTTATGCTTCTTGTGTTTTTTATAATGTTTGTGATGATGTTTTCGGTGATGGTCACAGTATGAACAATAATGTTCATGCCAACAATTACTATGATAATTTACCCTGTCATAGAAAGGATTGTAATATACCGATCCCGGCCTTATACCTATCTCTATCAAAACACGATCCCAGCCGTGCCTATGGTAACGTTTATAATAATCACATACATCACGCATGTGCCTGCCAGATGTTTTGGCTATTTCAAGGGCCAAACCTACATTCCCCCAATCTCTTCCACATTGCCTATAATAATCATCCAATAAGTTGTTGGGGGTATTATATTCTATACACAAACGTTTTCGGTAATCCGAAAGTTCCACAGAGGCATATTTATTTGCCCTGCCAATAAACAATGATAGCCGATCTTGCGCAAACATGGAACAAGAAATGGCTATGAACAATAGCAAAACTTTAAATTGTCTCATATTTTTACAAAGCTTTTTGTTGATAAATACGGTTATATTCGCAAACATAGGTATAAAAAAGACAAAAAGCAATTTTTGTCTAAAAATTATAGCAATACTAGATTATTATGGTCATTTAGGACATCTGATGACATTTGATGACATCTGATGACAACACTGAATTACAGTACGTTATTCCATTTTACATTCGCTGTCGAATTCAAATTTATGTCTCACCTAAATGATTCGACAATGAAAAGAAGAATCCTTTTTTCTGTGATGTGTGCGGTTATTGCCGCCAGTGTTTTTGCGCAGGGCCAAGGTCAGGGCCTTGCCGGTATCAACGCGGCGACCAGTCTCATGACCTCGTATTTCGATCCCGCCACAAAGTTGTGCTACGCCATCGGGGCCGTCCTGGGGCTGGTGGGCGGTATCAAGACCTACGGCAAGTTCTCCAGTGGCGATCCTGATACCTCGAAGACAGCCGCCAGCTGGTTCTTCGCGTGTATCTTCCTGATCGTGGCCGCCACCATCCTGCGTTCCTTCTTCCTCTAGAGGCATGAGGTATCCGGTAAACAAAGGCGCGGGCAATCCCGTCGAGTTCAAGGGGCTCAAGTCTCAATACCTGTTCGTTTTCGCTGGTGGGCTTGCGATGGTGCTCCTTGCGGTGGTCATCCTCTATCTGGCGGGTGTGGACCAATGGATATGCATCCCCTTCGGGAGCATATCCGGCGGCCTACTGGTATGGGTGACTTTTCGGTTAAACGCCCGCTACGGTGAACACGGACTGATGAAGCTGCTGGCCGAAAAACGCCATCCGCGCTACCTGATTCACCGCAAGAGAGTCTTCAGATTATTCACGAAAAGAAAAAAACAAAAATCATGAGAAATGTTTTAAAGGCGGAAACGCTGGAACGCAGATTCCCCCTTCTCTCAGTAGAGAACGGCTGCATCGTGAGCAAGGACGCCGACCTGACCGTGGCTTTCGAGGTGGAGCTGCCCGAGTTGTACACGGTGACGGAGGACGAGTATGAGACTATGCACTCTTCCTGGATAAAGGCCATGAAGGTGCTGCCGGAGCATAGCATCGTCTGTAAGCAGGATTGGTTCATCCAAGAAACATACCGTTCTAAAAGTGATGGTGAGGAACAAAGCTTTCTTACACGCAGCTATGAACTGCATTTCAATGAAAGACCGTACCTAAACCACAGATGCTACCTGTTCTTGACAAAGACGACCCGAGAGCGTAGCCGCCAACGGAGCGATTTCAGCACCCTCTGCCGGGGATTCCTGCTGCCCAGGGAGATAACCGACAAAGACACGGCTGCCCGTTTTCTGGAGTCGGTGGAACAGTTCGAACGCATCATGAACGATTCCGGGCATATAAGGCTGCGGCGTCTGGAAACGGACGAGATTACTGGCACGAAGGAACGTCCCGGACTGGTGGAGAAATACCTCTCGCTCTCGCTGGAGGATGAGAGTGCCGTATTGCAAGACATCTGCCTCAAGCCCGGACGGATGCGTATCGGAGACAAGCGGCTTTGCCTGCATACCCTCTCGGATACGGAGGACCTGCCCGGCAAGCTCTCCACCGACATGCGTTACGAGAGGATGTCCACGGACCGCAGCGACTGCCGCCTCTCCTTCGCAGCGCCGGTGGGACTGCTGCTGCCGTGCAACCACATCTATTCACAGTACGTGTTCATTGACAACGCACAGGAAATCCTGCAGATGATGGAGAAGAACTCACGTAACATGCTCTCGCTGTCAAGATACAGCCGGAGCAACGCCGTAAACCAGGAATGGACGGAAATGTATCTGGACGAGGCACATACCAAAGGGCTGCTTCCCGTCAGATGCCATTGCAACGTCATCGCCTGGGCCGAGGATGCGGATGAGTTCCGTCGCGTCAGGAACGACACGGGCAGCCAGCTGGCCATGATGGAATGCACGCCAAGGTATAACACTATTGACATGCCGGTCCTCTATTGGGCGGGTATTCCCGGCAACGCAGGTGATTTTCCAGCCGAGGAGTCGTTTTACACCTTCCTGGAACAGGCGGTATGCCTCTTTTCCGGAGAGACCAATTACAGAAACTCACCCAGTCCTTTCGGTATCCGTATGGCGGACCGTCAGAACGGGATTCCGGTACATGTGGACATTTCCGACCTTCCCATGAAACGGGGAATCATCACCAACAGGAACAAGTTCATCCTCGGTCCTTCAGGCAGCGGGAAGTCCTTCTTCACCAACCATCTGGTCCGGCAATATTACGAGCAGGGCACACATATCCTGCTGGTAGATACGGGCAACAGCTATCAGGGATTGTGCCGCATGATTCACGACCGCACCCGTGGGGAGGACGGGATCTACATTACGTACGAGGAGGACAACCCGATAGCCTTCAATCCGTTCTATACGGATTGCGGACTGTTTGACGTGGAGAAACGGGAAAGCATCAAGACATTGATCCTGACCTTGTGGAAACGGGAGGACGAGGCACCGAAACGTTCGGAGGAGGTGGCCCTTTCCGGGGCGGTGAACGCCTATATCCGGATGATTTCGGAGAACCAGGGTATCAAACCGGATTTCAACGGTTTCTACGAGTTTGTCGCCGATGACTACAGGAGAATGATTGAGGAGAAAAAGGTGCGTGAGAAGGATTTTGACATTGACGGTTTCCTGAACGTGCTGGCACCTTTTTACAAGGGCGGAGACTATGACTTCCTGCTGAATTCCGACAAGGAGCTGGACCTGACAGGCAAACGGTTCATCGTGTTCGAGCTGGACAACATCAGTGGCAACAAGGTACTGCTTCCCGTGGTGACGCTGATCATCATGGAGACCTTCATCGCCAAGATGCGCAGGCTCAAGGGGATCCGCAAGATGATTTTAATAGAGGAATGTTGGAAGGCCCTGATGTCCGCCAATATGAGTGAGTACATCAAATACCTTTTCAAGACGGTCAGAAAGTATTTCGGCGAGGCCGTAGTGGTAACCCAGGAGGTGGATGACATCATCAGTTCCCCTATCGTGAAGGAGGCCATCATCAACAATTCCGACTGTAAAATCCTGCTTGACCAACGAAAATACATGAACAAGTTCGAGCACATCCAGCGGCTTCTCGGCCTGACAGAGAAAGAAAAAGGGCAGATACTCTCCATCAATCAGGCGAACCATCCCGGGCGGTTCTACCGGGAAGTGTGGATCGGGCTTGGCGGAACCCACTCGGCAGTATATGCCACGGAAGTGAGCGGGGAGGAATATTACACGTTCACGACCGAGGAGTCCGAAAAGATGGAAGTACAGCGGCTGGCAGAAAGATTGGATGGCAACCTGGAACTTGCCGTCCGCCATCTGGCAGAGAAAATGCGAGAGGAACAAGGACAAAGATCAACCCTAAAATGAAAACGATTATGAGAAACAAACCCCTTATGAGACTGGCGGTATGCCTGATCGGCATGGCCGCCCTGGTATTGCAAAGTTGTGCGGACGGTGGTACCGACTGTGACAGACTCTGCGGATCGTGGACCAGTGTGGACGGCAAACCGGACGTGTTGGTATATAAGGAAGGAGAGGCCTACAAGGTGACGGTATTCGCCCGTAGTGGCAAGACACGCCGCCTCAGGCCGCAGACCTACCTGTTGGTGGAAGAGAACGGCAACCTCTTTATCAATACGGGGTACCGTATCGATGTATCCTACAACGAGGAGACGGATATCCTGACTTTCTCACCCAACGGGGATTATGTACGGAAGGAGGAACGCCCATGAGAGCGAGGACATTCCTGATCGGGATAATGCTTGTGCTGGGCGGGAACATGGCCCGGGCGCAATGGGTGGTGACCGATCCCGGAAATCTGGCCCAAAGTATCATCAACATGTCGGACAACATCGCCCATACCTCCAAGACGGCGGTCAATACGGCCGACAATTTTGCGGAGACGGTAAAGATCTACGAGCAGGCCAAGAAGTACTACGACCAGTTAAAGGCGGTGAACAACCTGATACAGGACGCCCGCAAGGTGCGTGACATCATCCTGATGGTAGGCGATGTGTCCGACATCTATGTGACGAACTTCAAAAAGATGATGAACGACGACAACTTCTCGTCCCGCGAGCTGGACGCCATCGCCTTCGGTTACACCCGCCTGCTGGAGGAGAGCAACGGCGTGTTGCAGGACCTCAAACAGGTCATCAACGTGAGCACGCTCTCCATGACCGACAAGGACCGTATGGATGTGGTGGACAACTGTTATTACGAAATGCGCCGTTACCGCAATCTGGTGAGCTATTATACTAACAAGAACATAGCCGTGAGCTATCTCCGTGCCAGGAAAAAGAACGATATGGAACGTGTGATGCGGCTCTATGGAAATGAAACCTCCAAATACTGGTAGCCCATGGTACCTTTGACGATAGATTTTGCCAACCTGCATACCATACTGGGAACCCTGTATGAAGATATGCTCCCCCTCTGCAAGGACATGATGGACGTGGGCAAGGGGCTTGCCGGGCTGGGCGCCCTCTTTTATGTCGCCGTACGCATATGGCAGTCGATGGCACGTGCCGAGCCGATAGACGTGTATCCCCTGCTGCGCCCCTTCGCTATCGGCATCTGTATCCTGCTTTTTCCCACACTGGTACTTGGCACGCTGAACACCGTGCTCAGTCCTATTGTGCAGGGTACGCACAAGATGCTTGAGGGGCAAACGCTGGACATGGAGCGATACAGGGCGCAGAAGGAGGAGCTGGAAAAGGAGGCCATGCTGCGGAATCCTGAAACCGCCTATCTGGTGAGTGACGAGGAGTTCGACCGGCAGCTAGACGAGTTAGGCTGGTCAACCGTGGATACCGCCTCCCGGCTGGGTATGTACGTGGAGGTGGGCATGTATAACCTGGAGAAGAAGATCCGTGACACGTTCCGCAGCCTGCTGGAACTGATATTCGCCGCGGCGTCGCTGCTGATAGATACCGTGAGGACCTTTTTTCTGGTCGTGCTCTCCATTCTGGGACCGGTAGCGTTCGCCTTCAGCGTATGGGACGGTTTCCAGTCCACACTCGGACAGTGGTTCACGAGGTATATCTCCGTCTATCTGTGGCTTCCGGTCAGCGATCTGTTCAGCACCCTGCTCGCCAAACTCCAGGTGCTGATGCTCCAGAACGACATCCAGGAATTGCAGAACAATCCTGACTACTCGATAGACAACTCGAACAGTGTCTATATCATCTTTATGCTTATCGGGATTATCGGGTATTTTACCGTTCCGACGGTGGCGGGCTGGATCGTGCAGGCGGGAGGAGCCGGGAATTTCAGCCGCAACCTGAACCGTACCGCCACGAAAACCGGCAGTTTTGCGGCAGGAGTGGGCGGTGCCGTATTGGGAAATATCGGAGGACGGTTGAGAGGCAAATAAGCCTTGCCGGAAATATTTGTTTATTCATTCAAACCAATCATTCGAGAAATGGAATTCAAGTCTTTGACCAACATTGAGAGCAGCTTCCGCCGCATCCGTATGATGGCGGCCGTTTTTATCTGCTGCTGCACTCTTGTCACCGGCTATGCGCTTTGGAGCTCGTACCGCTTCGCCGAAAGGCAGCGTGAGAAAATCTATGTACTGGACGGGGGTAAGTCGCTGATGATGGCCCTTTCGCAGGATCTTTCGCAAAATCGTCCTGCCGAGGCGAGGGAACACGTAAGACGCTTTCACGAGCTGTTCTTCTCGCTCTCTCCACAGAAAGAGGCCATCAGCCACAACATCGATCGTGCCCTGCAACTGGCGGACAAGAGCGCCTACCACTATTATGTGGATTTTGCCGAGAAGGGATATTACAACCGCCTGATATCGGGCAACATCAATCAGGTGGTGCATGTGGACAGCGTGGTGTGTGATTTTGCCCGTTACCCTTACAAGGCGAGGACGTATGCCCGTCAGATGATAATTCGTGAGAGCAACGTGACCGAGCGCAGTTTGGTCACCACCTGCTCACTCCAGAATACGGGACGTTCGGACGACAATCCGAATGGGTTCATCATCGAACAGTTTACCATTCTAGAGAACAGGGATATCAGAAGCACGGAACGATGAGAAAAGAAAAAAAACACCTGAGACGTATGGACTGCTGTATCCGGCTGTTCTGCCACCGCCTGACAAGGAAACAGCGGAAGATCGTGACAACCACGGCATTCCTCTTGTTTCTGACGGCCTGCCTCCATGCCATCCTCGCTTCGCTATCCGGCTTGGGAGAGCCTAGGGGAAAGATGAAAATAGAATATGTCCGGCCGCTTGACTTGCGACCGGAAAAAAGTACAATCAATTTAAACACCCCATCCGATGAAAATAGATATCCAGAAGATTAAAAAACAGCTGGGATTTCCAAGCGACCGGCCGTTGACTCTCCAAGAGAAGCGCCGGTATATGAAGTTCGCCGTCTATCCGCTCTTCTTCCTGATATTCGCGGGGATTGTCCTGTTGATATACAGTCCGACCGAAAAGGAAAAAGCGGAGGCGGAGAAAGAGAGGGGATTCAATACCGAGATCCCGTCTCCCGAAGAGAGCCGTATGGAAGGCAACAAGGTCAGCGCCTACGAGCGGGAAGCCTTGTCGAAGAAAGAGAGAGGACGGAAAGACACTTTCCTGGAAATGTCGGAACTGTTCAACCGGAACAAGGACCGGAAAGACACCGTACCGTCAGTGGACAGCGGAGTGAACCTTGAACTGCCATCCGTACCGGAAACCGTACAGACGCATAATCCGGTACGTTCCTCCACCTCTGCCTACCATGACATGAACCGCTCGCTTACGACCATTTACACGCCACGGGAAACCTCCCGGGAGGAGGAACTGCTCCGGCGTATCGAGGAACTGGAAAAAAGACAGAACATGGAACCGTCCCAGGAACAGTCATTGGAGGAAAAGATGGCCCTGATGGAAAAGTCATACGAACTGGCGGCCCGGTACAACGGCAAACAGACACCGTCCGTTATCCCTACGGATGACCGGAAAGACAGGACATCGGTCAAGCCGGTTAAGCGGATACGACAAGAAGTGGTATCTTCCCTGGTGCAACCGGTGAATGACGGGGACTTCATAGCCGGAGTGTCCGAAGAAAGGAACACCGGTTTCCATACGCCGGTGGGCAGGACACCGGTATCGGACCGTAATACCATTGCCGCCTGTGTGCACGGCACGCAGACCGTATCGGACGGACAAGCCCTGCGTGTCCGCCTGCTGGAAGCGATGGCAGTGGACGACCGCCTCATACCCAAAGGAACGGTATTGACAGGCGGAACACGGATCCAGGGAGAACGCATGGATATTGTCATCACCAATGTGGAATATCAAGGAACCGTCATTCCGGTGGAACTGGAAGTGTATGATGCGGACGGTCAGCAAGGAATATTGATACCCAACTCACTGGAGTATGATGCCGTGCGTGAAATAGCGGCGGGCATGGGCGGTTCGATGGGAAGCAGCATCAGCATCTCCACCGACGCGGGAGCGCAGACAGCCTCGGATCTGGGTAAAGGCGTCATACAGGGCGTGTCACAGTACATCACCAAGAAGATGCGCACGGTCAAGGTCACGCTGAAAGCCGGACACAGGCTGCTGCTTCACTCTCCGAAACAATGAAACGGTATACAGACGAGAAAACAGAAACCAATTATTCAACAAACAACCAACAATAATCGGACATGAGAAAGATTCTGATGATGTTTGCCCTACTGACGGGCTTCATGGCTGCGTACGCGCAGCAGAGTGGCGGAGATTATTTCGAGGGGCTGAGCCGCAAGATAGGCTTCAGCCGGATGATACCTCCGCATGGTCTGGAAATCACTTACGACAAGACCGTACATGTGATTTTCCCCTCTCCCATCAAGTATGTGGACCTCGGTTCCACCAACCTGATTGCCGGCAAGGCGGACGGCGCGGAAAATGTGATCCGTGTGAAAGCGGCCAGAAAGCATTTTCGTAATGAGACGAATATGAGCGTGATCACGGAAGACGGAAATTTTTACACCTTCAATGTCAAGTATGCCGATGAACCGTTGCTGCTTAATGTGGAGATGTGTGATTTTATTCATGACGGGGAGACGGTGAACCGCCCGAACAACGCGATGGAAATTTATTTGCAGGAGCTGGGCAGTGAGTCACCGCGTCTGGTACGTCTGATCATGAAATCCGTACACAAGCAGGACAAGCACTGGATCAAACACATCGGCTGCAAGCGCTTCGGGGTACGGTTCCTGCTCAAAGGACTTTATACGCATGGAGACCTGCTCTATTTCCATACCGAGGTGAGAAATGCCACCCATGTGCCGTTTGACGTGGATTTCGTGACTTTCAAGATAGTGGACAAGAAGATAGTGAGGCGTACCGCCATGCAGGAACAGGTGATTTATCCGCTGCGTGCGTTCAACTATGTCATTCGTGTGGAGGGAAAGAAGGACGAGCGTACCGTGTTTGCCCTGCCCAAGTTCACCATTCCCGACGATAAGAAACTGGTAGTGGAAATGTATGAGAAACAAGGCGGCCGTCATCAGATCTTTGAGGTGGACAACGAGGATCTGGTGCGTGCGGAAACTATCAATGAGCTGCAAGTGCGATGAAGAGGTATTTATATATCACCTTTGCGCTGCTGGTACTTCTGGCAGGGCAGGCGGGAGCACAACGCCGTCTTCCAAAAATGAAGGGCGTCAGTCTCACGGCAGGAATGACGGACGGCTTTTACTGCAAGGCGAATAAGCCGGATGCCGGTTTCTCTTTCGGGCTGGCGGTTTCCACTTATGCAAAAAAGAGAAACCAGTGGGTGCTGGGCGGCGAGGTACTGAAGCGCAATACGCCTTATCGTGACGGTTCTATCCCTTTAGTGCAATATACCGGTGAAGGCGGATATTATTATAATATCTTTTCCTCCCCTAATAAAACGGTATTCTTAAGCATTGGCGGTTCGGCGATGCTGGGCTATGAATCGGTGAACGGGGGGAAAAGACTGCTGTATGACGGTGCCACGCTGGGACAATGCGAATCCTTTATCTATGGTGGTGCGATAACGTTGGAGGCAGAGACCTACCTGTCTGACCGTTTAGTGCTGCTGCTCCGGCTTCGTGAACGTATCCTTTGGGGCAGCGCTTCCACGCATGCCCACTTCCAGTATGGAATCGGTATCAAATACATTCTCTAATTTTTAAACCCATATACCCATGAAAAGAAAAATCGTTGACTTTATGACGTTTATATGCTGCCTGGCAGTTTCCTGTCTTTCTCTTGCTTCTTGTGACAGCGAACTGGACGTTCAGCAGGAATACCCGTTTACGGTGGAGTCGATGCCGGTAGTCGGTAAGATCGCTGATGGTGAGACGGTGGAAATCCGTCTGGAAATTAAAGCGGAGGGAAATTTCTCCGGAACAGTCTATACATTGAGATATTTCCAACCGGACGGTAAAGGCAGCTTAAAGATGGAGGACGGTACGGTGTTGAAACCCAATGACCGCTACCTGTTAAATGAACTGAGGTTCCGGTTGTACTATACCTCGCAGAGTGCGGATGCGTCACAGACCATCGACCTTTATTTTGAGGATAACTGGGGGAATTTGCAGAGGTTGAGTTATGACTTCAACGCAGATGACACCCCTCCGGCTGAAAAGGATGATACGCATGGAAAGGAGGTACAACCATGACATACCTGTATTTGTACATACCGGGAATGGCCCATGAGGTACAGCTGTCGGAATCGGCCGACCGGATTCCCAATATGGGGGACCGGCTCGAAATTGACGCGGTACGGCTCGACAAGTCCTCCCGCAACCTGTTGGAAACGACACCGGCCTGTCACTGCTTTGAAAAGAATGCGGAAACGGAACGGCAGTCCCTTGCGGAATACCTGGCGGAAAGTGTGGTGACCGTAACGGGAAGAAGGTGGAGCTACGGGGATGGACATACGTATTGCACGTTGGATGTGGAGGTAAGGAATTGAACGGAATGAGGAAACTTTTGTTTATTCTGATGGTACTGCCGTTCACTTTGAATGTTCGTGCCGAAGATCCGCCCTCCATGCTGGAAAAGGCGGTTTCCAACATCAAACGGTGGGAAGGCTGGCATCGGGGGAAAATGCCTTACATCGGTTTTGGACACCGCCTGCTCCCCCATGAGAAGCTGACCGAGAACCTGAGCGAGGCGCAGGCGGACTCACTTTTGAGATGCGACCTTGAACGGTGCCTGAAGGTATTCCGTAAATATGGAAAAGACTCGCTTCTTTTAAGTCTGTTAGGTTTTAATGTGGGCTGTTACCGTCTGATTGGAAACGGGAAGATACCCAAAAGCAGACTGATTCAAAAACTGGAAAGTGGCGACCGGGATATTTACAGGGAATATATATCGTTCCGCTGTTATCAGGGGAAAGTCATTCCAAGCATAGAGAGGAGAAGAAAAGAGGAGTTTGAACTGTTCTATATACCTTAGATTGAAATTATGCAAAGCCGTGAACGGATGCTGGCCATCGTCGTTCACGGCTTTAGTCTTAGCCACTCTTAATTTATCTTTACCCGGTTCATCAGCTGTCCCGAAATTTCATGCAGTTCCCGGCAGCGTTCCGGCTGCTGTTCCCTTGCAAAGGCGGTGATTCCCTGTGTCAGTTTCCATAGCGTGGCCCCGCCTGTAACTCCGTCGTCAGGATTGTTGTTCATTAGCAGTTTCTCGACCTCACGTCCCTCGTTTTTCAACAAGGCACCTTTCTGCACCAGATTCTTCAGTTCCTTGTCGAAATCCACGTCTATTTCCGATGCTCCTTGAATTTCGATGGCCTTCTGCATGATGGTGTCTTTGCTGTACAGTCCTTTGGTCAGGTCGGAAACAGCCGATACGGTGGTCTGCGTGTCCAGTTCGTAGGTCTTTTGGGAGAGGGACAGGGATTCCGGCAGTCGGCCTCCAAGGTGTATTTGCCGCATGACGGACTCCCTGACCATCCCGTTCAGGCACGCCCCGTTGAGCAGGAACGACCGCATATCGACCGATCCGTTGCCATAGTCGGATGTGGAGAAGCGTGCTCCTGCGAAGATGATGACCGTTCCGTTCTTACGGGTGGGTATCTCTATCGGAGTGGGCAGGATTGTCTCACACCATACTTTCGTGTCGTTCATATAGGCATCGGACACGACCGCTCCCTGTCCTCCCGCCTCACGGATGAAAGCGGTCAGGATATCCACTGAGTTCAGCCGACGGTAGGAGTCCGACAATACGCCCCGGACTTCCATTCCTACCGCCCGTATCAGTACCCGTGTACGCTCGGTCCATCCCGAATGCTCGTTCAGGATGGTGGCGCACAACTGTTTCTGCCAAACATCCCCGGCGGAAAGCTCGCGCAGGTATTTGGCGGGAATGCCCATCTTCTCCGAAATCTGGCTTATGGCGTTGCCGTGCAGGTTGAAGTTCCCTTCGGGCATTGCCATCTGTACCCTTCCTTCCGCTTTGAAAGAGATAACGGGGCGTTCCTTGCTACGTTGGCTTACCCCGATGGGAGCGATGAAATCCTGCGCGATCCGTCCCTCGCTGAGCAGACGGTTGATGGTGTCCATGACATCCCCCTGCCTGTCTTCTATCATTCTCCGTACCTTGTTGATGACTACCTGGTTGAGTCCCTGCTGTTTCTGTACCGGTGCAGTGGCCGGCATGACTGTTGCTTCCATATTTTTTGTTTTTAAAGTTGATAAATTACAATTTGTTCTTATGGCTTGTCTTGCTTGTTTTAGTAAATTCAGATCTGTACTCTTTTGACAGACGGATATAATCCTTTTCGCTATATCCGGCCGGTCCGAACAGTTCATAATATCCGGGGAAGGGCTTTCTTTCCGTTTCCGGTATATGCGTGCTGGTTTCCTTATGGCAACAGATGATGTGCCGGACAAACCTGTAGCACTTGCAAAGATCCGCCAGGATGGTGTACTCGTTGTCCGTATGAGGTTCATAATATCCGCAGGAGAGATTGACGCAGGATACTTCCAGCCCGTTCCTTTTCAATGCCGCCACATCCGTAGCTAGCCCCTGTGCAGGCTTGTAGCCGTACCTCCGGAAATCGATAGCTGAAATGAAGTCATTGGAGCAGAGCTTCATTCCGTTGATTTGTGTTACCATATCCCCGTTCCCTTTCCGGTCACACTGGATGACGAAACGGCAATCGGAAAAGAAGGACATATCGGCATGGCCGCTGCCTATGCATCCTACCTCCTCCTGTACGAAGAAGGCGCATTTCACCGCCTTGAAATCCTCCAGGCATTTCAGGCAGATCCAGATGCCGTTCTTGTCATCCGCGCCGATTCCGGTCATCCGTTTACGCTTGTGATCATAACCCACAATCATAGAGTCCGCCACAAGATGGGCCGCATAGGAGCCTGTCTTGCGCCGGTGTACCTCGTCCATGTGCGCCACGGCACAGGGGTAGCTTTCCCGGTTGCCTTTGACCGCGTAGATGTTTCCGTACCGGTCTTGCCGGAAAGGAATCCCCATCCGCCTGAGTTCCCCGATGATGAACCCGGCTATCTTCCCCTCCTTACCGGAGGGGGAGGAGATGTTGTAAAGAGCCATTAATTTTTCCATGATACTGACTTTTTAGGAGATGAACAACTTTTCGATTTGCAGGTACCGTCTGAACTCCGGTACGGGACGTCCCTTCTTGAAGAGGAAGGACGGATATTTCTTTCCCTTGTATTCCACCGACGTGCCTTTCAATACTTTTCCGAATACGGTGGATATATAGAACATGTCCTGACAATTCTTGCAGAATGCCATATCCGGAAAGGGATGTATCTTTCCGCATTTGGGACATACATATTTTCTCCTGTTTGCGCACCCTTCCGTGCTCCGGCAGGAGGCTATGCTCGTGTCGCCCTCCGTATTTCTCAGTTCCAGATTGCCTTCCGTCAGATGAAGACTGTAGAACGTGTCGAGGTAAGGCACCCCTTTCTTGTGCCACCTGCAGGCGGGCACTTTCACCGTCAATGAAACCTGTATATTGTCTCCGACCGCCCATTCCTGCCCCTCAATGGGATTCAGTACGGTGAAATCCGTTGTATGTGTATAATCGTTGTATCTGCGTCGCAACAGGATGCCTGCCTCCTGCGCCTGCTTGCGGATCAGTTCGGCGACGAATGCGTGTGAGGAATAGATGCGGTCCAGCAGGGAGGCGGCAATCGGTGTGTTTATTGATTTCCACAATATTACCTCGTTCCATACGACAGCCCGTCCGAGTATGTTGTTGCTCTCGTCCCTTGCCACAAGGATTTTAGCGCCGGCGAAGTTGGTATAGAAGTCAGCGGCGTTGCGTGCCTTGTCCTCATACCTCATACAGGAACTGTGCAGGCTGGATGTGTCACTGTCGGCGATGGGGCTGTAGTTGCTTTCCAGATAGGCTTCCATGAAGTCGTTCATGCTTTCATGCAGCCTGACCGTGACTTTGCTGTCCAATGAGAGGGCGCTACAGAAATAATTGATTTCGTAGGGTGAGTACTTGGGCAGGTTCTTGAACAGTTCAACAAACGTGGAGGGTTCCAGAACTGTCCGGTTCTCCGGGAACCAGGGTGCCTGCGGGTTGTTCCGGTCCGGGAAACTGGGATGGGCCAGATCCTTGCTGCAGGCCGTGAACACGATCCGGATTTTCTTGAATGTACCCGCTTCCGTCCGCTTGCGCTTGGTGGAGAAGCAGTTGTAGGTACCGCGTATGATCTCTTCCACCGGTACGTTCTTTTTTACTTCCAAAAGGATGTCTTTGGCTATCACACTTCCGTTTTCCGCCGCATGCATCAGGCGGGATTTCAATTCATTGCTAACATTCAGTTTCATACATCATTCGGTTTATTGTTTATAAATTCTGCTATGTTTATATGGCAATTGTTTCTTGTCCGGCTGCATTTGGCACAATTTCTCTTTCCGCTTTCTGAGCAGGTCAACGGACATGTTCCTGCTTGTCCGATATTCCTCCTCGCTCATCCGGCGAATGGAAGGAATGCCCGTCTGAGTCAGTGTATGGTTTACCATCCAGCCGTCCATGAAGTTTTCGGGGAAGAGGCTGTCATGGTGGATGACCTCACCTATGCAGCCATGTACGAGCATGTTGCAAACGGTCATCAGGCAACAGGTACGGTTGACATCTTCTGCAACCAGATAATTACCCAGGTGGCGTACATGATATGCCAGCAGTAGCCTTCCGCTTCCGCATGTCGGGTCACAGATACGTTTTCCTGTCGCTGTCTCCCCCGAATCGGTACATAAGACCATCAGGTCGCAGATATCCGGCGGGGTAAAGAACTGTCCGTTCACCTGACGACCGATTTTGGAAGATATTGCCATGAAGAGGTCACCGAACGCATCAAACCATCCGCCGGATTGCAATTCCCGCTGCATGAGCCGTATCCATCCGGTAAGCATCTCCATAAAATGCCTGTTCTGCTGCCGTTTGTATTTCCAATCCATAAGAGGCGGTGCGCCGGGAGAGAACCCGTGAATGACATAACGCAGGAAATCGTTGAAAACGGATATCGGATCGTAGCCGTTCGAATAGGCGAAATCACAGATCATTTTCTCAAGCAGACGTATCGCCTGCGGTGTGTTGTATGGTGCCATATTACTCTGATTTTTTATAGATTGTTACTATATGTCTTTTATGGTCAGTCTGTATCCTGACGGGAGAAATGCCAAGGAAAGAGAGATGGGTGTCCGCTTTCAGCATGTTCCATTCCCATGCGGGAAGTTCCTTCCATTCCATACGGTATGCCCAGAGTATGAACAGACCGGGACGGAATCCGTTGAAAAGCTTTCCGTGCAGAATCCCGACCAGCCGCTCCAGTTCTTCCTTCGAGTAAAGGGTGAATGCCTCATTCCGATAGACAAAGGCATCAGCCGGTTCAATATCCGGCTGACACTCGATGATGTATCTCGTCCATTCTTTTGTGGTGTACTTTCCGTACAGAGGATCGGGTTCCGTGTATTTCCAAGCCCTGACGAATGTGTGGAAGAGGACGGCACCGTTCTTGTGCCTTCCGGTATGCCCCCACATCCGGAACTGTTTGCTGCGTATGCCATCGGGAAGCAGCAATTCCGGACCGGTTATAACCCAAGGGCCTCCTTCCGTATTGTAACCGGTACACTTTTCATTTTCATGGCAGAAAGGTGTCTGTGGGAGAAGGCAAATATGGACTTCCCGGTCATCGCCCCTTTCAATGTGTGCCTGCGGATAATAGTCACCGCCACGGGTGATATAAGTGACGACATCTCCTGCGGTCGGTAAACTGACTCTTTCCCTGTCCTGCCGCATCCTTGAAATCAGCCGGTTCACCTTCTCCACATCACACTCCTTTATGGAGCAGGCACACCCTTCATGCCTGTTGAGCAGAGTCAGACTTTCCAGGTCATAAAAATTAGCGTACTTCATATTGAGATCGTTTTTGTTGGTACAATTTGACCTGACGGGCAACCATGTCGCAGAACTTCTGTCCGTTCTCCTTCTCACTTCTGAAATAGGCAATCATGTCCCAGAGATTCTGCTTGAAGCAGCCGGTCCATTTTTCGTAACAGTGACTTCCATAGATCTTTCCGAACGTTTCCTCGAAAAGTGCGTGAGTCAGCCCTTCATCCCCATGGTGGTTGTATTGCCAGAGAGAGACAAGCAGCAGCCGGTTATAATCCAGTGTTTCCATATCTGTTCTTTTTTAAGTAAAACATCGGCCTACATGGGTAGGCATTTTTATTTCTTGATGTCTTTTCAGTCTGTTTTCCGGGGATTGCGGCAAGGCTTGGCGAAAGAAAATACCGCAGCGAAGCGAGGATGATTTTCTTTCAGCCAACCCAGCCCCTGAAAGGGGCCGCCTTGCACAATCAGCCCGGAAAACGGCTATCTTTACAGCAAGAAATGAAAAAGCAGACCTCGGATTCTCTGTTCTGAAGTCTGCTTTTCGTCCATTGTCAAGTTTCATGTTTTTCAGGTATGTATCTGCCATCCGTGGAACGGCTGCAATGTTACGGCAAACGATCTGTCAGGTATTCCATGATAGAGCAGACCTCCTACGATACCTATTCTTCCATCAGCATAATGCTGGGTAAAGCCGAACGAGTATGGGGCATGGTCATAGTAGAGTGAAATCTCACTGGGATAGTCAGGATTCCCCTCCCAACTCTTCAACCGTTCCAAGCACTTTTGAAGTGAGGTGTCACCGATGGATTCGGCATAGCGCTTTACATTCTCGAAATGTTCTTCATTCAGGATTTTCATGATTCATTGTATTTTTATCTGTTAAACACGTCCGGCTCCGGGAGCCGGTATTTTTATTTCTCGCCTGCCTGACAGTCCCGTGGCCGTACCCGCAAGGTTTGGCGAAAGAAAATACCGCAGCGAAGCGAGGATGATTTTCTTTCAGCCAACCCCGAAGGGGCCTGACCTTGTACGGGTACACAGGACGCGGGACTATCTTTGCAGGGTGGGAAATAAAATATACGGTTGTTTTTTGTTGTGGGATTTTGTGTGGATTCCTTAGATAATCTTCCTGATTTGTTCGCCATTGCCGGACAAATGCTGTATTTTTGCAATTTCTAATTTCAGGATTATGGAAAACTATCTAAAGAAAGCGGCGGATGCTTTCCTTGTGGAGCGTCCGTATGGTATGCGTGTGGATTACAGGAAGAAAGGGTTCGTGCTGTTTAACCGCAACCTGAACGTATTGGGCAATGTGGAGCATGCCCGTCTGGAAGAGCTGCCTCTGGAGCGGTTCAATGTGGAGGAAATTCCGTTGGAGGGTGAAATTGTGGAAGAACATGCAGGATTTACCGATGTATTCTTCTACACCGATTTGACCAACCCTTATGCCGGATATGTGCTGAACCTACAAAAGCTTAAAGCCTATAACCAGTTTATGTTTCCGCTGGCAATGGCGCTGAACCGTGAGTTGTGAGGTCGGAAGATGGTAGCGGTAACAGCCGCATGGAACAAGCCGTTACCGTCCCGGATTTTATTGTTTGCCCTCTTTTTCTGTTATGAACGCAAGATAGGCGGGCACGGCCTTATGGCATCCGGTAAAGTTCGGTGTCCGGCGGCCCTTGATTTTCCGGAAACTGATGGTTCCGTTCCTGTCAATGCCTCTTACATGCCTGTTGAATGTCCCTTTGGTTCTGATATGGATGTCAAAACCATCCCTTCCGGTGATTTCAAGGAACATTCCTCCCGTGATCCGTTCCCCGTCCAGGAATTTCTGTTTCTGTTCATCGAGCAGCAGCTGATGTTGCTCTTCCCGCGCTCTGCGCTCTTCCGCCTCTTTCTCCTCCTGTTCCCTGCGTTTATGTTCCTGCTTCCTTTTGTATGCCTCACGGGCTTGCAGCAAGGGTGCGGTGTCGAGTCCGAGGGCATTGAACACACGGATGGAGATCAATCTGACGAAGGCTCCTCTTTCCGCGCCCTGAAGCGTATCCGCAATCCAGTTCCTGCAATAGGCGGCGGCTTCCTCCCTGCGGCCTTCTCCTTTGAGGAACCGGCGTGAATACTGCCCGCTGGAAAAATAAACGTTTTCAATCCGGCAGACCACATGGAAACAGTCATCGTCCTCATTCCCATATTCGTTCTTTCTCGACAGGGAGAGATATACATTCTCTGCGTACGGCTCCAGTTCCATATAAGGAGCCACGACGGTATTCCCGTCAGACTTGTACTTGAATACTTTTGCTTTCATACTATCGTTCAGTTTGTTGGTTGTTGCATATTACATCTATAATCTCTTTTCCGCTTCTTTCACCCTTCAGGAAGGCAAGGAAGCGCCTCAAAAAGAGCCGGGCACAGTCAGTTCCCAGCTGGGAGCTTTCACCCTCTTTGGTAGCGCATACCGCAAAACGCCCCAGTCCGAAACTGTCCTGTTGCGGTACGATGTGGTAAGACAAGTCCTCGCTTGCGTTGATGTGCAACCCACGACGGAAAACATAGAAAGTTTTCGGGATTCTTCTGTCGGTATCGATTTCCATACGCTTGTAACCGTGATGTTCCAATAACCGGACCAGTTCCCTGTTTGTCGGAATTGTATGTCCGATCCAGTCCGGCCAGCTTATATTTTCTAGTATGTGTCCGTAATTGTCATATAATATATTGAACTGATCCTGGTATTCATCGTAAAATTCCCCGTTCCCGTTGCACATTTCTTCCAACGCGATGCCGTTTTTACAGACAAGGGCAAGGTCGCCCAGTCCGCACGCGATTTCATTGAGCAGCGTGCGTTCCTCGTCCCTGTCTTTTGCCGTTCCGTAAATTCTAAGCAGGGAATACCGGTGTAGTGCCGAACGGGATGGCATGTCCAGTTTTTCCCATATCCCATCGTCTCCTATAGCCTGTCTGGTGTTTTCCGGAAGTCCGTGCCACCACTTGTCCAAATTGTTTGTATCCATAATTTCTGAATCAGATTGTTTTCAAACCCTGTTTTGAGTGCCATGCCTGATATGCGGCGGCGTACTCCTGACGTTCCCGCTCCAGGGAATCTCTCATCTCAGGGGTGTACCCGAGCAGGCGGATGTATCCTCCGTTATAGCCGGTGAGTTCGCACTTTATTCCGGCTTCCTCCAGTTTGTCGATGCGTTTTTGGGCCATTTTTGCGCTTGAATATTCCTTCGGCCAAAAATAGACTTCGCCCCGTGAGCCGAAACAGTCTTCCCCTAGAATTATTTCCCCGGCATACTTCCGGCTTTCGATGAAGCCGAAACGCGCTTTGCCCAATGCCCGCAGCATTGCCTTGTGTGCCGGACCTTCCGGATGCTTGAATACCTCCGGCTTGTCTTTGCTGCCGAGTTTGGGCGGTTCCACCTTGTACGGCTGTTTGTAACTTCCAATTCCGAGCGTCAGGTAAAAGTTGGTATGAAAATAGTCCGTCATGGGGTCGCTGTCATCGAAATTGTACGACATGATGAAATCGTAGATATTCATCATTACATCCTTTGCCCTGTCCGTCAATGATTTGTCTGAAGCGATATGATGGTGGTTGACATCGCCTTGAACTTTTCCGGACTCTTTGGTGAACGCCTCGAAATCCGCTTTCATCAACCGGATATGGATGGAGTGGCAATTCTCCCGTCTGACAGAGAACTTGTATCCCGGATAGGTCTCCCTGAACCATGCCCGTATCAGTTCCACGATTTCCGGTGCGTGCTGTCCCTTGTAATTGCGGCCTTTCCAGCGGTATTCGTTATACACGTACTCAGTGTATTCCTTTGCCGTGGCTCCCGGATAGTCATATTCATATCCGGTTGAAGTCGCAAAGACATCTGGTTTGTCTTTCCAAGCCTCAAAAAGCCTTCCAAACTCGGTGTTCACCTGTTGCATGATTGCAGTGTCGCCACCCTTGTCCGGGTGGTGCTCCAATGCCAGCCGGCGGTATTCTTTCTTCAAGTCCGCCAGAGAGTGTATGTTCTGAAAATAAGTCATAGCCATAAGTTTTTTATGCCCCTGCGAGGCGGTTGATAAAATATTCCCGGTAGTCAAGGTCAAGACCGAGGTTGAGACAGGCCGTTTCCATGTCATCTTCTCTCAAGTCGTCCACCTCCTGCAATTCGCGCAGGTACCGGATTTCGGAGTCCAGGTATTCCTGTGCTTCCGTTTGACTGCAACTGCATGAGCTGCCGATCAGACTGATAATGTTTCCTCGCATACTGTTTGATTTTTGGGGTTACTGTTCCTTTTTCTGAAGTGTCGTCCGTCATATATCGAGACGGCCCGTTCCACCAGAATCCTGCGGTTGTCTTCCGAGAGTTCCAGGTAGAACCGTTCCGCCGCGCCGAATGTGCCCTTGTCTGTCGCCACGCACCATTTTTCCCAGAAATGCGGGTACATGCCGCCATACACGGCTTTGCATTCCTCCTCGCTCCAGGCGTTCCACATGTAGTAGAAGAAACTGGAGACGGTATTTTCCGCTTGATATTTCATGGTTCTTCTATTTGTGATTCTACATTGTTTGTTTCTCTCAGTTGATACCACACAGCCTCATACATCTCATGAAGCCAGTCTATGTTCTTTGCGCCGAGTTCAAACGGGCTGTGACACTGCACCTCGTCACCGCTTTCTTTCTCTTCGGCAAGGACGGTCAGGCTGTCCGCCGTTACCCGGAGTCCTGTCACCCTGCATTCATATGGTTCTCCGTTCTTGCTAAACCATATCACCCAGACCGGATCATAATCCTCTTCCGGAAGACGAATTTCTTTCATGCAGTGAGCATGGAGCAACTGCCGTATCGCGTCGATGATGTCCCCCCGCAGTTCCTTGATCCTGCCGCTGAAATCAACGGCTTCTGACGGTAAACTTCCTTTTCCGCCTCTTTCCTGCAAGGAGAGAATCCGCGTGTCGGGATGGATACAGAAATCCCAGTCCAACACTTCATCGTCATCGCGTGTCGTGTGGATATCGCCGCCCAAAACAAGACCGCAATCGTCATTTACCATTCTTTTTGCTTCATCGCGGTCTTCTGCCGCTACCGTGTAAGTGCCCTCGAAGGAATACCTTACTCTTATGTCATATCTTTTCATGATTCTTTCCATTTGATTGTTGATACCAGATTCATTGCCCGGAAGGATTACCGGATATTCAATATTGCGCTAAAGGCATGTGGGTCAAGCCTGTAAAACGTCGGAAGGTTAAGTGTGACCATCGGGTAGCTTACCCAGCCGCTCTGACGTCTATAACCTGTATCCTCAGCCAATTTGTTGGACAGAAGGAACTCCATGGCATCAGGATTGTTGTTGATGTCCACGAATGCCCTGTCAGGCAGTGAGAATGCCGCCTTATCCTCTAAGTTGACCGTCAGGACCGTGTATATCTCATGGGTCACGGGATCTTTCAGAGACAATGCCGGCCAGCCGTTATGGTACATTTCAATCACGATTGAGAGACGGCTTTCCTGATACAGGAAAGTCTCTTCCATGGACGGATGGTCGCATTTGACAATTTCAAAATCATCCTCCCCTTTGGTAAATGTCACCATCGGATAGGATACATCGACAAAATATTCCTCTTCCCGGTAACAGAGATGTTCTTTTCCCTCTGAACGGATTATAGCCAATTGGGTGTTCATATTCGTAACTGGTTTTAAAATTATTGACTTGCAAGTTAATTGGCCGGCATTCACCTGCCTGTTTCTTTAAACGTGTGATTGTCACCGCCTGCGGACATTTGGGAGAGTTGCCGTCTCACCGCCTTGATTTTCCCGATCAGTTCGTCCTCCCTTCGGAATGAGGGGGTACATTTGGTACGCCTCATCCCGGCTCCCCAGGGGATGCCGCCGCATACTTTTCTCAGGCGTGCCTTTTCGCTTTCCAGGGCCGACTCCAGACGGGCCAGCCTGCGTCGCAACGATTCTTCGGTCACAGTTCTCATGATCTCATTGTTTTTTTTGTATGGTGACGGGTCGGAAAGACAGTCACCATACCGTCGTTATGTGTCACGTTATATTTTAGCTTTTTCCCTTGTGATGCCTCTCAGGACGTACAACAGGTGCAGGAACAGCTCCCTGTCGTAAATCCGGAAGAAGAACGGCTCGCCTGTTTCCCTGACCGTTCCGGTAAACGACACGGACTCCCGGTTCACGGGATATTGGAGGAAGTTACCATTTGCCAGCAGGGTGTGCTTTTTCTTCATCACTTCGCCTAGGAACTTGTCCATATCGTCGTTTTCCTCATAGCCGGAGAAGTAGAGGAAATGATGACGGCGCAGGCTTTGCAGGATTTTGGCGGTTTCCAGCCTTACATCCCTGCCTGACGATTCGTCCGTTCCTCTCATCAGGTTGCAGATGAACTTCTTCTCGCCATTTATGTCAAGAAACAGATAAGGAACTATAATTATAGAGGCATGCCGTGCGTGGTCAGAGATGACCATCGGCTTTTCTTTCAGGATGTCTCCTTTGAAGGTAATGTTCCGGTAATGGTTGTCCATCTGCCGTTCCAGTTCCTTTCTTGGCGTGGTAACGGAGCGGAGTCCCGTGAAGTAGCGTCCGCCCGCCCGGAAGCAGAACCGGTAGATGTCCGCATGATAAGGCTCTCCCAGGAAAAAGAAATTCCGGGTATGGCGGATGGGGGGCAAGACATCCATGTAGTCGAAATATCTTTCTTCCGTAATCTCACTGAACGGGGCGCAGAGGGATTGCAAGTAGATGCGTATCATCTTGCGGACGGTATTTCCGGACACGGCTATGAGGTACGGGTTCTTTTCCCTGTCCCTCAGTTCCTCCAGTGTCTCATGATGGTAGTCGCCGTGTATTCCGTCAGACATGGTGGTCACGCAGCTGCCGTCAAAACTGCGTGAATCGACTACGAATTTCAGTTTGTTGTTATTCATGGTTCAGATGTTTTGAAGGTTCAACACTCTCTTGGCGGCACTGAGGGCATTGGAGGTGAGCTGCCGTTGCCATGCTTTGTTTCTGGGTGACCAGCGGAATCCGGAGGATTTCAGTTCCTTTCGTCTGTTGTCTTCGGGAATCCTGTCAAACAGGATCTGAAGGCGGTCTTCTCCATAGTTCCATACAAGTGTCCCGCCCTCGAACGGCACTTCCTTGTTTTCCCGGCTTTGCACCGCTTTCAGCCTTTTGCGCATCCGTTCCGCAAGTTCCGGCAATTGGAAGAATTTGTTTCTCGGGGTGATGACGGGTTTCCTTACCCTTGCGTTATATTCGGAAATGAAGTCCACGGCCCTGCGGACGATTTCCACTTCCCCGTGATTGGCGAAGGTGGATACCTTGTTCAGGATGCTGCTGACGAACAGGGCACGGTTATAACCCCGGCATTGTCCGGTGTCAATCCCGTGGATGGTGTCGGCGCTGCTCTTGATGTCGCGTTTGAGCGTCTGCCATGCCTTTTCCAGTTTTTCTTCCTCCGGTCGTGCGGCTTCCTTTTTCCGTCTGACGGCTTCAAGAACCTTTTGCCGCCAATTGCGGAACTCCTCGTAGCGGTTCTGATAGCTTCTGTTCGTATTCTCCTGCCTGTGGTAATCAAATCCGCCCCGTCCCGTCACCATCGGGTTGGCACAGCGTGAGAGGGCCGAGAGCTGGGCGGATAGCTTTTTCCGGTAGGCGGCGATGTATGTATCCCGTTCCTCTTCCTGCATGAGTTGCAGGTCGTTGTGCAGCTCCTCCCCGTAAATCATGATGTCCGTCTCGCCACGAATCTCCGGGTCGAAGGAACTCCAGGCGTATGCGTCGCAAGCCTGTTTCCACATATCCTCCAGATAGCCAGGATGTTTGAACGCTACGGCTTCCCAGTCTTTGAAGTCCCTGGAATGCAATTCATTCCGATCTTCCGGATTTCCGTACAGGTGTACATAGTTGCCCGTTCCATGATGCTCCTTTCTGAAATGGAACGGTACGGGTGGATGGTCCGTACCCTTTTCCCGGATCATCGTGACCCGGTGCGCATTCTCTGCGGTAAGGCCCGTTACTTGTTCTTCCCGGACCTTTGCTGTTGTTGTTTCAGTCATAACCGTTGCCATTCATAAATTATTTCTACCAGTTCTTCGTCCGCCAGTTTTTGGATTTCCTCGTCCGAGCAATAGCAGGCGATTTCCTCGTCCAGCTTGAAAGCTGCCGGGTCAAGGCTTCTGAGGCCGTCCAGCAGTTCCGGCACCAGGCTGTCTGCGGCAACCGTATAGCTTCCGTCCCTGCCTTGCACCTTCCGTGCGGGATAGCTCCTTTCCCGATAAACCAACATTCTCATTTTCGGATTGGCACCCTGCTGTCCTTTGTGGACTTTGCTTGTTGTCTCTCTGTTCATACCTTCATTCTTTTAGTTTGTTTGACATGATCGGCTCCGTGGAGCCGGTTTTTCGGTTTCTTACTTGCCGGACTGTCCTTTGCCGGGGATTGCGCAAGGCTTGGCAAAAGAAAATACCGCAGCGAAGCGAGGATGATTTTCTTTTAGCCAACCAGCCCCTGAAAGGGGCCGCCTTGCGCAATCAACCCGGCAAAGGGCTATATTTGCAGGTAAGAAATTGAAAGAATGGCTGGGATTTTCAATTTGTCGGATACAACATGTAATAAGTGTAATGAGCAAATTTAAAAGCATACAACGAAGGTTTTTCAAATATTTTCCAAACTATCGGATATCAATATCATATCGTAAAACAAGCGAAGGCGTGGCATTCCGGAATAAATACATATCTTCGCGTCAAAGGTGATTGATTGAAATGAATACATTCTCTGCTTTTGATACGGGTGTCATGGTAGCTCTCTTGCTGGGTATTGAGTTTCTTAGGAGTGATATCCAAACAATTCTCTATTGTAAAAGAAACGATCCCGGGATTTTTAAGAGCTGCCTGTATACATTGTTTATATTGTTGGCAAGTCTTTATTCCATTGTGGCCGGAGCCATGCTTAACCCCGAGCCCGTACCCGTTTATGAATTGATACCCGGTTTTCAAATAGGAGTTTATGGTTCTTGCTTTTTGTTTATATTTCTTGTCATCGCCGGTCTTTACCGTAAAATATTACCTCTCGTCCTTTTGGGGTACGCTATGGTATATGTAATCGGTGTACTGATACCGTTACTTGGATATGTAGTGTCCATGATGAATTATTTCGCCAGTACAGGATGATTATGAAGACCAAAGATGTTTTCCAGAGAAAATGGATAACAGACAGTATAACAAAAAGGGGCTGTCCAAAAAGTCGGATAGTCCCTTTTGCTATTGTTTATTTCGGTAAAAAGTATTATCTTACCGTTGCAAAAACCAAACATTATAGCAATGGCTAAGATAGTATTTAAAGAGTTAACATCCAACCAAAATGTACTTTTTCCGGTCAGCTTATCGGAAAAGATAGCTCCCAATCATCCCGTTCGTGTTGTAAACAGTGTTGTAGACGCCTTGGATATTAGTTGTCTGCTCTGGGCATATAAAGGAGGAGGTACCAGCAGCTACCATCCCCGTATGATGCTCAAAGTTCTGTTTTATGCATACCTGAACAATATCTATTCTTGTCGCAAAATAGAAAAGGCCTTGCAGGAGAATATTCACTTCATGTGGTTGTCTGGTAATAGTACTCCCGATTTCCGCACGATCAATGATTTCCGTGGCAAACGTTTAAAAGAACACATAAAATCGTTGTTTTCAGCCATTGTTCTGCTGTTACAGGAATCCGGCTATGTCAGTTTGGATGTACAGTATATCGATGGTACCAAAGTGGAATCAGCATCCAATCGCTACACCTTTGTCTGGCGTGGTAGCGTGGAAAAGAACAAGGTAAAACTGGAGTCGAAAATACAGTCAATCCTTAGTGAAGTTGACAAACATATCGAGCAGGATAAACAGGAAAGGACACCAGATTGCTTACCGGATATGGATTCCTGTGGTTTGCGGGAAAAAGTGAGCGCTTTAAACAAACGGCTCTCCGGGATGAACAATGCTGAGCAGAAACAAATCAAAAAGTTACAGGAAGAATATCTGCCCCGCCTTGCCAAATACGAATCGCAATTAGAGAAATTAGGGGATCGTAATTCTTTCAGTAAGACTGATGAGGATGCGACCTTCATGCGTATGAAAGAGGATCATATGAAAAACGGGCAATTGAAACCCGCCTATAACATACAGATTGCCACAGAGAATCAATTTATTACCAATCTGGGAATTTACAGGCGAGCCGGAGATACGGGAACTTTAATTTCTTTTTTGAAAGATTTTCGAGAGACTTATCATAGGCAATCCTCTATAGTAGTGGCCGATGCCGGTTATGGAAGTGAACAAAACTACGAGTTTATGGAGAATGCGGGTATAGAGGCTTTTGTCAAGTACAATTATTTCCACAAAGAGCAAAAGCGTGCCTGGAAGAAGGATGCTTTTGCCATACAGAACCTTTACTACAACCGGGAAAGGGATTATTACGTATGCCCGATGGGACAACATATGGAGTATAAAGGTCAAAAGAAAAGTAAATCCGATTTGGGATATGTATCCATACTGAAGCGTTATCAGGCACAAAATTGTGAGGGGTGCCCGCTGAAATCTCAATGCCATAAATCAAAGGCCAACCGGATCATAGAAGTTAACTATAACCTTAACAGGTATAAACAAAAAGCACGGGAAAGACTCATGAGTGAGGAAGGTATTTATCATCGGGGCAGACGATGTATAGAACCGGAAGCTGTCTTTGCACAGATAAAGCATAACTCGGCGTGGAACCGGTTTAGATTAAGAGGGTTGGAGAAGGTAAAAACAGAATTTACCCTGGTTGCTATTGCACATAATCTCAGGAAACTGGCTAAAAAAGTCAGTTTCCTTTTGTTTTTTACTTATTTCTGTAGGATGACTTCTCGAAAAGTAATAATTGAGAAGACCAAAGATATTTTAAATATAAAAATGGATAATAAACGGGCTGCATAACAAAAAAAGAAGGCTGCCTTTTCAGATACCTTCAATGACGGGCCGGTTGCATATTTACCATTCCAGACGTTCCTTCACATTGTTCATCGCCTCTTTCAGGCTGCTGTTCATGACCCGCGCATAATGCTGCGTCATGCGTGTGGAAGCATGTCCGAGCATGACGGACACGTCCTGCAAGGGTACATTGTTGGCGAGCGTGACGGTGGTCCCGAAAGTGTGCCTGGCAACGTGCGTGGTCAGATTTTTCTTTATGCCGCAGAAATCGGCGATTTCCTTGAGGTAGCTGTTCATTTTCTGGTTGCACATGACAGGCAGGCAGCATCCTTTCTTTACGCAGATCGGATGTTCCCTGTATTTCTCCAATATGGCCAGTGGAACAGGCAGCAGTGGGATGTTGCTGATGGAAGACGCTTTTCTGCGGTGTTCCAACTTGACCCTTCCCTTCCTTATCCACCAGTCACCGAGATTGTCCTGTACCAGGTTTTCACCACTCAGAGTGGCGACATCGGAGAACGCCAGACCAGTGAAGCACGCGAAGACAAATATGTCCCTGACCAGCTCGAGCCGTGGGATGGTGAATTTCTTTTTCATGACGGCCTGCAACTCGTCGTAGGTCAGGAATACCGGATCGGTCTCGTCCTGTTCCATCTTGTAACCGTAAAAGGGATTCTTACGCATCCATTCCTTTGCCAATGCCATGTTGGTGAATTTCTTGAAACATTTCATGTAGCGGACTATCGTGTTACGGCACAGTCCCCCCTCCGTTTTCAGGTAAATGTCAAACGCGCGGATGAACTCCGGTGTCAGCTCATGGAAGGTGATATCCTCCTTGCCGTAATAAGAGGGGATAAGCTGCTGCAATTTCTTCACCACGTTCTTGTACCGGTTGATCGTAACGGGAGAGTAGTCTATGCCTGCCAGTGTTTCCATTTCCTTGATGCCATCCTGCATGGTACCGAGCAATGTACGCATTTCGATGTCTTTCCCGAAAACACGTTTCAGGATCAGTTTCGGGGTAATCAGGGCCTGTTCCAATACCAGTTCCTTGTGTTTCTCGAGGGCACGTGCGTGTAACTCAGCAATATAGGTATTCAATGCGATGGATGCCCTGTCCCTGCCCTTGCTGCATCCTTTGGCCGCATTCCATAAGTTCAGAGGCACGCTTCTTTGGATACGGGCATCGTCGTAGCTCCCGTTGATGGTTATCCGCATCAGTACGGGGGCCTCACCGTTTTTCAACAATTTCGTTTTGAGCACGAAAAAAAGAATGTTCATTGTTCCTTGTTTCATCACTTTTGTTTTTTAGAGGTGTTACATCCAATTGTTTCGTCAAAACCGGATGACATGAGGACGTGAAACGAAATGTTAAATTCAGTGGCTTTTTTGAGGGACTTGTGGAATAGCCATAAAAATCCCATTTTTATCAGATTCGAATTGCCTTTTGTATCCCGGGTTCGATTCCTTTTTTTATCCCGATGGGAAATACCGAATTTTTAAATTTCTTTCACATTTCTGACTCCATCCGGTCATGTGTGCAAAATTACTTTTTCACACCGGAGATTGAAATTGTCAAATAGTTGAAAAACAATGAAGTATGATACATATTTATGGCTTTTTCAAAAGCCATAAAAAAAGCCACTGAATTGGCGAAATCCAACTTCACAAATATGTAATGAAATGCGTAGCGAGGGTAAAAAAAGAACCCTTGAACTATCTCTAATTCAAGGGTTTTCTAAAATTGAAAAGCTTTTTGGTGGTGCCACCAGTAACCGAAAATCGGTTTGTATAGCACTATTTCTCAATAAGTTATATCTTTATTACGATGTTAGTCCCTTGAATAAGGTTTTCACAACTTTGCACCGTTCAACACAAGTTTGTGTCTTAGGTTCGATTTCTGCGTGCAAAGGTAGATATTTATTTGGAATTATCAATATTTCCAAGAACTTTTTTTGTATTTACTGCTAAAAGTCTGTTTGAATTTTGTTCAGTATTCTTTTAGGAGTTGTTTTGAGGATTTTTCTCTGTATCATTAAGAAGAATTGCAGGCTATGTGACGGAAGGTTTTCAATATCCATGAAGTATATAGAAAGAACTTTAGTCGAAATGTCAGGTATCAATTTTCCCAATAGATTGAATCGTAAAGGAGTATTTTTATCGAGTAATATGTATAACTACATAAACCCCACTGGTTTCGAAACGTGCAGCCACATTACGAATAGGGTAAATTTCAATAATGGATTGTTTTGATGAAAAAAACTCTTCAATATTAGACTTACTGACATAGGGCTGTCATAGAAGACGCTATCTTTGTATCAAAAAGTATTCAACTTAATATTATAGAATATGAAAAGATTATTTTTATGCTCATCATTTGCTGATGTTGCTAATCTATTTGTCGATTGTGCCAAAGAAGATTTGCAAGGGAAAATTATAGCTTTTATACCAACTGCAAGCCTTACAGAACCAATACGATTCTATGTAAAAAAGGGGAAAAAGGCTTTAGAAGAAGCAGGAATGATTGTTGAAGAAGTCGAGATTACCCAACTGCCCAAAGAGGAAATATCTTCTATATTACATAAATGCGATTATATCTACATAACAGGTGGAAATACATTTTTCCTTTTGCAAGAGTTAAAAAGAAAAGGTGTTGATAAAATTATATCTAAACAAGTGAAATTGGGTAAACTGTATATTGGGGAATCTGCCGGAGCAATAATAGCCTCTCCCGATGCAGAATATATGAGAAGTGTGAATTTTGATCCAATAGAAAAGGCTCCTGAATTGAAAGACTGTACTTCTTTAGATTTGGTCGATTTTTATACGATTCCCCATTATGGAAATTTTCCATTCAAGAAAAAAGGTGAAAAGATAGTTCAACTATATAATGAGAAGTTGCAGCTTATTCCTATAAGTAATAAACAAGCTGTTATTATTGAAGATTCAAATATTCAAATTAAAGATGCAAAATGAATAGAATAGACCGTATTTCTGCTATATTGATTCAGTTACAATCGCACTCGTTAGTGAAAGCACAGCAAATTTCAGAACGTTTTAATATAAGCATTCGCACTGTATATCGAGATATAAGAACATTGGAAGAGGCAGGCATTCCTATCATAGGAAATCCCGGTATTGGTTATTCACTTGCAGAAGGATTCAAATTATCTCCTCTAATGTTTACTCAAAAAGAGGCTTTGTCCTTTTTGATTGCAGAGAAATTAGTACATGAACTAACTGATTCAAATAGCAACGAACATTATAAGTCTGGAATAGAAAAGATTAGGTCTGTCATGCGTTTTGCAGACAAAAATATGTTAGAAACAATGGAAAAGTGCATGTCTGTATTGGATACTTATAAATCATCTACCTATAAACCTGATATTCTTTTACTTATTTTACAAAGTATATACCAAAAAAGAATTATTGAAATATCTTATTTGGGAAGTAATGCGTTAAGTGTTTCAGAACGAAAGATTGAAGCTGTTGGAATTTTCTTTTCGAGAACTAACTGGTATCTAATAGGCTTTTATCTTCCCAAAGAAATCTATCTTACATTTCGGATAGATAGAATTCAAAAAATGCACATTCTTAATGAATTACAATCACGGGAACATCCTTCTTTGGAAAAATTCATACGCGAGTTTTATGATAAAGAAAAATTACATGAAATCGTTATAAGAATAAAAAAGAATAAAACCTCCATAATGAATGATGATAAATATTATTACGGATTAACATCTGAGAAAGAGATAGGGGATATGTTTGAGCTTCATTTTCTAACATTTTCAATCAGTAAGTTTGCACATTGGTATCTGTCTTTTGCAGATAGTGCAACTATAATAAGACCAGATTCTTTAAAATATGAAGTTAAAAATATTATCAATAACATTTCTATTTGATTGCTGTCAAATAGTATTTTTAATCGACTAAATGAAAAAAATATTCGACCAAAGATTTTTCCGCTTATTGTCGGAATGCTCACAACGTAAAGTGTCTGCATCTGAATTTGCAGAAGCTATCGAAGAATTGGCGACCCATGTAGCCGATTTCAGTATTACAGAACAAGATTATAGCATTTTACTCCGCTATTTCTCTTTTGGTTTGTATCGTCTTAAATCATACCGTGTATGGTTTGAGCAGGAAAAAAATATCCTATTTGTATCTAATTGATGAAGCGATAGGGCTATTGAATACCGAAATACGCCTAATCGAATGGCGTATCAAGTACCCGGAACAGTTGCAGCAACGCACCAACAAACAAGCCCTTTCCCCTCTATATCTCGCTGACAGAACCACTCTTATCAATATCATGGAAATAGTTAGCGGGTTGTTCCTTTCCCAAAAGATTGTGTATCAAAATGGCAAGCCTGTTTATTTAGTGGACTTGACGAAAGCCTTTGAATGGCTTTTCAATATCAAGATAGGTGACTGTTACCAAAAGCATGAGGACGTGATAAAACGAAAGCCGGGCAAGCTGACAGAGTTTCTTAATGGACTGGCAGAGCTTATTCGCAAGGAACATGAAAAGAAAGGGTACAGATAACCAGCTGTTTATGACTTATTTATAGGGGATTCCATTAGTCCCCCTATAATTTCTTATTTATTGTATTTATAACCATAGAACAACCAAAACTAATCAGAAATATCCGAGTGTAAATCTTTAATTACCAGCATATTCTAAAATTTAACACTTTTCGGTTGCCATTTGTCGCTTCCCAAATTTCCACATATTTTTGAGACGTATTTCTGACGTGGAGAATTTGCGGGGCTTGTTTTTTGTCACACCGTGCAGACAGTTGACAAGGGTTTACAACCGTTTACGACAAGCGACAATAACCGCCCCGATATGCGGAAACAGTCACACTGTGTAGAAAAGCGACAATGGTTGACTTCCGTTCACATCCGTTTACCATTTCAGAGATATAGGATTGAAGAAATGAACCATTAAACGATAAAACGGTATGAAAGCAACCAGAAAATGCAGTTTTTGCGGCAAGTCCTTTGTAACCCGAAGCGGTATGCAAAGATATTGCAGTGAGGCTTGTCAGGCAGAAGCCAAACGAGCCAGAGTGATGCAGAAGAACAACCTCTTCAAAGTCGCCCAACCCTTGATGGAGATACAGCATCAGGAGTATCTCACCTTTTCCAAAGCAGCCATCCTCATGGGCTGTTCCCGACAGTACATTTACAAACTTGTAGCCATCGGCAAGCTGAAAGCCTCACGCATCAGCAACCGCATGGCATTCATCCGCAGAGCCGACATCGAGCAGATGTTGGAGGGCAATCCCTATCACCGCATCCTGCCCGGCAACACCTCCACACCAAGGAAATCATCTTCATCTTCCTTACCTGCCAAAAGAGAAAAAAGGGAAAAGGAAAGCGAAGAAGTGTTGGACTTCTATTCGGGCGAGGAGGTGATGTCCCTTTTTAAGGTAAAGCAGTCATGGCTTTACACTTCCGCCAAGCGTAACCATATCCCCATCTGCCGTATCGCAGGAAAGAACTATTACAGCAAGAAGCATATTGACGAGTTTTTCGGTGTGGCAGTTGATATTAGCGAAATTACCGACTGGCTACTGACCGAGGAGGTGGAGGAACTGTTCGGCATGAAGCCGACCGCACTCCGTGCCTACACCTATCGCCATAAGATACCCACTAAAAGAGAGTACGGGCGTACCTATTACTCCAAATCACATTTGAACGAACTCCGCAGAACTGACCTTGTGAACGATGAACGCTACTATACCGTTGAGCAGGTGCAGCAAATCTATGGTCTTTCGTCAGCCAACATCTGCCATATCGTCAAGGTGAAGCACATCGAAAAGATAAAGGTGGGTGTGAAAAACCTGCTTTTGCGCTCAGATGTGGAGCGTGTCATGGCTGAAAGGAACAAATAACCGTGAAAAATCGGGATTATCGAAAATTATTTCAAAATGATGTATCGTGGAGGTATTCACGGATATTTCACGTTGTTCCTTTGCCATCGGAAACATGGATACAACTCCAAAATGTATACAACCAATTAAAACATAATTATTATGAGTAAATGCAAAACAGTTACCTTGCGTAAGCGCAAGATTAAGAACGGGACACAGTATTCACTATGCCTTGACTACTATCCCGGCTACCGTGACAATGTCACCATGAGAGTGATTACACGTGAAGCCTTAGGAATTTACATCTTCGCCAAACCTGCAAACCAGCAGGAACGGGACTTCAACGCACGCATGATGAAGAAAGCGGTCATCCTGCGCAACCAGCGCTACGAAGCCATTTTCAATGAAAACAACGGCTTTTTTGACAAGACCAAGATGAAGGGCGATTTCCTTGCCTATTTCAAAGGACTGGCTGACCGCAAGAATATCAAGTGGCAGCACGTATACAAGCATTTCCAGCGGTTCGTGAACGGCAAATGCACCTTTGAGGAGGTGGATGTGGATTTGTGCCGCAAGTTCATGGAATACCTGCTTGATGCACCCCAATCCATCCACACCAACCAAAAGCTGCACATCAACTCCGCAGCAGGCTATTGGTCAACTTTCCGTGCCGTGCTGCACACCGCTTACCGTGACAGGAAGATAAAGGAGAACCCAAACGGCTTCTTAGACCGCATCGAGTGCATTCCCACCATCAGGGAGCATTTGAGCCAAGAGGAACTGATACGGCTTGCCGAAACACCCTGTGAGGAGGAGGTCTTGAAAAAAGCTTTTCTTTTCGCCTGTCTTACGGGACTGAGAAAGAGCGACATCAGACAGCTCACGTGGCAGCAGATACAACCATACACCAACGGCAGGATGTTCGTTACCACCCGTATGCAGAAAACCAAAGAAATAGTGCATAACCCCATCAGTGATGAAGCCTATGGACTGCTGGGAGAACGGGGCGAGGGACTTATCTTTGAGGATTTCAAGGACAAGATGCTGCAAGGACCACTCCAACGGTGGCTCACGGCAGCAGGGATAACCAAGAAAATCACCTTTCACTGTACCCGCCACAGCTTCGGAAGCCTGCACGTGGAAATGGGAACGGACATGGCTGTCATCCAAGCCTATCTCGGACATAAGAACATTACCACCACACAAATCTATTCCAAGATAGCAGCGCAGCAGATGTGTCAGGTGGTGGACAAGATAACCTTGAAGCGCAAGGAGGCATAAATGTCTCACATTGACAGGTATTCAGAGGGGCGGTTATGGCTACAAGGCTATAATCGCCCCTCTATGTTTTTGGCTTGATGCCACCATTTATAAGCCCCTCAGAGTATGAAACAGAGTATGATATGATGACATTTCGTGAAATACATTGAAAAAGACCGTTCTAACCGCAAATAACGGGCAGTAATTGGGAAAAATAGCATTAACTTTGCACAAAATAATACAGGAACATTCAATCTCTCAACGAAATATGGAATCATCAATCAAGGACAAATACATCATCTTGGGCTTTGTCGGCTTCGCCATCGTCCTAATATCTTCCATTGCCACGCTGGTAATAGCGGACAGCTTCAACCAAGACAACTTTGTCAGGTGGATAGTATTCGTATGCTGTAACCTGTTGGGATGGTTGCTCTATCTCTCCTTTCAGACACTTATCTTTGATACATACGAAATCTACAAAATCAAGTTCGGCAAGAAAGAAACGATTGCCGAAGCCATAGAGGTGCAGGAAGAACTGTCACAAAATACACTTGAAGAAGCCACATCTGTGCCTGGACCTACATCAGTCCCTGAGCCTGTACCCGAATCATCCCCGACAAAAGAAGAGACACTTATCCAAACACAACCGATAGAGCTTACTATCGCCCCGGATCTTCACGAAAAGAACCGTGCCAATTACGCAAGCAGAGAGCAACGGGAAAAGGAAGAGCGCATCCGCATGGTCATGGAGTATTGCCATTATTACCTGCCTCGCATTGCCGACCAAGAAACCGTGAACCACATCTGTACTGAGGTGGACAAATGGATGAATCTTAACACTTATACCCCGAAGCCCATACAAAGACCGTTTACCAAAGACATCAACAACATTCCACTCCGTCACTTCGTATGGAATATCTCTGAGCGTTTCCTGTACAAGAGATACTACAATGGGGATAACCGTGCCAAGTTCATCAAAGCCCTTTTCCCGAAATCGTTTGCTGATACAGACTTATCAACCATCAAGAATTTCAAGGTAGAGCCGTTAAAGACGGAAATTCCCATTGATGAACCCGAAAACGGCAAACTTGATTTCCACTATCCCGAGGATTATGTGCGGAATTAGGATAATCACGACACCAACGACAACCATCCGGTAACTCATAACCGCCTGTTTTACATCGTTTCCCGAGTAATTTTACCCGTCATTTATGGCTGGGCTTAATTATTCGGGAATTATTTTGCAATGACGTGTCGTGGAGATATTCACGGATATATCATTTCAGTCCTTTGCGCCAAGTCTTACAAAAGAGACGAGTACGCGAATGGAAAAATCAATTCTTACCTTCAACGACCTCCCCGAGGTTGTCGCTCAGCTTCGAGACGAAGTGATGAGCCTGAAAAGCCTGCTCGCCGAGCAGCGCAGTGTGAACAATGCCAAAACGGTGGACACCCACGTGCCCATGTCTGTGGACGAGGCAGCAGAGTATTTAGGTATCCCTAAGGGTACGCTCTACATGAAACTGTCAGAAGGGACAATCCCTGCCACCAAGCCCGGCAAACGCTATTGCCTTTACCGTGACGAACTGGACAAGTGGCTGGAAACCGCCCGAAAGAATCCCATACCGTTGTCAGACGAGGAACTGAACAAGTCCTTATCCTCTTCCCACCGTCGCAAGCCCAACCCACGTAACTGGTGAATGATATGGAAGAGGATAAGAACTATATCAACCTGATACGTGGCGACCTCACAAAAGCATCCCAAGCGCATAACGGTATGCCCGACAGTGTAGGCATGATGAATATCAAGACGGCAAACCAAACCATTCTTGAAGCATCGTTATTGCCTACGCCCCGTGCGCTGTGGGACAGCTTTTGGTACGAGGGGGAACTCTCCTGCTTGTTTGCCGATTCCAACGTGGGCAAGTCCATCCTTGCCGTGCAGATAGCCGACCGCATCGCCCGAACCGACAATGTGCTGTATCTGGACTTTGAACTGTCCGAAAAGCAGTTCCAGCTCCGCTATACCAACGAGCATGGAGAGCTCTACACCTTTCCCGACAAACTCTATCGGGTGTCTATTGACTGCAACCAGCTTTTGGATGCCAACTTTGAGGAAGCTATCATAGGCGGCATTGAACAGATGGCTGTGCAGACCGACTGCAAGATTTTCATCATTGACAATCTTACCTACCTGTGTTGCGCCATGGAGAAAGGCGATGCCGCAGGACGGCTGATGATTCAGCTGAACAATCTCAAAAAGAGATATGCGCTCTCTATCCTTGTCCTAGCACATACGCCCAAACGCTCTTTGGATTGTCCCATCACATCCAACGACCTTGCCGGAAGCAAACGGCTCTACAATTTCTTTGACAGCGTGTTCACCATTGGAAAAAGTGCCCAAGACGGAGGGCTTCGCTATGTGAAGCAGCTTAAAGTGCGCTATGGCACGTTCTCTCATGATGCGGATAATGTAATCGTTTACGAGATTGACAAGGTGGATGCTTTCTTGCAGTTCGTGTTCAGGGGCTATTCCACGGAAAAGGAACACTTGAAAAAATTGGGCGACAATGAATCAAGCCAAAGGGATTGCCAAATTCTGCAACTCTCCCAATCGGGCAAGTCCGTCAGGGAGATAGCCTCACAGGTGAATTGTGGCAAGTCCACCGTAAACCGTATCATCCAGCGCAGCAAAGAGAGTAAAAACGCAGGTGTCCCAAGTGTCCCACTGTCCCAACCCTTAGAGTGTGGGACAATGGGACAGGATGGGACAGCCGACAATCAACCATCAAAAACGGACTAAGCTATGGGCAATTATTCATTACAGAAGTATAAAGGAACGGCAACACGGCATACCTGCCCCAAATGCGGAGACAGGCATTCTTTCGTCTATTACGTGGACGAAAATAATGTGCCGTTGCATCCATCGGTCGGCAGATGTAACCACGAAAGCGGTTGTGGGTATCACTACACTCCGAAAGAGTATTTTCAAGAGCATCCTGAACACAGAACTACCAATGATTTCTCTTTTGACAGGCAAAGAGCAGAGCAGAAGAAAGTGAAGCAGCAAAGTAAGCCGACAGCCATCGGCTATATTCCCCCTCACTATGTGGAGAAGTCGCAAAGCGAGCGTAGCAATTTCTTCCGTTTCCTCTTCACACTCCTTACTTCCTACTATGGCGACAAGGCGAAAGAGGTGTTGAAGCGGTTGTTGGAGGAATACCGTTTGGGGGCTACCCGTGACGGCTCTGTTATCTTTTGGCAGATAGACAGGACGGGCAAGGTACGCACGGGAAAGGTGATGCAGTACAATCCCGAAGACGGACACCGTATCAAGGGAGGACAGACATCGGCAGTGAACTGGATACACAGCATATTGAAAAAGCAGCGTGTGTTGGCAGAGGATTGGCAACTATCCCAATGCCTTTTCGGGGAACACTTGTTGAAAACGCATCCCGACAAGGTGGTGGTCTTGGTGGAATCCGAGAAGAGTGCCGTTATCGGTTCTGCTATCTTCCCCGATTATGTATGGCTGGCTACGGGTGGTAAGAGTCAGATGAGAGAAGAGAAACTCCGTGTACTGTCAGGGCGAACCGTGCTTCTCTTTCCCGATGCCGATGCTTATGCCGAGTGGAAACAGCGAGCCGAGAGCATGTACTTTTGTAAGGTGGTGGTTTCGGACATCATCGAAAGGAATGCCACCCCGAAACAAAAAGAAGCCCATATCGACATAGCCGATTGGATTATCTTTCAGATACGGGAGGGCAAGGTGATGAGTACAGCCAACCACTTGGTCGAGGCTGAGAGAATCCTCCAGCGGATGATAGAGAAGAATCCCGTCCTGCAAAAACTGATAGACGATTTAGACCTTGTGCTGGTCGGTGCATCTCCAATCGGCAACGATGATGAAAAACCTCCCTGACGGAGGAGAGCGGAAGCCGTAGGCTGGAGTTTGCAGACAATGGCTTGCCATTGATATAGCCCACTATAACTACACGCTCCGCTTACGTAGTTGTGGGCTCTCCCGAGGGGATTAGGGTTTTACCCTAATGACCCACTCAGGGCGTTTCTCCCCTGAGAACCCAGAGCAAAGAGTGACCCTCTCTTTGCAATCTCCGCTTATGGGTTGCACCCCTAAGAACCCCATGCGTTTACGGACAGCGGAAAAGCAAACAATAAAGTACAAACCAAAAAACAAGTATCTATGGCAACAAAATCAAGCATACATATCAAGCCCTGCAACATCGCATCGAGCGAGGCTCACAACAGGAGGACTGCCGAATACATGCGCCACATCGGAGAGTCCAGAATCTATGTCGTTCCTGAACTATCCACCGATAACGAACAGTGGATAAATCCCGACTTCGGCAGTCCGGATTTGCGGATGCATTATGACAATATCAGACAGATGGTAAAGGAAAAGACCGGACGTGCCATGCAGGAAAAGGAGCGTGAACGCAAAGGCAAGAACGGTAAAATAGTCAAGATTGCGGGATGCTCCCCCATACGTGAAGGAGTGCTGCTTGTCAGGTCGGACACCACACTGGCAGACGTGCGTAAATTCGGTGAGGAGTGTCAAAGACGCTGGGGAATCACACCGCTGCAAATCTTCCTGCACAAGGATGAAGGGCATTGGCTGAACGGTCAGCCGGAAGCGGAAGACAGGGAAAGCTTCAAAGTCGGGGACAGATGGTTCAAGCCGAACTATCATGCCCATATCGTTTTCGACTGGATGAACCACGAAACAGGAAAGAGCCGAAAGCTCAATGACGATGACATGATGCAGATGCAGACCCTTGCATCCGACATCCTGCTGATGGAACGCGGGCAGTCAAAGGCTGTCACTGGTAAGGAGCATCTGGAACGGAACGACTTTATCATTGAGAAGCAGAAAGCTGAACTGCAACGCATGGATGCAGCCAAACGGCACAAAGAAGAACAGATAAATCTTGCCGAGCAGGAACTGAAACAGGTGAAATCAGAAATACGCACTGACAAGTTAAAGAAGACAGCCACCACGGCAGCGACAGCCATAACTAGTGGAGTTGCTTCTCTTTTCGGGAGTGGAAAACTGAAAGAACTGGAACGTGCCAACGAAAAACTGCAAGACGAGGTTTCAAAACGGAACACCAATATTGAAAAATTGCAGAGCCAAGTACAGCAGATGCAGAAACAGCATGATACGCAAATCCACAATCTCAGAGAAATGCACAGGCAGGAACTTGACATGAAAGAAAAAGAACTGTCACGGCTCGCCAGAATCATAGACAAGGCTTTCAGGTGGTTTCCGATGTTCAGGGAAATGCTGCGCATGGAAAAGTTTTGTGCCATGCTGGGATTCTCTAAAGAAATGACTGAAAGTCTTATAGTCAAAAAAGAAGCCCTGAAATGTAGCGGTAAAATCTATTCCGAGCAACACAGGCGGAACTTTGATATAAAGGATGATATTTTAAGGGTGGAAAATGACCCTGACGATGAAAGCAGGCTGAACCTGACAATAAACAGGAAGCCGATTGCCGACTGGTTCAGGGAGCAATGGCACAGGCTTAGATATGGAGCAAGAGTGCCGCAACAGGAAGAAAGAAAAAGTAGAGGATTCAAATTATAATAGAAGCAATTTGATTAGTAATCTAAAAGCACTCCGATAACGATTAGAGTGCTTTTAGATTGTTTATCATTAATTATCAAAGCAAGTGCAGTTTAAGATTTTACTGAAGTTTGCATTAATAAAGAATATACTACAGCTGATATATGCGCAACATATTGTGACGCTTGTGATTCATTTCCCTTGAAATCCTTAACAAATACCGCTAAGGTATAACTGATATTATTAGGCAGACATATATAGGCAACATCATTGTGAGCTGCAAGAACACCATTTTCATTAACATAACCTGAACCTGTCTTATGCGCTATAACAACCCCTTCTTTATCAAGAAGTGGAGCTGCTATCCTATCTACACCTGTTTTGCATTCTTTTAACGTATTCTTAATGAAACTTTGTTTCTCATCATCGATAAGACCTTCAGTAAACAAACGATTCATCAACATTGCAGCACCAAGAGGAGATGTATAGTTAGAGTAAGCCTTGTTATGGTCAGCCGACATTTCCTCTTCCGTATAAGCTATCTGAAAACTTGAACGAGGAATGAGTGTGGCTATAAAACTATCTGTTTGAGCGACATTAACCATATCCTTAAACATAAGGTTGCTTGCATTGTTGTCACTCTGAGTAAGAGTATAACGCAGCAAATCTCTCACTGTCAATGATATGACTGGCCCTGAATAATCTTTCAGCATAGGACTCCAAGTCTTTGGGTCAAGTTTATCCCTATTTATATTTACTAAGGTATCAAGTGAAATTCCTTTATTGTCAAAGTCATTACAAAGAGCTAATGCCTGATGAACCTTAAACACACTCATCATAGGATAAACACTCTTATTATTGACCTTAACCGTATCTCTGTTATTAACAATAACCGCCACACCAATTTCGCCAGGACAAGCTGAGACAATTTGAGAAATGCTATCAGTCAAAACATTTGTTAAAGGAGGATTTGCGCTATCTTTTGTCGCTGATTTATGGAACAATGAAAATACCAAGATGAAAATGCAAACTAAAGCTATACTCAAAACTACGATTTGTTTTTTTCTGTTTTTTTCCATGTTTATATTATTTATATTTGTTTGACGAGAATATCTTTATTTGCCGACAAAGGTACATAACTTTACGGAAAAATATGTTTCTAAAATATATAAATAGACAGCTGTGGGGAAAATGTGGGGAAAAATTAGATAATTAAAAAGGCTAAATGACTGGAAATAATCACTTAGCCTTTTAATCCGTACCCAGACCCGTACTTCGTAATTGCTGCGCCCATCATTCAAGACTGTCAAATCGGGTCTTTCCTGTCAAGCCAATGATGCCTATGCGTATGCCAAACACATGGATTACGGATTTCTCGTTCCGTGAACAAACACTTTATCCGCAACTCTGCTATGTGGTGTATTGGCTTAACTCCATTTCTATGGGCAACACTTTTGTTGCAGATTTCAAGCAGCTTTTATCGAAATACCCATCAGTAAGAACTCGTTTATTAGGCTTTCCTCATAATTGGGAACAAGAGCCTTTGTGGAGATAAAATAATTGCCCTGTTTCTTAAAAAGCACTGGGGCAAACCAGCTCCGTCTTTAATTGTTTCCAATAAATGGATTGTTTCAAGCCCCTATAGAAAGAGAACAAAAATTCCTGTGTGAAAATTAATCTACGACAAGGAGCAAGCAAGGAGCAATATCAAACAAAAATCAATACCTTTGCAGTACATATGAGATAGACCAAAACAAAAGTGGAATATCGGAAACGAATAGCAAGGAAAAGAGAAGAAACGACCCAAGTTGATGTCCTTTTTGAGTTAATAATCAATAAAAGCGTTAAATCTTCACCTTTTAGAATGTGCAATTAAAAATAACAACCATATTTCTGACTTATTATCTATAAAATATTGAGTAATAATCGGTTGTAAATACTGCACCTGTTTTCTGAACTTTGCTTCATCAATCGATTGACAGACCATAATGTATAATCAGAAAAATGAAGCAATCATGTATATAGATAATGACGATTTCAGCGTATGGATGCAGAAGCTGTACGCCAAACTGGAAGAACTCTGCAAGGATGTACGGGTACTGCGCAATGCCGACAGGGTGTTGCCCGAAGATGACAACCTGCTGGATAATCAGGACTTGTGCCTGCTGTTCAAAGTAAGCATCAAGACCCTGCAACGCTACCGGGCTATCGGTGCGCTGCCGTACTTCACAATCAGCGGAAAAGTGTACTACAAGGCTTCCGATGTCCGGGAGTTCATCAAGGAACGGTTCAGCGTCACCACGCTGCGCCAGTTCGAGAAAGGACACTGCACGAAGAAAAAGAAGTGAATTAAAAAGCCGGGGCGGTTCTGCTCCGGCTTTGTTTTGGCTTATGGCTTGCCCAGCTTGTCGGCTTCCTCCTTTAGCTGCTCGGCTTGCTCGTTTAACAGCCTTGCCCGTTCCAACGCTTCCGCCTGCTTCCTGCTGCGGTATTCAAAGTCTTTCACCGAATCGGTCAGGCTTCGGATGAAAGCGTTATCCCGTTCCCTGCTGAACTTCGTTTCCAGCAAATCAAGGCTGCTGCCGTCTGCCTTTCCTTTCATCAGGATATAGCGGTATTTTATATCGTTGTCCTGTAACCGTTGCATCCGTTCCGTAAAACGAATATTCAAGATTAGCGAAATGATACAGATAATAAAACCTGCTGAAAGAAGAAAGAACTTGGGTTTCAGGTAGGGAGTTACCCGATATATCAGTTTGTCGTACCATGAAACGGGCGTTATTTCTCCGGCTGGTGTATCATCAGCCGGGAACAACACCTTTAACCGCTCCTTGAAATATCGGTGCGAGGTCATGATAAGCCCCTTTATATCTTCAAGGTCTTGTTTTTGGTTCTCGGACTGCCCATTTCTGATACTGCCGATTTGGTTTAGAATCTCCCGCACCATGTTTTCAGGAATGCCGGATTTGCCCTGCATTTCCGAAATGCGCTGTTCGATAACGTCCAGTCGGTTAATCATTTCCTCCCGGCTGGCTGGCGTTACCTGCTTCTCCTGCCGTTCTTTCAGTTCCGTAACCATAGAGAGAAGCCCCTCCAAAATTAAGTTATTTTCCATGTTCCTATAATTTTAAGTGTCGTTTCTTTTTCTTCTTTTTTCTTTCACCGGGATTGTCGGGTGTTTCATCAGCCGGAGAGGACGGGGCGGAGAACAGACCGCCCAAGCCTGTCAGTAACGGACTGTCGGCTTTGCCCAGTGTCTGCGATAGCTCCTGAATAGGTGCGGAAACCGTCTGTCGGTTGTTTCCGGTAGTGTTCAGCCCCGCATCCCCGAAACATTTATCCAGTTTGGAGAAACTGAAACTGCGGTCTATCTCCGAACCCTTGAACGTGTATTCACCTTTGGAAAAAGATATGCCCTGCACTTCACCAGTCTGTCCCCTGTACTTGAAATGAATCCCGATACCGTTTTCTGCCAGCCGGGTTTGTAACTGCTGCCAGTTCCTTGATTTCCCGATTTCATCCTTTACGGCATTGTAAATCTCGTATTTGGATTTGTCCGGCTCTCTCAAACGGTGCTGTTTTACATGCTCCTTGCCTTTAGCGAAATAAAGCCCGTGTTTGGCTTTCAGCTTCTTGCATACCTGTTCGTTGCGGTACATGTCGTTCCTGTCCGAAATGGTCTTGCCGTTGTTGTCTATACGGTTGAACACGATATGCACGTGCGGATGTTCCCGGTCTTGGTGTCGCACGATGATGTACTGCGTATCGGTGATTTTCATTTCACGCATGTACTCCTGCGCAAGCTGTACCATTTTCCCGTCTGTCAGCTTGGGTGCGTCCACTGGGGAATAGCTTAGCGCAATATGTCCGACAGGCTTTTTCAGGTCGGGGTTCATCCCGGCTTGCAGTATGAAACTGCGTATGATGTCCCAGTTGCTTTCCGCTAACACTCCCTCCGCATGAAGCAAAGCCGCCTGTTCCTTACCGAGTACATAGTTCACGCAGCCTTTAAATCCGCTTCCCTTTTTTATTTTTCCAATCATCCGACAGTTGGTTTATGATTTCAACAATCCTGTTCTTGAGTTTCACCAGTTCCACCGCCACCAGTGCGAACCCTCCGGCATTCGCCCGGTGCGCTAGCTGGTTGATGTTGTTGGCTTCGCCCGCCAGCTTGCGGATAGTGTCCGCATCCTGCCTGTTCAGCCGGGGCGTCACCTCTGCCGAAACGACCGCCTGCCGGACGTACTCGCTGACACGCAGCCCGGCTTCGGTGGCTCGCTTCCTGATTGCGTAGAACTGTAACTCGGTCAGTTTCGTGCTGACTACCC
This sequence comes from Parabacteroides sp. CT06, assembly GCF_002257605.1. Lineage (GTDB taxonomy): Bacteria > Bacteroidota > Bacteroidia > Bacteroidales > Tannerellaceae > Parabacteroides > Parabacteroides distasonis. The sequence continues at coordinate 3,576,846 of NZ_CP022754.1, read as the reverse complement.
GGTTCTGCTTGTCTATCCGGCTTTTTGCCGGGCGACCTCCCGGTTTGTTCCTTATCCCTGTCATGTGTTTTTGCTTTTAGGTGGTATCTTAAAAATTGCGACCAACGGGAGAAATTTTCTTTGCGTTAAGCAAAGCAAGGTGTTTCGGTCTACCGAAACATAACCTTGCTCCCCTAAATCACACCGCTTGCCGTTGGTATGCTCTGCTTGTTCTTCGGATTACAACCGTCTGCCCCTTTTTCTTTTTTCACCGGGAATTTGTCTGTTTTTCTCTTTCGATTGTTGCTGTTTGACAGACAGTCTTTGTTTTTCCGGCTGCATTTGTTGGGTTGACTGTTGCATCATTTCTGCTGGTTGGATAAACTTCTTCCCACACAAGTAATCGTTCAAGTCCTTGTATTCACTGTACAGATGTGATGAATCACGCACATGCCAACGATATTCCTTTTGTATGGCTTGGGTGGCTTTAGACCCTGCGTCGTCATTATCCAAAAGGCAGTGGATATGCTCGTAATCGGCTAACGGGTACAAGGCTTTATCTACATTAGTGGTCGAGTTCAGGATAATGTAATCCTGCCAGTCAAGACAAGGATAAGTGGGATTTGTTTTCTGCCGGATGGAGATAAAAGAAAGATAGTCCATTACTCCCTCGAAAACAAAACAGCTATCGTTCTTTTTGCCTGACTGCCGTATGTGTGTGATGTCTTTGGGTGATGTACTCCCCTTGAAACGTGGATTGCGAAGTTCGTAACCTCCGGCATCGTTCTTGAAAGCAAGCGCAAAATAAGGCTTGTCACCGATACGGTAATACATTTCCTGCACATGGTGCGCTGCCATTTCAGGTGGAATGTTCCTGCTTCTCAAATAATCCATGAGTGCCGGATTCTGCAACGGCTGGATTTTACGGATGTCTATCGGGCTGGTCGGTTGTTTCCTTTCATGCTGAATCCTTTCTGAAACCTCTTTCCTTTGAAAAGAAAAAGAATTTCCGGATGAATACTGTTTCAGTCGGCAGATAGCACCGTAAGCGTTACATCCGTGCTGCTTCATCACAAGGTCGATGAGAGAGCCGCCCTCACCCGTCCCGAAGTCACACCACAGATTTACACCGTAATCCACCTTGAAACTGGGCGTATCATCCTGACGGAACGGACTGTGGTACATGCCGTAATAATATTTATCCACTGCGGGCAAAATGCCTAATGATTTCAGATAATCTTTGATACTGATATGGTTAGCCTCCTGATAAGTCATAATCTTTATTTTTGAATGTTTGTAAATTGCAGTAATGAAGTAAGAAGTGAGTAAGAAGAAAAACAGTCAACTTTCTGCACCTATCTCTTTTTCTTTCAACGGATTATACTCTATGCAGTAAGATAAGTAAGTTGTTTTATACAAAAGAGATAGAAATATTACCTATGTTGTTTTCTGACTTTTCTTTTTTTAAATTTCCTGAAAGTTCAGGGTTTTATCTTACTCCTTACTGCGCATTGTATAAATGATTAGTATTCAATGAATAAAACACAGTAATATGTTTTTTCGGTAGTTACTGCATGGGAGTAACTGCCAATAATAAACGGCTGTGTTAACCGTAATTGTTATCGATGTAGGGTATGGAAATAGGTTTTATTCTGTACCCATATACCGAATAATTGCAGTTGCTGATACGCTTTTGTACCCGTTTGAATCCGGCTTTCCGCAATGCTTCCCCCAACCGTTTTTCAGATAACTGCATAGGGCATACGTCCCGTAAACAAGTGAGGATTTGCACTGTTGTCATAAAAAACAGACTTTCTTCTTCCTCTGTGGGCTTTTCAAAATACTGCATCAGCATTTCAAACTCAACTGTTTGCACCTCAAATTCCGCATTTGTCAGGTGCAGTTCTTCAATCTCGGCATCATTAAACCAATAGCGTACACCTTGCCGATACAAGTACATGATTTCGGAGTAGACATTATCCATGTTGATACTTTCTGCTGTCGGTTTATCAATGTGCAGGACTTCAAAAGGCAGAAATCGTCTGTTCCCTGTCGGGTCTGTCAAGAACTCGTTACCGTTCACCGAAGCCATGAAGCTGGCTAAATGCGGATATTCCTCTATGTAAATATCATACGGTCTGCGGTATTTAACTGCCGGGGTGGTTATCAGGTTCTTTAATGCGTTTTCATTCTGCTTGTTGAGTTCCTTTAGCTGGTCGTCGATGTTGATAAACAAGTATTCGGCTATCAGTGTCAGGATGTCTTTGCTCTGCGGGTCTATCTTCCCGGTAAATAGATAGTTTTTTAGTGGTGACGGGCAAAGGTTATCCAGCCACCATGTTTTGAACTGTCCCTGCTTGTCGCCAGTAAGGACTAAACAAGCATGGTTTTGACAGCCTGTATCATTCATGGCATTAGCTACCACACCGACAAGCCATTTCGTAAAATACTCCTCCCACTTGCCGGGATTGGCTACTTGCACCGTGTTCAATAGTTTTTTGATATATCCATGTCCGGCAGGATTCAACAAGGGTAGGGCAGTAAGGTATTCCCGTATGGGATGCACTTTACTTGCGAAATCGCTTTCCAATATCATACGGATGTTTTCGGCAGAGGTGGCAACACCTTCGGTAACATCCAGTTTGCGCCTGAAAGAGTTCAAAGCAAACTTTGTGACTGGCTGATACAAACCGGAAGTATTTGCAGCCCGATATTCTGTCCTGCTTTTCACAATATTAAACCGGAAGTCGTACAAGGAATTAAGCTGCCTTTCGATGCGCTCGTTCTTGGATAGCCTACCCTCGATGTGTTCCGCTTCGTTATCCCTTTTCTCTTTCATCGGATAGTTTGTTGGAAGCTGGTACATATTGTTGCTGCATCCACCGCTGCAACTCGTCCACATCGAAACGTAAGGAGCGTCCACGTTTGACACATGGTATCGCTCCGCTGCTGGCTAAGTGATAGAGGTAATTAACTGAATATCCGGTTATCCGGCTGGCTACGGATATTTTGACTAAAACAGATTGCCTGCTACCCGGTTCTTCGGATGAAGAACTGACTACGGGGGAAATCATCTTTTCGATGTTTTCCAGCCGCTTGAAAATTTCTTCAAAAGGATTGTTCATGGTGCTTTGTTTTTTGAATTAGCACCACAAATAAAATAAGAAAAAATGGTAAAAAACAAAGTGTCAGGTGTTTGGAATTGCTTTGCTCGGCTCTGCTTCAAAATACTATCAGACCGTGAAAGTTCGTTTATGTTCTTCTCCTTATTATAATAGAGAATGAAACGTGAACGAAGTTCTTTATATCGATTACCTTTTTCGGTTTTTCTTATTCTTTTCTCTATGCAAGTGGGACAAGTGAGGACATATAAGGACATCTGCGGACAGTCTGAAACAAGCTATTATTCAAGGCTATATATTTGCATCAAACAAGAAAAAAGAAGTAATATCAAAACATAATGAAATATGGAAATAGTAACCATTGAAAAGAAAACATTCGAACTTTGGCAGGAAAAGTTTAACCACTTTATCAATCATATGGATGCCCTGTGTATTCCTTTGCGGAGAAAACAGGATAAGTGGTTGGATAACTGCGAAACCTGCCGTTTGCTGAATGTGTCTGCCCGGACGATGCAAACCTATCGTGATATGGGCAAATTACCTTATTCGCAAATCAATAACAAGATTTATTATAAGATTTCGGATGTGGAAACCTTTATGCAAAATCACGTGAAGAATAACTCTAAAAAATAGAACCTATGGATTTGATAACAAAAGATTCCAATACAACACAAGTATTGTTTTCATCCCTTGACCGGGTGTTGGAGAATATGGAATACATGATGACGAATTATCGTCCGGTACTGGGTGGCGAACATTACTTGACAGGTGAGGAAGTCTGCCAAAAACTGTGTATCAGTAAGCGGACTTTGCAGGATTACAGGGATACAGGACTGCTGGGATATGTGCAACTTCCGGGAAAAATCATTTATCGGGAAAGTGATATAATGAATTTGTTAGATAAGCATTACAGGAATGATAACTTGAAATATTGAAAGCATGAAATCTTGTTTTCTTGAGAAATAGCAATATTTCATGCTTCAATTTTAGCTTAAAATTCATCGGTCAAAGATGGTTCTAAGAGGGACTAAGCTTCCCTCTTAGAGTTAGTTCGGAATTTCTTTCCTGATATTAGCCCAATATAAAATTGCTCATTTAAGAAACATAGTACATCCTTGCATTGCTTTTTATCATTGGGTATATTGAGTTTACCATCGGCAATTTCTATTTGCAAATTGAATTTCTTTGCAGAAGATTTAAGCTTTTTGACTGTCGCTGTAGCCAAAATGTTACTCTTTTGGATAAGTGTTATTTGTTTTCTAATCATAGAATTACTATTTTCTTTCAACCAATCTACGTTCACATTTAATAATTCTTGATTAGCAAAGTCTTCAATGGTTTCGTTTGACGCTTCTTCAAAGAAATCTATCAATGAAATTATTTTGTTTGCATTAGTATATGATTTAAAATAGAATTTACCATTTTTATATATGGCATTTACTGTATTTTCAACTATAAGAGCATCATTTGACAGTTTATCATAGGTGGAGTTATTCCAAAAAAGTACATTTTTATTTTGTAACAGTTTCCTTTTGTCAAAGTTCTGAAAATAATATATGTTATTTTCAATCCAGAATAGTGATTTGATCTCATCTGTTGATATATCCAAGGTGTTTAAACCGATACTATTAGTGTTCGCTTCTAATAATGTATCAGAAAGAGGAAATTCAACATATAATACCTCGTTCCCATCTATATTAAAATTCCCATCAAATAAAATTTCTTCAGTTTCACTATCCATTAGTTTTGTTGAATTGTCAATAAAACAGGATTTTATGTTATTTGTAATTGCCTGTAGTAAATCTATTTTTCTTACAGTGTCATCTTTTAAAAGGGCAAAGAAGTTGCATACGGCAGAATTAGCTTGTGTTCTCATAAGTTATAATTGATTTAAAATTACATAATCTGTTAGCTGTGAATATCTTTTCACTTCATTGGTGTTCACTAATTTCTTTTTTGAAATCATAGTGTAGACAACGCCACTGTTTGTTGTGACTTCATAATATCTATAGCCAAAGAGTTTTATAATTGGGTTGTAAAAATATGTACCTCTATTTATAACTATCAATATGATTAACACAACAAACCATCCAAAAATAAAAATTGGATCTTTTTTAAAGAGTTCAATACATGGTAAAAAATAGCTTAACAACAAAGAGTTCATATTCAAATCTGCGCTCTTAATAGATTTTACACCTATGTTATTAATAGTTAATTTCCCTCTCGCTGCTTTCATGAATAAATAACATGCTAATAAGAGTATAATGAAAATGAATATTAGATTTAATCGGTTGAAAATCTCTATAGGCTTATTAATGAGTCCAATCTGATTCCCTTTGGTTAAGTTATTATATACTTCAACTGCCCATACAATAAATATTATAGGAGAATAGGCTGTTAATACAAAAATTAGTTTTATATGATTGGCAAACATATAATGAAAATATCATCTAATATGAAACTATTTTATTTTCCGTTCACAATTTGTATTATCTGTATCACTCTGTATTAGTTTGATATTCAGAACTTACTAAGTACAAAAGTATAAATAAAAAAAGACTTAAGAATACTTTCCTAAGTCTTTTTTTTGAATTTGTGATTTAATCTTATGATTGGAGAATATTTAGCTTCATATCTACCTCTTTCATATCTTTCAAAATGCTTTGGTCTAATACTTTGGCATAATGCTGTGTCATTCTCGTAGACGAATGCCCCAACATTTTAGACACATTCGGAAGTGATACATTGTTAGCCAGTGCGATGACGCTTGCAAAGCTGTGCCGGGCGGTGTGCGTGGTCAGATTTTTTCTAATTCCGCACAGGTCAGCAATTTCTTTCAAATAACTGTTCATCTTCTGATTGCAAGGAACAGGCAACATAACACCTTTATCAAGGCAATACGGATTGTCCTTGTATTTTTCAAGTATCTGTTTCGGAATGTTCAAAAGTGGAATATTACAAAGATTGTTTGTCTTTTCACGGGCTTTCACTATCCACAAATTACCGTTGCTATCCTCTGAAATATGTTCGGGACGTAAATTATATACGTCTATAAACGCCAGTCCAGTGTACACACAGAAGATAAATACATCTCGTACCAGTTCCAGCCGTTCTATCTTAAATTCTTTCTGCCATATCTTATTAATTTCAGTTTGGCTAAGGAACTGTTTGTTTACTTCTACCTCGTGAAACTTGATTCCGGCAAACGGGTTCTTCGTCAGCCACTCGTTGGCAATGGCGAGGTTTATCACTTTCTTAAAGCATTTCATGTACCGGATAACGGTATTCTGTGCGCAATGCTTCTCAGCCTTTAGGTACAGGTCGAATTTACGTACCAGTTCCCCGTTCACCTCACGCAACAGCATATCATCTACCTTATAATCCCGTTTCACCAGTTCCATGAGATATTTCAGGCAGTTATCGTAACGTCTTACGGTAATGTCGGCATAGTCCGTCCCGATTAGCTTCCGGCAGTTATCGTTATGCTCCTTGAACACATTATATAATGTCTTGAAAGTTTCGTCCTTTCCCTGATAGCGGTTCACTATGGCACGTGCGGAGATAATCTTTCCCTCCAGTTCCAAGTCTTGGTAAATCTGATAGAATTTCACACGCAGGGCATCAATGTAATGATTAAGTTCTGCAGAATTTCGGTCTTTGCCTGTCGATTTCTCTTTTTCCTGCGACCAAAGTGGGACTTTTACGCTTCGTTTTAGTTGAAGTTCCACATACAAGCGGTCATAAGTGACACGCACACGCACGGGCGCTTCCCCGTTTTTTAACAGTTTGCTTCTCTTGATGAAGAACAAAACGCTGAATCTCTTTCTTTCCATACTGCTCAATTTTTAATGATACAAAGTTAGGAAATCGAACCGAGGACTCTGTTATGTAAAATAGTGCAACGTGCAGTAAAAGAATGAAGTAGCTATCGCGTAGTGGAACATTCAGGGCTTTCTAAAACCGTCCCCCGAATAAGGACGTATAGTTTGCTTTAATCCCACTTATTTTGCCTATTCTTGGAAATGAAAAATCCCTGAATTCCTTTGAAATTCAGGGATTTACATCGTTTTTCTTTTCTTAAAAGTGGTGCCACCAGGAATCGAACCGGGAACTCATTTTTAAATCATTTATTTAAATATCTGACAGTCAATCATCTACTAATTATGTAGCTATATTATAGTTCAATTCCTGTTTGTGACATATATATTTATAGTATAATGCTGATAATCAGATATTATTTGATGATTATCTTTGGAAAACCCTTGAATAAGCCATGTGCATATTTCTGATTTTGCTAATAAACCATTCAGTTCTATCCGAATTACTCTCGACGCCTTTCTTGATTGCAAGCTAGGCTTGGTTTGCACAAACCTTCTATATAATCGAGATGAGTAAATTCTATGATTTCCCATTCGTGGTATATAGATACAGTTCTGTTTGATCACCATTTATCTCATAAAAATAGGTATAACAGAGTCTTCCGTTGTGCTTCTTCCGGAAATAGAAGATGTTTTTTCCCCTATCTTGTGGATGACCTTAGCCCGGTGTATATTCTCTTTGGTTAATGAAATGACTTACTGGTTCGTTACTTGTCCTTCATGAATCGGCAAACATTTTAATTTATTCATATTTTTATTCCTCTTTTAATTAGATGTGACCGGTTTCGTGGCGTCAGTATTTTGTTTTCTTACTTGCTGAATAGTTCGTTGCCCTCTGGTACATACTACGGAGGAATCGCTTTGTTAATCAGGAGCTAAGGAGCTGTATTATAGGTAAGAAAGGAAAATGTTGGTTAGGGATTTCTATAGAAAATAGAAGAATTAAGGGGCGCTGGTAAATAGGTAAAATATAGCTGTTCTCAGAAAAAATTAGTAAGTGAAAATCCTTCGTTAATATGAAAAACCGAGAAAGATGCCATGTTCTTCATCGGAATAGTATTTCCTTATGCGAATTATCTGCAATTTGCATAAGGACCACTGTATAACCCGTTTTCGGCATGGTTACAGATGGATAACGTTGCGAAGTCCTAACTCTGCCTTGATGTTGCTTTTCTCTCGTTTTTTTAAGTCATTTTTTTCAAAATACCTATCCATCAATTCCTTTACTATATTTTCTGTGTTTCATTTTTTATTAGTACCTTCGCTGTTAAAATTAAAACATAATAAAATGATATGGAAAAACACACTTTTTCAGATGATGACAGGCTATATCTACAAATGATGCAAGACAACATTACACGTATGGCCATCAATAGTACCAATTGCAAGTCGTGGATGGTGATGTTGATGTCGGGCTTTTTGGCATTGGGATGTAGTATTAATGATTTGAATGGGTGGATATGGATTGCTATAATTCCTGTGATAATCTTTTGGTATCTGGATTCTTATTATTTGGAGATGGAACGAAAAATGCGAAATCGGGAACTTGACTTCATTATAAAAGCAAAGGGAAAAGATGATATTGAAGCATACAATAAGGCTTTATACAACTTTAAACCACTTAGCATGAATAGTATATCTCATGAACAGGAGATTCAGGGGTTTGTGATAACTAACAACAGATGGTACACATCTTCTATAATCCCACTGTATGGAGGAACTATAATGATTATTATTGTGTTGACTGTTATTATCAACTTTGACTCGATATTGAAACTGTTAAATATCCATTAACGGCACGAATTATATATGGCAGAAAAGAAACATAATATTTTTATCAGTCACTACGGTGAGGACGAAAGACAATTGGACTCATTGAAGCAAAGGCTAAGAGATCATGGTTGTGATATACGCAACAGTTCGGTTGAAAAAAAGAAATATCGTCCATATAAAGTGACTAATGCCACAATAGCCCGATATCTTAGGATTTGTATCAGATGGGCTAAAACATTTATTGTAATGATAGGTGAACATACGCATAAACGCCCTTGGGTGAATTACGAAATACGTAATGCAGCAAGGCAGGGAAAAGTAATAATAGGAATATATGAGCATGGATGTAAAGATGATGTTGAACTACCAGAAGCGTTCAAGCGGTATGGAACAACTACACTTGGTTGGAATTCTGTTGATAAACTTATAGATGTTATTGAGGGAAGAATAGTTGTTTCAGAGAATCCTAATGGAAGTGCGAGTGGTCCAATCCAAAATATTATCAGAATTAAATGCAATTAATATGAACTGTTTCAGATATAAAATTGAACATGACTTTGGATTTGCCCCAAATCCATTTCATGGGACTCTTTCTTTGGCTACCTGTAAGGGTGACATTCGGAAAAACAAAAATCTACAATTGGGAGACTGGATTGTAGGACTAGGTAGTAAGTCTATGGGAAATCTACATCATATAGTATTCGCTATGAAAGTTGAGGAGAAGCTTACATTTGATCAGTATTGGAATGATGCACGCTTCTTGTGTAAGAAGCCGAATCTTAACGGTTCGCTGATTGAGATATATGGTGATAATGTGTATCATACGGATGAATCTACGGGTAAGGTGATTCAAGAGAATTGTGCCCACAGCAAGGATAACGGTATAGTGGATGAAGGGCATTATAAGAGAGATGTAGAAGGCCAATATGTTTTGCTGTCAAAAACTTTCTATTATTTTGGTGACCATGCTCCACTTATTCCGGAAGAGTTTAGCTATATACTGAATGATTCCCGGAATCTGAAATTCTGGGATTTGTACGGTGAGTCTCAGAAGATACAAAAGTTTGTAGATTGGTTAGCTTCCAATTACAAGTACGGTATTCATGGTGACCCATGTAACTGGAAAGAATACAATTTGCCTAAGATGGACATATATGAAGAGTAGCAAAGAAGTAACACCTAACGATGAAACCCTACGCTATTATTTCTATTTCGTTCAAGAACGTATGAATATGTTCTGGCGAAAGGTGGAAGGTAAATTCATTTATACGGAAGACCCTATACTTAGGATGTACAAGTTTACAAATGTGTATAGAGCTACAGACAGGGTCAGTCAATATCTCATCAAAAATGTAATATATAAGGATATTGAACAATATACACCAGAAGATGTATTATTAAGGATATTGGTTTTTAAGATATTCAACAAAATTGAAACCTGGGAGTTTCTTGAGAATCAGTTAAGTGAGCCAATATGTGTTAATAATTTCAATCCAAAGATTATTAGCGGATGGCTAACTAAGAGGCAGCGTAAGTATCCAATATTTAATAATGCATACATGATGACAGGTTCTCATCATCTTTATAACTATTTGCCAACGAAACATGAAAAGTGGCTTACAATGATAAAACAAGAGATTATAGATAGTGGGCTAATAGTAGATATTCTTAATGCTAAAACCATGGAGGATGTTTTTCGACTTCTACAAGGCTGTTCATTTTTGGGTAGTTTTCTTGCCTATCAATATACTATTGATATGAACTATAGTCCATACATCAATTTCTCTGAGAATGATTTTGTAAAAGCAGGAATAGGTGCAATTAGGGGAATAAAGAAATGTTTTTTATGCTATGGAAACAAATGTGAGGATGCCATATGGTATGTGAAAGAACATTTTAATGATTTGCAGAAAAGGTATGGATATACTTCATTCCATCCCTTGCTAGGACATGAGCCTACACTTATTGATTTGCAGAATTGTTTTTGTGAAACAGACAAGTATCTTAGAGCAAAAATGCCGGAATTAAGGATTGGTAATGTGCGAATTAAGCAAAAGTATATGCCTCATACAGATCCAATACAATTCTTTTTTCCTCCAAAATGGAATATTGTAGAGATGTATAAATATAAACCGATCGTGGTTCCAACTTTGTTTGACTTATGAAGTTAAAAGAAATAACAATTGAGATTACACAACAGTGCCCAAATTATTGTATACACTGTTCGTCGATGTCATCGCTCTCTAAAAATCATATGATGCCATTGGAAAAAGTCAAAGAGCTAATCGATGATGTAGATATTTTAGGATGCGAACAGATTAGCTTTTCTGGAGGAGAACCATTCCTACACAAAGACCTTGTAAAAATGGTAGCTTATGCATATAGAAAAGGGATGAGGGTAGCTGTTTATACAAGCGGAATATATAATGATAGCAAAGGATATTCCGCAATACCCATAAAGCATTTGATGGAGTTGCTGCCATATTCATGTAAAATAATCGTAAACTACGAAGCCAGTACTCCCGAAACATACGATACTATTATGGGTACCAAAGTTGAAGGCTGGAGGCTACTGCATGAAACGATACTCCATAGCGTCAGAATGGGACTGGAAATTGAAGCACATACAGTGCCGATGCCCATTAATTATAGGCAGATACCTGATATTATAATGCAATGTTCTGCTTTGGGAATAAAAAAGGTTAGCTTCTTGCGTTTGGTCTTTCAAGGAAGGGCAAAGGATAATGAAAGATTGACCTTGCTCTCTGAAGAACAGCAGAATGAAGCGAAAGCGATAATATACAAAATGCGTGAACAATTACCCAATCATATCAGGATTGGAATCCCCCTTTCTGACTGCTCAGGGAGTGTAAACTGCTTAGCCGGCACTACCAAACTTAACGTGCGGTATGACGGTAATGTATATCCATGTGAAGCATTCAAAGATGATGCGAATAATGAGAGTTTTACTCACACACCGCAAAATGTATATAATAATAGATTAATAGATATATACCAAAATAGTGCTTTTTTGGTAGAAGTAAGAAAAAGTCTTGAAGAGTATCATTCTGTTTGTAATAAAGAAAAATGTTTTAATCAATATCTAAGAAAATATGGCAAATACTGATTTTAGGCATCTGAATGCTTTACGGGGAACGTATGGCAATTTAGATGCGTGTGTAAATACTATTAGTACCCAAACAGGTGCAACAATTGAATATCCTTTAGATAAAGATATTAGAGAATTTCTTGAAAAAATACGCATTGCAGAGACGGATGAGGAATACAAGATATTTGAATATTCCAAAGATATAAAAGAGTTATGGGGAATCTTGATAAAGAAATCCTTAAAATGTCTACGCTATTTCGATTCTCGTGAACCTTTTCAGGAAAAGGCAAACAAGCATCCCCATGCATGTGGTGTTTCTGACCTTCAAAATTACTTTGAGAAATATTCTGAATTTGAAACTACATTGTACGGCAGTTCCAAATATTATCGGGATCATGTGATGCATGTATTCCGAGTTTGGCTCATTGGAGTAAACCTTCTATTAAAGGATGGATGCAAATACTTGAAAAAAATTGCAGTTGAATCTGGATATGATGTTAATGCTTACGAGAAACTGTCGATTTGGACACTAATATCTCTTACGCATGACCTAGGATATCCTTTGCAAAAAGCAATGGAGGTCATTGAAAGGACAAAAAGCATGATGTATTCTTTCGTCAGCAACCCTATGGTAACAATGGACTTATCCTTCAGTGGTGTACAAAGTTCCATGAACGATTTTGTCCTCCGTTTTATCGGTTCAAGAATGTGGGAAATAGATCCTGAATCAAGAAAAAAGATTGAATACACAAAGGATCTTTTTAGGGAAGAACAAGAACGATTAAGTGGTTTGGTTGGCGAGGATAGAGATAACTATCTAAAAAGGAAAAGATATGTAGCACGATTACAACCAAAATATTACTTTAAGCTTCAGAAATCATTAGAACATAGCCAACATGGAATATTGAGTTCACTGATCATTTATAAACACCTTCTGTATTTTCTGGAATCTGATTACAGTCTTAACGAGGATTATATGTTTGATCACGAAGATTCCAGACAATATTACATAAGAAGAGAAATTTTGCGAGCTATAGCATCGCATACATGTCATGACATATATCAGAATGATATGTTACGATTCTCTTTCTTGCTTATTCTATGTGATGATGCGCAAGAATGGGGTAGAAAAAGTATAACAGAACTATATACAAAGCCTAGTAATACATACACTTTCGAAAGTATTGAATGTGCATTAGATGGAAAATCTTTTGAATGCAAGTTTAAAGATAAATATCAGGTAAATAGCGAATCTGTCAAGCAAGTGTTAGATCGTTTCAAACGTCAATCTAAAACATACATTAACATCTTTAGGGACGGACAAGATACCGTTTCTCGAAATTTCAACTTTACCAGACAGGTTGAAATAGACGTAATAGGCGGGAATAATGTAAACTACTTGCTGAAATTAATGGTGACAACAGAAGAACAAACAAAAATTGTGATAACAAAGACAGATGGAGAGCCTTTAGAGAAGAAAGATATTATGCAACAACTTATTTCGGATATCTTCGATAAAGAGCATCTAATACTATCAGAGGATAATAAAACGTTGATATTGGTGTTATAACATTATTGTCAGTCCGAACTATCTGACAGGAAAGGCGGTAGTTCTATGCTTATACCCGCTGAGAGAACATGATGAGGTACCTACAGGATGGACATACGTATTGATAATAATCTAGCAGAAAATGTCATCCCCCTCACATTGGGCAGAAAGTACTACCTGCTCTACAGTTATTATTAGGCGACGGTTAACATGAGTGCATCTGTTCGTTATTGACTACGTGCATAAGCGCATAAAGTAACCTTATGTAGACACCTGAATGACGTAGTAAGAATGTCATATATGCAGAAGGTAACTTATGAGGAGCTGTTACAAATGCTGCCACACAGATGGAAGGACGCATACAATGGATGATGGAGATATAAATGATAGATGGGAAAACTTTCCGAGTCATGATATACTTAAATGATACAATTTTCAATAAAATTAGAATTAAATAATAAATCCAGAATGTTCTCTGAGATATATTGTTAAATATTTTACATGGTTTATGGTTGTATTATTCAAAACACCTATCTTTGTATTGTTGGAACAAGCTAAATTCCTATTGGAAAAACATAGAAGCTATATAGGTGCGAAATTGGGTGCTTTTTTTGAGAATATTTTATAACTTATTGAATATAAAAAGTGATTTTAAAATCCGTTAGTCCCGTCCGGACCGCTTTCAAAGAAAGCAAAATAAAGTAAAGCTCTGTAATTTAAAGATTACAGGGCTTTTTCTTTTTCCTCACTTATCAAGAATGACGGCTCACCTGCAAAACTCTATGTTTGTAAAACACTCGCAAAAGCAGGGGGCGGCAATCTGTTTTGCGGTAGGCTTCAATGATGTTGTAAGCGAAAATGCGATAACCTTGACGTTTTGTTTGAAAATTCGGGATTATGATGACGGGGCCTTTTTGCGAATAGAAGAAATAGGGAGTGTTTTATGGTCAAATTATCCATTTTATCCTGTTTTTTTGTATGAATATCTCTATTAGGAGACGGAAGTAATGGGATTAGGTAACGCGAAAGCCAGTGTTAGGCAACGCTACCGTATGTGTTTGGCGATACATACGGTAGGAATAGGGTACGCAACCTATAGAAATGGGCGACGCATCCGTATGAAAAGCACCTTTCTCCTGCATAAATAGGAGATAGGATGAATTAATCTCGCTAGAATGAAAGGGTATATTTAAGCAAAGTGCTATAATACAATTGATTGCTGATATTTTTTCTCGTATTTGGTAACAGCATGTACCTTTGCCCGGAAAAAACGATTCTCCGGGGCTTCAGATTACATATTGTCATATTGTCAATTTGAGCGTATTACTTATCTTTTGAGTCCCTACCGTTGTAGAGACATATGCTATATATCCCACTATCCTGATAGAATCTAAAAGTTTCCATTTCGAGGGGATGAGACGCAGCACGCTACGTCTCTACAACAAGGCGACAAATTATATATATTAGCTGCGATTTGCTGGGACAAATCTTACATCTTGTCCTTTACTATTTCCTTCAGTAATTCGATTACGCTGTCTTTCTCTTTTAGCATTCGCTCATATAAGGCGTTTTTCTCGTTGTATAGTTCGATAACTTTATCGATCGGATTGAATGTCGGATTATTAAATATTGAACCTGCTTTATCATATAAGGTGCTAGAGACAATATTAATAGACGCAGCGTTATCAAGTTCCGTAATGGCTTCCACCGGAATGTTCAAGGCTACGGCGATCTTATCCAAGATCTCCTGTTCCAGCGTCTCTTTTTTCTCATAGCCAGAGAGGGTCGCCTGCGATACTCCTATTTCTTCCGCAAGAACGTCTTGATTTACATTACGCCATTCTCTCCACCGGCGTATATTAGCCCCATGGTTACATTTCTTCGCTGTCGTTTGCATTGCTTAATTAGTATATAATATTCAATTAGACAAAAGTATGAATTTAATTTGGGTGATGCTTGTTTGATAGAGTAATATTTTATCTGGTGGAGATAAATATATTATGTATCATTGCGATAGGACGTATTCCGATCCCTGCTTATGCGGATCTATTATTAATTTACCGCACTAGGCTGGCAATGCGGGCAATAGTAAATGCTGCCTCCGAGGTAAGCCTCTTTCTGTATCCGTTCGCCACAGACGGGGCAAGGGTCATGGTAGGTGTTCTTCGATAGGATCGTGCGGTAATTGCCTAAGGCGCCGTATAGATCCTTCTCCGTATCCCGGCCTCCTCGGCAAGTCATCTCTTCCAGCGTGGATTTCACGGTGTTGAAGAGGCGGTCTGTATCCTCTTCTGATAAAGTCGATATTTTTCGTTTGGGGGAGATCCGGGCATTGAACAAGATATCTTGGCAGACTCCGTTCCCCAGACCCGGAATACGTTGCTCGGTGGCGAGTAACGCCTTTGCGGATATATCTTTCTTGAGATTCCGGATGAGACTGATAAAATAGGCTTTATCGAATCTCTCGTCCAACGGACATAGCTTATGGATGCTACCTTGGTAATAGGGATTGTCAAACTCGCCTTTGAAAGCGTAGATGGAACCATACATCGAAACCGTGAAAGCTAGGAACGAATCGTCCTCGAATACGATCATAAGCTGATATTTCTTCGGGGCCTTTTCCGCGGAGGTATAATAACGCATATTGGTTCCGTCTCCGATTAAGAGGTGGGTATCCGCGTCCATAAGGATGTCCACGAATGCGCCATAGCCTTGGGCGCCTAGGACCGTTCGTCCTACCAGCCTATTGGAGTATTCCGCCGGATCGCCATTATAGAACGTGAAACGGTGAGGACTGTTCGACTCGATAACATGCGCTATCCGTTTACCCTTTAGCGTTTCGCTAGCCTGTTTGCCAATGGTGGCGGATTCGGGAATCTCAATCATATTCGTATTGTTTTTAGAGGTGACGGGGTAAATATAGGCATATTTTCCGTACCAATATTCATTGATACGGAAAATAGGAACCGGACTTTAATTCTGGGTCGGATAAAGGGGCTTTCCTGTCTCGTCCACATCTGTCCAGTCTTTTACGTTGACACTGGCCAAAGTGACCGAATTACCGTTGATTACCGCTTTAAATAAATAAGAGTTTCCCGCTTTCAACTCGCCATCCGGAAGGGGCACTTGGGTGGTGTAGGTACGGGTGCTGTTTTCATTGTCGGCGGATATTTCCAACGTGAGAGTCATGGGAGCCGTATGTCTTATCGGCAACATGATATATTGGGCGGTTAATCCGTTTATCCCCATCTTATCCGCTTTCCCGAAAGCGGTAGCAGGAGTGATGACACCTGTACCCAGATCCATGGTAGCCCCAACCACGGGAGGAGTGATCATGGCGGAGACCAGTTGGTTGATCGTGATGCCTTCACCGCCGGTTAATTCTACTACGACTTGGGTAGCCACATGCCCATAAACAATCGGTATATTGATTTGGGAGCTATTAACATCCTGTTGTATGGCGCTCCACCAAAGATAATCGATACCGTTGAAGAGGGGTTCGGATACGCCACTTGTGAATGTCGGGGGGATCGTGGAGAAATTGTCGGATACGGCGTAGAAATTATAAGTGCCATTGGAGAGAAACATTTTATATCCGTCACTTCCTGTTAACACCCCGGGAGATGAGGTTATGTAAAGGCCTGACGCCTCGGGGCTTCCCTTGGTTCCTGCGCTGCTGTCGAAGACATAAACCCTGCTTTGTATCCCTTTATTCATGGGAGACATGGAACGTAATAGGTTCCGGCCCTCCACGGAGGCGTTGAAGGTCACCAACGTACTGTTTCCCGGGTCCTCGTTTCCCGAAGAGCCGTTCGGGGTTGTTCCATCCTCAAAAATAATCGTGTTCTTGTTGCATCCGGCGAGGAGTAACAGGAACATCGTGCTAAATGTAAGCGCATTTGCCGCTTTCAGTAAATTCCGTATCATATAATTTGTGTTTAGTGAATAGTCTATATAATACATTTTGCGAACCGTTTTGGTTCAGAAAGCGGCAAATGTTTTAACCTTAATCTAGCGGTTTCACGTAAGACCAGTGGGTTTGTATGATCTTCCACTGGTTGTCGGGGTTGCGTCTGTAAACCTCGGTGCAGTTCCATTTTATTACCTTGTCGTATAAGTAGCTATCAAGGTTGAAGGTGAGGACCGCTATGTTTTGCGTGACTTGTACGACCGGGCGGATCATGTCGAAATGATCCGCCGGAGGAAGTTGCATGCCTTTATAATAAGTGCGCAGTTGTTCCAATCCCTCTATTTTCGTCTCTAGGGAAGGATCGAAGTAAATCACGTCGGTGTCTGAAAGCTCTACGAATGCCATCGGGTCGGTTGAGGCTAGGGCCTCTTTTTCAAGGGAGATGATTATCTCCGGGATGTTCTCGTTTAATGTTTTGTTCTCCATATTCTTTTGTTGTGCGTTAGCGGATAACGTGCTTCCTAATATGAGAGCCGCTATCCATGATTTGTATTGTCTCATGATGCTTTATTTATTGATAGAGGCAAAATTAGACATACCGAATGGAGTTCGTATAATACGTATAAAGGAGGAAATAGTACTTTTTACGGTTTTGTATTCCTGCGATAGTTTAGCGGGGTCATGTTTGTTTGGGAACGAAATAGACGGATGAAATAGGATGGATCCTCGTAACCTAGAGCTTCCGTTATGGCGGATATAGGCAAGTCTGTATAAGTCAATAGCCGTTTACTCTCGATCAGTATTTTATTTAAGATATATTGTTTTGCGTTGATACCCGTAGCGTTTTTCACGATCTCATTCAGGTAGTTCGGGGTGATGCAAAGCTGATCGGCATAGCTCCGGATGGAATGATCTTGCTTGAAGGAATGGTTTACTAACTCGATAAATCGGTCTACATAGATGCTTTTAGATCGGGCGTTTGTGTCTGGGGGTAAAGCGTTCGAGTTAGAATATAACCTGTTGAGCAACATTAATGTCTCGTACAACAAGGCCCGGAGCAAGTGTTTGTCTTTCGACTGATAGTCCTTGATCTCTTTATCGATCTCCGAGATCAACTCGGAGATGCGGCCATAGGCTTTCTTGTCGAGACTGAGCTTGGAAGACCGTCTTTCCGTATGGAAATAAGAGAGGTTCCGGAGAAATGCCGGATCATTGAAAAAAGAGAGCAGGAACTCTTCCTCAAAGATAAGAGCGAATCCGTCTTGTATCGTTTTATCGTCCCATTTGCGTATTTCGCCGGGCCGGGTAAAGATAATATCTTGAGGCTTTACCCGGTTCGCTTGATGATCGATAAGGAATTCTCCCTCCCCGCTAGTAATCAATGTTATATCGTAATACGTCAATATATGTACGGGTTGTTCCTTGAGATACTTCTTGATCGTGTTCAAGGGAACGACGTCGATAAGTAGCTCATCGCCGTATTTGTGTTTATAGAAGTCGTATTGCGGTATATTATGATTCATCTGCTCATGTCTTTTATTTGAAAAGCATGGGAGCGAATTGGAGGAGATAAGCCCGCCAATTGGCCCAGATATGTCCTCGGGTGGATTCTACGTACTGGTATTTCATACCTAGGCTATCCATTCGCTGGCGGAATTGCTGGTTTGCGTCGTATAAGAAATCGGTCTTTCCGATACCGATCCAGAACAATTGATAACCGGATCTCTTGAGGTTCCCTAATTTCTCGTCGAGATTCGTGTACATCGGGCTATTCGGGTCTACACCATTGGCGCTGAGTCCGGCGGAGAAAAGTCCTATATAGTTAAAATAGTCCGGATAATTCAATGATATATATAATGTATGGAAACCACCCATCGAAAGTCCGGCTATGGCCCGGTGTCGCTTATCCGGGATCGTACGATAACGGTTATCGATGAAATGAATGATCTCGGTGAAACTCTTCTCATACGAGCCATCCTTATAACCGGTGAAGCTGTTGCTCATGGCCGGCTTGTAATTCAGGTTATCGGGCGTTTCGCCGGGAGCGGCCTGCTTGCTGGGATTACCGTTTGGCATAACGACAAGCATTGGCTGTATCTTGCCTTCGGCAATCAAGTTATCCATGATACGGGCGGTACGGCCAAGCTCCAGCCAAGCGTTCTCGTCGCCGCCACTGCCATGTAACAGGTACAGAACGGGATAAGACTGGATGTTCTTATCGTAAAAAGGAGGCGTATAAACGCTAAGTCTTCGTTCGCTCCCGAGGATGTCCGAGTGATACCAAGTGGTTGTAACATTGCCATGAGGTACGTCACGTACTTGATAATAATCCCCATTTCCCCCGTTGATATAGAACAGGCTGAACAAGGTGCCTACGTCACGGCAAGAGAATGGGTTGTTTGGGGCGATGTTATAAATACCATCAATATTTAAACGATAGGTGTACATTTCGGATGACAGTGGGGGAGTCGTATAGCTCCATATTCCGTTTTTCCCTTTCGTCATCTGGCCATTGCCCTCGTTGGCTTCCCAGTCTCCTTTTACGGACACGGACTTCGCCTTTGGGGCTTCTACATAGAAAGTGACGCTATTGTCTGGGTTGATCACGAGAGGTTCTACCTTATCGGTCTTGAATCCTACGTTCTGTTGGGCGAAAGCCATGGATAGAGGCAGTAAGAGAGCCGCGAGTAATGCTAGTCTTTTCATTTTATCTATACGGTTTAAAGAATTAAGTTATAGAGACAAATATACGATTTATTTCGGAAAAATAGAAGTTATACTTACTTGGCACTTGTAGTATATCTTTTTGGGTAAAGTAAGTATATCTTCTTTAGTACTTGCTGTATATATCCTTTTCTGATTAGGATGATTCTTTTTGATTATAACTAATACCTGATTTCACGTTACTACCTTTGCGGCTCTTCTATTGTTAATTAGTCTTATGTGTTTGCACAGTATTTGCTGTTTTGTGCGGCACATTTTTATTAAAAGTGTGCAGTGTTTGAAAAAAGTATTTATCTTTGCGACCGTTTTGTAATCAAGAAAAGTAAAACATGAAGAAAAAAGTAGTATTAGGTGCGGCATTGATGATGATGCCTTTGGTTTCTTTCGCTGGAGGATATTTGACGAATACGAATCAGCATGCAGCCTTTTTAAGGTCACTTTCGCGAGGTGCTGCAATTGATATAGACGGCGCTTTGTCAAACCCGGCGGGTCTTTCTTTTTTGCCGACAGACGGTTTCCGCATTGGTGTGAGTATCCAAAGTGCTTTCCAGACCCGGGATATCGATGCCTCTTTCAGTACATACAATGGTTTCGACCCAGTGAATAAGGTGCCGACAGTGAGCGACGTTCCCTATAAAAAGTATTACAAAGGAAAGGCAGCCGCTCCCGTGATTCCGAGTGTTTTTGCGGCTTACAAAAAAGGTGATTGGACGATCTCCGGTTTCTTTGCCATTACGGGTGGAGGTGGTAAGGCTTCGTTTGACGATGGCCTGCCAATGTTCGAATCGGCTGCTATGGCCGGTATCTTCAAGGAAAGTGTAGCGAAATATATAAAGACTGGCGGTCAAAGTCCCATCGTCACGCCGGATATGTATACTATTAACAGTGCGATGGACGGAAAACAGTATATTTATTCCCTACAACTTGGCCTATCATACAAGATCACGGATTGGCTTTCTGCCTTTGCCGGTGGCCGGATGAACTATTTCTCAGGAAACTATGACGGGTATCTGGATGCAAAATTAAAACAGAATTTTGGTGGAGCGGATTTAATGAACCTGGCTTTGGATTGCGACCAGACAGGTTGGGGGTTGACACCGGTTTTGGGTGTCGATGTCAAATATGGTAAATTCAATTTCGGAGCTAAATATGAGTTTAAGACGAACTTGAACATCGAAAACAATACCAAGAAGTTGGATTATCCCGACAGTGCGGAAGATTTGGTTGGCCCTTATAAGCATGGTGTAAATACGCCGAACGATATTCCTTCCATGCTTTCGGTGGCAGCTTCTTATCGGTTTTTGCCCATGTTGAAGGCTTCTGTTGAGTATCACTTCTTCGATGACAAGAAGGCGGGAATGGCCGGTGGAAAGCAGAAGGAACTGGAAAGAGGTACGAATGAGTATCTGTTTGGTATAGAGTGGGATGTTGTCAAGAGATTGACCATTAGCGGTGGCGCTCAAATTACAGATTATGGTTTGTCTGATAATTTCCAAAGTGATGTTAGTTTCTCCTGCGATTCTTATTCGCTGGGCTTTGGTGCTAAAGTGATGTTGAGCGAAAAAATGGCTTTGAACGTGGGATATATGTGGACAACTTACCACGATTATACCAAGAAGATGGATAACTACTGCGGCACGGGACTTCCTGGGCAGAATGTGTATAGCCGCACCAACAAGGTGTTCGGATTAAGTTTGGACTACGCTTTCTAAGCTTGAAAATATTCGTATCCTATTGAAAAAGGAAGCTGCTGTCGTGCGGCTTCCTTTTTTTGATTCATGGGTATTCACGGACTATATGAACCTATGCTTTACGGCTCATAACCATAGGTTTTAGTCGCTGTAAAGCATAGCTGGGTATGGCATAAAAAAAGAGGGTGCATGACGCACCCTCTTTCTTGATTATTTGTTTTACTTGTTGCCGATTATAACTGAATCCAACGTACATAAGCGAAGTCCATACGGTGAGGCAACTCCTTGTTTACAGGATATACACGGAAGCCCATCTTATGGTTACCAACCTCGGAAGGAGTGGTCGTTAACTTGAAGAATAACTTGGAGCCTTCTTCCTTCATCAACTCGAACTGAGCGGTATTGATTGGCGACAGCGTGTGTTTCTCCGGATCTTCCTTCATGACAACCATTTCAGCACCTAACATACCTTGTAGTTCATGACGGTCGATTACCAAATTGAAGTTGTATTCTTTTCCTACAACCGGGCCATTCACCGTCAAATCTTGGTCGCAAGTGAAAGATTCCACTTGGAAGCTATCCCAATGTTGCGCAACTTCCTCTTTCCAAGCAGCTAATTGCTTAGCGATCTCGTAGTTGTTAGCGGAAATATGAGCGGAACGAGTAGCCAATTTGTGATAGAAACGATCCTCATAATCGTCCAACATACGTTTCATCGTATAATCCGGAGCGATCTTGGCGATAGAGTTCTTGATATATTGGATCCAGTCCGGAGAGTAACCCTTGCTGTTCTTAGCGTAGTAAGTCGGGATGATCTCAGTTTCCAAGCAATGGTAGATCGTAGCCGCATCCAATTGGTCTTGGTATTGCTGGTTCTCATAAGTACGCTTGTCGGTCAATGCCCAACCTGCGCCTTCTACGTAACCCTCATACCACCAACCGTCAAGAACGGAGAAGTTCAATACACCGTTCATCTCGGCTTTCTCACCGGAAGTACCGGAAGCCTCTAACGGACGAGTCGGCGTGTTCAACCATACGTCTACACCAGAAATCAAACGACGGGCCAAACGCATATCGTAGTTCTCCAAGAAGATGATCTTTCCTAAGAACTCCGGACGGCGAGAGATCTCTACGATGTGTTTGATCAAACCTTGACCACCACCATCAGCTGGGTGAGCCTTACCGGTGAATACGAACTGAATCGGGAATTTCTCATTGTTAACGATCTTAGCCAAACGGTCTAAGTCCGTGAACAACAAGTGCGCACGCTTGTAAGTAGCGAAACGACGACCGAAACCAATCAACAAGGCATTCGGATTGATCTTCTCAAGGATGGAAACTACCTTAGAAGGATCACCTTGGTTCTTCAACCAGCTATCTTTATATTGAACACGGATGTAATCAATCAATTTATTCTTCAAGGTCATACGGAGATTCCAGATTTCCTCGTCGGATACATTCTGGATTCCTTCCCAACATTTGCGATTTGATTGATCCTCGAAAAGCTTCGTGCCTAATTTATCCGCATAGAATTTCTTCATCTCCGTAGCGGCCCAAGTCGGCATGTGTACACCGTTCGTTACATAACCAACGTGCAGTTCATCCGGGAAGTAACCTTTCCAAACCGGGGCGAACATACGCTGAGAAACCTTACCGTGCAACCAGCTTACGCCGTTAGCCTCTTGGCAAGTGTTCAAGGCGAATACGCTCATGGAGAATTTCTCGTTAGAGCCCGGGTTCTCACGTCCCATATCGATGAAGTCTTGCCAGCTAATACCTAACTTGCCGGGGAACTCACCCATATAACGTCCGAACAAACCCTCGTCAAAGTAATCGTGACCTGCAGGAACCGGAGTGTGTACCGTATAAAGGGCGGAAGCACGAACTACCTCCAACGCTTGGTTGAATGAAAGGCCGTCGTTCTGGATATAGTCTACCA
This sequence comes from Parabacteroides sp. CT06, assembly GCF_002257605.1. Taxonomy (GTDB): domain Bacteria; phylum Bacteroidota; class Bacteroidia; order Bacteroidales; family Tannerellaceae; genus Parabacteroides; species Parabacteroides distasonis. The sequence goes on along the minus strand of NZ_CP022754.1, from coordinate 3,553,172 downwards.
AACGCTGAGCGTTGATCAAAGCGGCGTGTCCCTCGTTGCAGTGATAAATTTGTTTCTTGATACCTAACTTGTTCAGCATCATGATACCACCGATACCCAACAAATACTCTTGTTTCATACGGTTCTCCCAGTCGCCACCATATAATTGGTGCGTGATGGAACGATCCCATTCGCTGTTCTGAGGAATATCCGTATCCATTAAGTACAAAGGTACACGACCTACGCTAACTTTCCAGATATGAGCGTAAACGGTTCTGCCCGGATAAGGAACTTCCAATACCATTGGCTCTCCGTTCGACTGCAATACCTGAGTCAACGGCAGGGCGTTGAAATTTTGCGGCTCGTAATTGGCGATCTGCTGACCGTCCATGGACAAAGTCTGTGTGAAATATCCGTAACGATACAAGAAACCTACGGCACATAAATCGATATTGCTATCGCTGGCCTCTTTCAAGTAGTCACCGGCTAATACTCCCAGACCACCTGAGTAAATCTTTAATACATTGGTCAAACCGTACTCCATGCTGAAGTAGGCTACAGACGGTTGTGTCTTGTCGGGTTTTACATTGATATAAGCTTTGAAATCAGCGTATACCTTTTGGATTTCAGCCATTAACTCCTTATCTGCTAAGATCTCTTCCATACGTTTGTGTGAAAGGCTTTGTAATAGCTGTACAGGGTTACCTTCTGTGGATTTCCAAAGTTGTTTGTCGATCTTGCCAAATAGTTTAGCGCCTTCATGATTCCATACCCACCAAAGATTCGTAGCGATCTCATTAAGTGGTTCCAACTGTTGTGGAAGCTTGGAATGTGAGTAGACGTCCTTCCAAATAGGACTGTTTGCGTTATTCGCCTTAATTTTCATTATCGTGAAGTTTAAAGTGTTTGTCTAAAAACGAGTGCAAAGATAGCATTATCTTATTAATTATGAGCAATATTTAACTATTTCTTTCCTCGGCATGCCTCATGGCGATATCGAATGCGGTCAGATAATAGTCGATAAACTTGCTCCATTCAGCTTTTCGAGCGAGATCGAAACAACGCTGTTTGATTTCCTCGATGTCCGTAGCATCCTTTTGGCTGAGAGCCAGGATGGAGTTCATGATAGCGTCCGCTACCTCAAAATAATTGAAATCCGTACGATTAATAACCTCTACGCCTTCGCTAAGGTTATCTCCGGATACCGTTTTCTTCGCCCACATACCGAAACCGGCCAGATTGGTCGTGATCGTCGGTATACCGAAAGCGATACTTTCCAGCGGGGTATATCCCCACGGCTCGTAGTAGGAAGGATATACGGTAGCGTCCATCCCTATCAGCATATCATAATAGTTCTTATTGAAAATACCTCCTTTACCGTCCAAATAACAAGGAACGAATATGATTTTTAGTTTTTCGGATGCTGCGTTCGTGAAGCCGGCGTGGTTGATATAATTCAAGACCTTATCTTCTGGCATATTATGCAACCAGTGCGTAATGAAAGGGATTTGAAGCGGAGAGGTCGTCTTTATGTCCTGCTCGATCGCCTCTTTTAAATCCGCACGGGCAGCACGTACCCAAGCCGGTACCATGATAAAGGCGACGACCTCACGCTGCAGGCGTCCGGACGTACGTACACGGTTCATCGCCTCGATGAAGACATCGATACCTTTATTTCTGTATTCATAGCGGCCACTGGTGGAAACCAGCAAAGCGTTCGGGTCGATAGAGCAGCCCAATAATTTCTCTGCTACATTAATTAATGTACGACGTGCCTCCTTCCGCTTTTTAGCGTATTCCTTACCCTCGGGTACGAAGTTGGGCTCAAAGCCGTTCGGGGTAACGATATCCGGTGCCTTATCCAATAACTGTTTACATTCACGGGCCGTGATATCGCTTACGGTCGTGAAGCAATCCACGTAATGGGCGGCCTGCTTCTCTACGGAATGCTTGGCCTCCATGTTTAGCTCCTTAGCCATCTGATCGCCGTTGTAACCGTCCATATAAGCGTATAACGCTTTGTTGTTACCGGCGATAGAGCGTCCGATCGATGTGGCATGCGTCGTGAAAAGTGTCGCTATGGCAGGGATTTGCTTTTGAATGTAAAGCGCTCCCATCGCCAACATCCATTCGTTGAATAGGGCGGCGACTTTCTTGTTTTCCAGTTTGTAAAAGTGATAGAAACTCTCTATTACCTTACCGACCGCATATGCGAAGATACAAGACTCATCGTAATCGCCGTAGGCGTGGATGGAGTCAACTCGGAAATTTTCCCACATAGAATAGAAAAAGGCGTCTCGTTCACTGAAGTAGGATTTGAAATCTACCAGTATAACAGGGGGGATACCCGGTACGTTCCAGCGACCAACCTTAACTTTCAAGTGATCTACTGCCTCGGCGTGCTTTCTCCAATCCTCAAACAAAGATGCGTCTTCCGTAAAATCGGGAGCGGTTGTGTTTGCCCACACATCCGGACCGATGAATATTACTTTGTCGTTAAAAATTTGTTGAAGCGTATGAGCTTTAGTCGATAGTACGGTATAAATACCTCCCACTTTATTACAGACTTCCCAGCTGCTTTCAAAGAGAAACTCTGGCGTCTTTATCATTTCGTTCATATTTGATTTGTTTATAATCAATGATTTCACCGCTGCAAAGATAATTCATTTTATGTTTTTTCTTGGCCTTTCCTCGGTATTTAATAACATATGTTCTATATTTGTGGATAATTAAATATGAAATAATTATGGCTAAAAGAAGAATTTTAAAGAAAGAGATCAGCTACGTGGCTGGTGAATTGTTCACGGAAGCGCTGGTTTGCAAATTGTATATACCCGGAGTAAATCAAGAGAAAGCGGATGCTTTGATGGCTCGTATCCTAGATATGCAAGATAGTTATATCGTTCGTGCCGGACACCCCGACGGCAAGGATAACAAGGCTCTCGTACGGAATTATTATCGCAAATTAAGAGAGGACTTGCAAAACGAGGTTAACGCTATCGCCGACGAGATAGGAGAGTTGAGCAAGGACAAATAGGCATGAAGAAGGCAATTAGTAAGGCGATACTCCGTATGGCGGGGTGGAAGCTGGGCCCGGTGGATGGCGTGGATTTGCCGAAATGTATCGTATGTGTGGCTCCGCATACCAGTAACTGGGATTTTATCGTAGGGAAACTTTTTTATACCTCGATCGGGTGTAACGCCGGTTTCCTTATTAAGAAAGAGTGGTTCTTTTTCCCTTTTAATTTGCTGTTTAACTGGCTGGGAGGTGTTCCGGTGGATCGTGGTAAACGTACGTCGGTGACCGATCAGATGGTGGAACGTTTCAAGACCAGTGAGCGGTTTCAATTGGCCGTCACACCGGAAGGTACCCGGAAGCGGGCCAAGGACTGGAAAAAAGGATTCTATTTTATCGCTTTGAAAGCGAACGTGCCGATCGTGGTGGCTTATTTTGATTATGGAAAGAAAGAGGTGGGTACGAAGGGTGTTTTTTATCCGACAGGTGATGTGGATAAAGATATCCATACGATACGTGAGATGTATCGGGGAGTTACCGCTTGCCATCCTGAGAATTTCGTACAGGTATAGGAGTTTTATGGTGAAGAAATAAGAGTTTTACTATAGGGAAACTAAGTGTTTTTCCACAGTTTGCAAAGGTAGCGAAAACCAATTAACAATCAAATAGTTATTGATTTCTGTTTTTGGTTGTTGGTAGAGAAAGCGAGCATTATAGGGCATGTTTTGCTGCGACTTCCGTTACTTATCCGTTACCTTGCAAATACGGATATCCCAAGGGATATAAACGATTATTTTTCAATGCATTGCGTTACTTTTCATAACTTCGAAAAGCTCGATATTTATTAATTTTGTAACTAAAAGAAGTGAGTTTATGAGAAGTACATTTTCCGTGTTGTTTTACACCAAGAACCAATCGTTGAAAGACGGTAAGGTGCCCATTATGGGACGTATAACCATCAACAAGACCACCGCCTGCTTCAGTTGCAAGCGGGAAGTTTCACTGGCATTATGGGATGCCAAGGCCAAGAGGGCGAAGGGGAAATCCGACGAGGCCAGACGGCTGAACCAGGAGCTTGACAATATCAAGGCCCAAATCACAAGGCATTACCAGTATGTCTGTGACCATGACAGCCTGGTGACAGCTAAAAGTGTCTACAACCGCTATCTTGGCTTCGGAGACGATTATCACACCCTTATGGGATTGTTCAGGGAGCAACTTGTCTCCTACAAGGAAAAGATAGGCAAGGAAAAGGCGGCAAGCACCTATCGCGGGCTGGTGGCCGACTACAAGAATCTGTTGCTTTTCCTCAAAGAGAAGAGGCGCATCGAGGATATAGCCATCGCCGACCTTGACAAGAAGTTCATCGAGGACTATTATAACTGGATGCTCGGGACATGCGCCCTGGCGAATTCGACGGCTTTCTGCCGGGTCAACACCCTGAAATGGCTGATGTATACCGCCCAGGAAAGAGGCTGGATAAGGCTTCATCCGTTCATCGGTTTTGACTGCCTGCCCGAATACAAGCGGCGCTCTTTCCTCACCGAGGAGGACTTGCAAAGCATCATCCATGTCAAGTTGAAGTACAAGCGCCAGCGGGCCATCCGTGACATGTTCCTGTTCATGTGTTTTACAGGTTTGGCGTATGCGGATCTGAAAGAGATTACGTACAAGAATATCCATACGGATTCCGAGGGCGGTACATGGCTGATGGGAAACCGTATAAAAACCGGCGTGGCCTATGTGGTGAAGCTGCTTCCTATCGCCATCGAACTGGTCGAGAAGTACAGGGGTGACAATGAAAAGAAAAGTTCGCCTGACAAGGTGTTTCCCGTAGGCGAATACCAGGCCATGATATCCAGTCTGAGGGTCCTGACCAGAATATGCGGCTGCTCGACCGGGATAACCCCGCACATCGGACGCCACACTTTTGCCGTTCTGGCCATTTTAAAGGGGATGCCGTTGGAAACCTTGCAGAAGGTATTGGGGCACAAGTCCATTCTTTCCACCCAGATTTATGCTGAGCTGATCAATCCGAAAGTCGGGGAAGATACGGACAGGCTGTGCATGAAGATCGGTGACACATACCGGCTGGCCAACTAAGTCCCGGAACTTATATAAAAACTCCTTCAGCCTCGAATCCGGCCGAAGGAGTTTTTTTGTTCAGAATACGTGCCGTTTGTTTATCTGGCATATCGCCTGAAGTCCTTGTAGTTCTTTTTCAGTACCTTGTACAGTCCGCTTTCCGGGTATAGCAGCTTGCCTCCTGCGGCGGTAATGGAAGTGTACGGGATTGCCTTCTCGTCCCTGAGTGCCTGAAGCGTCCTTCTGGATACATGCAGTTTCTCGCAGACTTCCTCTCCCGTTAGATAATGCTCGTCGGCTATGCCCGGACGGATTCGAGCCGTCGCGTTTTCCAGTGCCCTTCCACATCTCTTGATCCATCCGGTGAGTTCCTTGAACTCCTCCGAATCCTTGGTAATGATTTCCGCCATCTGTTATTTTCTGTTTTTGATTAGTCCTTCTTCCAGGATTTGCTGTATGTCCGTCTCACGGTAAAAATATTTTCCGCCGATATGTGAGCAGGGAACCAGTCCCCTGTCACGGTAAGCCTGGAGACACCTCTTCGAGATTCCCAATGCCAGGCATACCTCCTGCGCGTCCATTCATTTGTCCGGAACAGGTGGAGCCATTTTCCGGGCGAGATCCTCCACTTGCACGGACAACGTGCTGAGCTGCCGCTTTAATTCCAGATAAGCGCTTGTTTCGATAATTGTCAGTTCCATATTCATTTTTTTAGTGATTTCGGGTGCAAGATAGTAAAGAAAGAGGGATGTTACTTTCCCGTGTCATGCATTGTCATGTATAGTCACTAATAGTCATATGCTTTTCTGGAAGCCCGTCGTGAAACACTATACCCTTTCCAATCCTTGACGGGAAGATTATCCGGACGATATTTCGTGATTTTTAGAATAATTCCTATATTTGGAACGAAAATATGAGTTTGGGAAAAGAAGGAGTATTTTTCCTTCTTTCTTGAGATATATAGACATAACGTTCGCAGAACATCCTCAAGACGGAATCTGGTAAATTCAAAGAATAAGGGATTTCTGTGTAAGGCTATGCTATGCATTGTCATAGCGTGGCTTGCACAGTTCTTATTCTGGGCTTACCAGAGCCTCGTCTTGACACTGTGCAAGTCCACGTTTTTTTTATGGATTTTGCCTGCGAAGTAGACGGTATCATTAAACATTCAGCTTATGGCCTTTCTCTCCCTTGACGGCTGCCTGTTGGAGCGGCAGTCCCTCTCCGCGTTGCAGGATTCTGCGGAGAAATACGGTATCACCCGGATCAGGAAGAAGGCGGTACGCCACCTTGAGGGACCGGTATCTTTCGTCTCACTCTCCCGATGGAAAGAGGAAGGGGATGGGATTGCCCTTGTCGAGGCCTGCCCTGACACACTCCCGCTTGTTGACAGCCTGCTCAGGTTCTGGATGGTGGACGAGATGGTGATCTATCTTATCCCGAGACTGCAGGGAGGTATCAGGCTGTTCGGAGACGCTCTTGCGCCTTCCGTCTGGAAATTGATTGGAAACAGACATTTCGATACGGGTGTCTGCCGTCTGGATTATTTACATACAGGATATTGAATGGAGATTGCGGCAGGAGCTACCTCATATCCGTACTCCAAGGCCCAGCCTGTTCATTTCCTTACGGACAACAGCTCCTTGAACTATCGGCAATGAACTTTTCCGTAAGCGGGCCGCTGGCATTTTCCGCTCCGTCACTTCGGGAAAGGAAACCCGACGTTCACTTGGTGGGAGCTACCGTCGGTACACATCAGGTGGTAACGCCCGAGACGGTTGTAATGATATACGGACTTTCCATACACCCCGATTAACGGAAAATCCCGGCCAGTCTCCGAAAAGAGCAGGCCGGGACATTTCCCTTACAGTATCGGTCCTGTTACAGCTCCCGCATGCTGTCCTTGAATGTAAGCTCCACCTTGTAATTCTCGTCCATTCTGAGCGACGCCTCATAGGGTTTTCCCGCCTTGGTGGTGAATTTCAGAAAGGGGGTAGCTTCCCCTACCATCAGCCGTGTCATCTCTTCGTCCGTCATCTCCCGTCCGTTGAACATGCGCGGAAGATGGAACGCGCAGTCGGGATCTCCGCATTTGGCCACCCTGTCGTAGAGTGTCACTTTGCCTGTCCCACATTTCGGGCAGGCGCACCTTGTCACGCCCGGGTTCCTGACCTGCAGGGCGAGCAGTTCCGACACGATCTTCCGTGCATACTCATGGACACCCTTCATGAACTTTCCGGCACTGAGCCTTCCTTCCTCGATTTCACGCAGCGCCTCTTCCCAGGCGGCCGTCATAGCCGCGTCGGCGATCAGCTTGTCTCCTACGATGCCGTATATCTCCAGCCCCTTCTTTGTCGGGATGAGACGGTTTCCGATACGCTCTACGTACCGTCGTGCCACCAGCAGGTCTATGATTCCTGCACGGGTGCCCGGTGTCCCGAGCCCGCACCTCTCCGTTGTTTTCTTTTTGTTTTCACCGTCCGCCGTGCCGCCGGCGTTTTCCATGGCAGCCAGCAGTCCGGCTTCCGTAAATGGTGGCAGCGGCTTTGTACTGTCTTCCAGTATCTCTGTTTCCAATACCGCCAGCGTCTCTCCCCGATGGAACTGCGGCAGGGATTTGCCTTCTTCCGCCATGTCCGGTCCGTTGTAAATGTCCCGCCATCCCGGATACTTCACCCATGAGGTTTCGGCTTCGAATTCCATTCCTCCGTAATCGGCCCTGACACGTATGACTTCCCTGACGCATCCTTCGGAAAATGCTTCCAGCATCCTCCCGGCAATCAGGGAGTAGATGTTCTGCTCGTCCGGGGAGAGTCCTTCGGGCATCTCTCCCGTGATGAGAAGGGCATGGTGTCCCGCCACGCTGTCCCCGTCCACCGCATGAGGGTTCAGTCCTTTCCCGAGCAGCCTTTCCGCGTGCCTTCCGAAGCGGGGATGCCCTTTAAGGGTGGCGACGAGCGTGGGTGCCTGCTTGAAGATGTCTTCCGGAATGTGGCGGCATCCGGTTCTCGGATATGAGACGCACCCTCTTTCGTAAAGTCTTTGGACGACAGCGAGTGTCTGTCCGGCTGTCATGCCCAGGCGTGTATTAGCTTCCCGCTGTAGGCCGGTCAGGTCATGTGGCAGAGGTGGCTCCTCCATGATCTCTTTCTTTTCCATGGCAAGGACCGTACAACGGCTTTCGCCCTCCAGTCCGACCCGGGCTTTTTCCGCATCCTCTTTCCTTTCATACCGGAGAGGACACGTGAAAAGCACTTTCTGCCCGTCCTTGCAGACATCGGTCTGCAGATGGTAACAGCTCACGGGCACAAAATCCCTGTTCTCAAGATAACGGCGGCAGACCAATGCCAGCGTGGGTGTCTGCACCCGTCCGAGCGAGTGGTTGCCCATGCCGGCGGCTATCCCCAGGGCGATGCTCGCGTTCACGCCCAGTATCCAGTCCGCTTCCCTGCGTGCCCTCGCCGCCTGGGCGAGGTTGTCGAAGTCGCTGTCCTCTCTCAGATTTTTGAAACCGTCCAGGATGGCCTTTTCCGTCAGGGAGGATATCCACAGGCGCAGGGCCGGTTTACGGTAACCGAGATAGTCCAGGAGATCCCGGCTGACCAGTTCTCCTCCACGCCCCGCGTCCGTGGCTATGACAAGCCCGTCGGCGTTTTCAAGCAACCCGCGGAGCACTTCCAGTTGCCGGGTGGCTACCGGGTCGGTGACATACCCCTCCTCCGTCCTGACTTGTCTGACAACGAGACGGAACGGGACCGGAATGAGGGGAAGCGCCTGCCGTTCCACACGGGCGGGTCCGTAAGCGGACGGTGGTGCCTGTGCCAGCAGGTGGCCGTAAGTTCATGTGACGGCATACCCGTTGCCGTAAAGATATCCTTCCGCCTTTTCACTGGCGCCCAGTACGGAGGCGATGCTCCTTGCCATGGCTGGCTTGTCTGTAAGTACGATTCTCATAATTTTTGTTTTTATCAGGTGAATAATTGGTTACATGCTCATGCCTTTGTTTTTGGCCTTTGTCTTTTTGACTTTTGTGTTCCGGGCCGTTCTCTTCTCCCTTGCGGTATCCCTTCCGTTTTTTCCCGCCTTTTCGGAGAGCGGCACGGCCTCTTCCGCCCCATAGGGAATCGAAGGGGCCTTCGGGCTGTCGGCCCGGCGGGCGGGAAGCATGTCGTACCCGCCCGGGTCGGCATCCAGCCTCACGTGTTCCAGGGGACGCAGATACTGTAACCCTTTCCCGTTGGAGGTGAACTCGTAGATGACCGTCTCCCTTCCTTGCAGCAGGCTTTCGTAGTTCTGGTAATACAGGCTCTCCGGCGGCACGCCGTTCTGCCGCAGCATCCCGCAGATCCCGTCCGGGCAGAGGGCGCCGAACCGCCTGTCATGGGGAGCCATGAATATATACCTGTAGGTGGAGAGCAGCAGCCTCTCCGTGAGCAGGCTGGGACAATGCTCATAGCCGGTCATCCGGTTTATCATCCTCCCGACACGGTCCAGCCTTTTGGCAAGGTCACGGGGCCTGGAATGCAGCGGGATGCTCCCCAGCTCTTCCAGCGAGAGGTTGATACGGCCGATGACCGCCCTTTCCCAGTCCGCTGTCAGGTCCGCGCGGTTCTGCCGGAAGTTGTCGCGGAGAATCCGCAGCGGGTTTCTGGTGCCGAGGAACAGCCTGACACGTTTTCCGAGGGTCGGTTCCCTGAGGTTGGACGCGCTCCAGCGGATGACGTTGAAGCGGTAGGCGTCCATGAACTGCAGCAGCGGGTTACGGTACGAGAAGATGTCCTTCAGTGTCCGCATCAATGCCCGTCGGCCGACAGCGCGGCGGCCCATGTCGACGGCTTCTTCCGGGGTAAGTGGTTTGTTGGTTGCCATATATGCTTGCAGTTTACAGTTTTACTTGTCTTCCTTCGGCATGTTTCCGTCTGGAAGAGGGTTGTTTTCTCTTTTTGCCGGTATCGGCCGCCCCCGGGGTATCCGCCGGACTCTCCAGCATGCGTGATATCCTGTCGGCATACCTCGTTTCCGACCGTGGCATCCCTGTCCGGACCCCCTCCCTTGCCAACAGGGCGGCGGCGATCTTCCTGGAAGTCTCCCGGAGCTCCGCCATCCTCTCCCCGAGGGGAAAGTCCGGATGGAGCTCCTTTTCCCTGGATAGCCTTCCGAGTTCTTTTTCCACGGGGACGAACTCCCTCCTGTAACGGAACGGCTCCTCCAGCGCCAGGTGGGCGTATCCCTTTTCCGCGATGTCCTGCAATGTCATGATATCCAGGTTGCGTCTGGAAAGTTCCAGGGAGCCGGCCGTAACGAACCTGTCGAGGTTGGCCGCCGTGGGCGAGAGGTCGAAGGAGGCTACCGGACGGTAACTTCCGAACACTTCCAGTCCGGGCTGGGAGGCGGGGAAGTACCGTCCGGGCTGCCGGGACATCTCCATCAGCCGTTTTGACGAGGTCTCGATGCGGAATATGGACAATGTCCCCGGTCCCTTTCCACAGGGTGAGTAGAAATTGTCGGCTATTTCCTGCAGGTATTCGTGCAGGTGGCGCGGGCCGTGCAGCCCCCTGTTGAACACCCTGACGCCCTGGTCCGTCTTTACGGCGGTCACGAGGAACCGGGCGCTCCTTCCTTGAAGGATACGTTCCCGTGCGGTCTCGTATGCCACGAAGTCTTTGTAGCCTGGCGAGTGTTCCAGCCCTTCCAGGTTCCTGCGGTCCGTTTCCACACCGTGTGCCTCCAAATAGGCGGCCCGTCTCAGCGGGACGGAGTTGCCGTCCGTGATCCCGCCGTTTTCGATGATGAAACGCCATGCCTGCCTGGGTTCCTTCTCCTGCAGTCCGGCGGCAGGGGGCAGCTCCTCTTTCCGGATGCCGGCATAGAAGAGCAGCAGGTTGTCGGGGATGCCCCGGGCTTCCTCGAGTACGGCTTTACGGGCCGCTTCCTTGACGAACCGGATGAAGGGGTCTCCGCTCCGGGGCGTATGGTCCGTTATCATGAAGGAGGCTATCCGGTTGTCTGGACACAGTTCCAGACAGAAGTCCTTCAGCTCTTCTTTTTGGGGACGCGTTCTTTGCAGTCCCAGCTTTTCCAACCACGAGGCCATATTATCTTCCTATGTTAGTTTTTTTGTAAGTATTCGATAAACTCCCTCGTATATTGGGTAACGTATGTTCATAATGTCGTTTATTCATTTTATCGTTCTATGATTTATTGTTACATCAATTCAACCCAAAGATGTGCGGGTTCTATAGTAATTGATATTATCCCTACTAATGGAGCGGATAAAAGGAAGTTTTTCCCCTTTGCCCCTTATTTTCCTGTGACAAATGTGATAAAGCGATATTTTTATCCCTACTTTCCCGCCATAATTGGTATAAAAGGGTATTCTTTCCCTTATTTTCCCTATTTATCGGGGATAATGAAGATAAAAACGGCACTTTATTCCCTATTTTCCCGTCTTGATTGGCATAAAACGGTAGTTTTCCCGTGTTTAGGCGAGATTTACGAAGGTATCAGGAGTCTTTCTTGGGAGATTCCGGTGACGTAACGGATAATATCTTGCCCTTGGATAACAGATTGTCAGGTAACAATTCGGCCAGATCCATCGAGTAGTCATCGTCATAATCATGTATATGTTCAAGGAAGTAGATCAGCCACGTGCGGAAGTCAGCCCCGGCAGCCTTGCAGCAGCCGAAGAACGAGTAGAGCACCGCCGCATCTTCAGCGGCATCATTATTGCCACAGAACAGGTAATTACGTCTGCCGCACGCGACAGGCCGCACTTTATTTTCTATCTCGTTATTATCCGGTCTGTAACGACCGTCCAAATGGTACCTGGAGAGTTTGTCGAACCTTCCGTATGTATATTTTATGGCTTTTCCGATCGGACTGTCTTTCATTACTTTGGGATATTCATTGACCAGCCATTTCTCGAAGCGCACAAGTATGGGATATGCAAGACGTGCCCTAAGTTCAGCCCTCTGTTCGTAAGTCAGGCGTTCATCGTCAGCCTTACGCTCCACGTCATAAAGCAACTGTATCTGTGCGAGCGCATAGTCGGCACGCTGCATGTCATTCTTTCTTGCCTCCCAAAAATGTCTGCGTGCATGGGCCCAACAGCCAAGAAGGATAATACCTTTCTTGGCGTCCAGCATCTCGTACCTTTCGTATCCGTCCGTCTGTATGGCTCCCCGGAACTTGCCGAAGAGTTTCAGCACCACCTTTCCACTTCGGGAACCCTTGTCATAGTAAAAGAACTGACGTCCGGTCATGACACTGCGCACAAGCCAGATATAACCTTTGACCGTCTTGTGTCTCTCGTCATTCATCACGGGGATTGTCGTTTCATCCGACTGTATGTAGTCAGTCTGCATCACCAGCTCCCATAATCGGAAGTAAAGGGGCCTTAGCAAATCCGCCACATCCTTGAACCAGTCGTTGACCGTTGACGCGGGGAGATGTACCCCCACACGTTTGAACTGTTCCAGTTGCCTGTGGAACGGTATGTGATCCACATATTTCCCTATCATCATGTCTGCCAGCAATGAGGCAGAGGCATAGCTCTTTGCTATTGGCATGACGGGAAGCGGGCCGGTCTTGAACTCGTTTGTACCCTTCCGTTTGGCTGTATGGCGCACTATCCTGCGGATATAGAACTTCTCGGGCTCGTGCATAAGGATCTCGGTCACTTCCTCTCCGGGAAGGAGCGTCCACTCTTCCGGATTATACCCTTCGGGATATATATGGACCACCTCACGCTCAAGATTCTCCGGAAGGGATTTTCTCGCAGGATGCTGCTTCCCCGCTTTTTTACGGGCGATGATCGCTTCTCTGGTAGCCTTCAACTCCTTTTCTGCTTCTTCTGCGGCTTCAGCCTCCTGGGGAAGCATGTCAAAGCCTTCAAAATCCAGCCAGCGGTCCTGGGCGTCAGGCTTTATGAACTTTTCCGCCTTCTTACCGTACAACTGCCGTTCAAGATAGGATACACGTTGCTCCAGACTGTTGATTTTTGCTTCCTTTTGGGCGATTATGGCATCCTTGTCAGACAATAAAGCCTCATACACCTCTTTGTCCGCAGCTTTAAGGGGCTGCGTGGACACCATCTCCTTCAACCGGCTGTTTTCTCTATACAGACAGTCGCATTTGTGCATGAGATCCTTTATCAGTAATTCCTTATCGGTTGGCATAATCGTTTAAATATGATGCTAAGATACTAAAAAACAGCCGGAATACGGCATTGTATATGTTATAATTTGTTACAACTACAACCCATGGAAACCACTCCTTTTATAACGCCTGACCTTGCTGCCGTCCATTCCTTGAACCATCATCACAAGGTCATTCCAGAAGGTTTCAATCGCTTTAATCCGACCTTCCTCCGTATTTATGACCGGCAGATGGAAGTGCCCATGTTCCAGCCTCATATGGTATATCACCAGACCACCATATTCCATATGGAGGATTTTCATACAGGTACAATTCGCATTGATAAAAATGAAAGCGTCACCGTCCCGTACATTCTTTCCCATCTGGTTGGTCACGATGCCGCTAAGCGTATAAAAACTCTTACGCATGTCTGTCGGATACGGGTAAAGATAATATCTGTTGGATTCATTCAAAGAAAACATAGGCTAACGGTTTGAATTCAAAAATATCAGGGTTTGCAATACCTCCGGTGACAAAGGGCTGTTCAAGCGGACTGTGACGCCATTGGGATAGGAGATCTCACATAGCGGCTGGGGAATTGGCGACGGGCTGACCGGAGGGGCAGACAGCAGGGATTTCTCCTTATGGGGAAGACTGACCTGGCCCTTACTGTTTACCTTTACCGGGATAAAGCCGCCTTTGCGCAACAGCTTGGAACGCCACTCGTAGAAACGTTTGGGACGAATACATTCATTCGAACAAAAATCCATAACTGACAGTCCGCTCGACTTGAAACGGGAATAAATAGATTCAAAATCTTCCATGGTCCATTGATGTGACATAACAATTGAGCTTTTTTACTTTGATTACAAAAGTAATATCACATTTTTAGAATGAAAGGGGGAGTTTATCGAATGCTTACGTTTTTTTACCTGTCTTTTCCGGTTTCTTTTCCCGCCTGCGCCTCGTATCCGGGGTGGGCGAATATCCCCGCACATCGTATTCGTTCTGCAGGATGCGCCGTGCCGTATCGCTGACGGCTTGTCTCATGGAATTCCCCAGCAGCGTGTCCGCCAGTGAGGAGAGGAAGGAATGGCTCATCTGCGAGCGCAGGGAGGAAAAGCTGCAGAAATGCCTGAAGTTCCTGTTTTCCGGCATCTCGTCAAGATTTCCCGTCCTGCACAGCCTGTCCAGTATGCCGATGTTGAAGGGTGTCTCACTTTCCCTGAGCTTGAATATCTTCAGCATCTCCCGGTATCGGGCGAGGTCGGGGGACATGTCGCACTCCACGGCGGGCTTGCATCCCCGCAGGATGTCCGCCCGGAGGAATTCCGCCCTGGCGGGGATGAAACTGCACCTGTCGTCGGGGGCAAACATCCTGCCGCACTCCCGCGCCTTTTCCACCAGCCTTGCGTTGTCCGTGCTGAAATAATAGACGCCCAGTTTGTCGGTATTTCGGTGTATCGGGCTGAAGAAGTTGTCCGCATTATACTGGAGATAGCTCTCCGCCCGCTCCAGTCCCCGGCCTGTGTCGTCGAAGAGCAGCACGCCCTGTCCGGTCTGTATGGCCGTAAGCACACGGTTGCCGGTATCCTTCTCGCGGCTTTGGTGGAAGTCATGGTAGGCTTCCAGCAGTCTGCCCGCCTTCCCGTTGTGGAGCGTCCGTTCAAGCTCGCCGACGATAAAGTCCCGGCTGTCGGTCCTCCTGTAAGGGTCGGCCGTCTCATGGACAAATCCGATATCCCGCAGCCTCTGGTAGTCGTCGGAGGGCCACGCGCCTCTGTCGATTATATCCCGCACAAGGGATTCCACCCGGTTCTTATCCCCACCGGCGGCCTCGATGCAGTAGATCCTTTCCTCGGGCAGGTAGGCCCCTTTCAGCTGCTTCCTGACCTGGTTGAAGCAGAACTCCCCGAACCGGCGGTCCAGGTCGTTTGCGTCAGAAGACAGCATCCGGCAGTATTCCAGATTGTTCCTGCCGTTCAATATGAATCCGATATACATGGTGGTACTGTTTTAATTTATAATTTTCTGCCGGAAGGCTTCTGTCCGGTCCTTTTCCTTTTCTCCGATAACTCCTCACACTGCCCTGCCGGATGACGGATGCCGTCCTTTACCCGGTAGGTCCTGACAGGGAACGGTTCACCGGATACCAGCAATTTGTGCCGTGTAAAATCCGCCATGCAGTAGAGCAGGTGCCGTGAGGCGGGGCGGTCATTCTCCGGAAGGTACAGGGCGTGGCCTTCGGAGAGCACCCTGAACTGCTCGTTCTCCAGCCTCACGTTTCCCACGAGCAGGGCGGTGTCGGGATTACTGAGGTATTTCTCCAGCGACCGGTGTCCCCTTACGTCAAAGTCCCGGCGGAGGATATCGTCCGCCTTTTTCCTTATCTCGGATGAAAGTGCCCTGAAAGCCTGCGGGTCAAACAGCTCGGCGGCTTTCACCTGCGTCACCTCTTCGAACCGTTCGGCCAGGGGAAGCAGCTCCCTGCAATAGGTGAACGGCCGGTCATGGATATTCATGTAGCCGCGCTCCCTGATCGATAGCAGGCGGTATATGTCCTCGTTCTCCGCTCTGGAGGAGAGTTCGAAACCCGTATATCCCTTCACTTTGGAGAACAGCCCCCGGTATTCGTCGGCTGTCGGGTTCATCGCGTGGTAGAGCCTTGGCTCGAGGCTGTCGACAAACCAGGCGGGAAGGGCCTCCCGTGGAATGTATTCCGCCTTTCCCGTCCCTTCCCGGCAGGACATGCCATGTCCGCCGCCGTTGATATGGGGCATCAGCTCCCTGCGCCGCCCGGAGTACTCGTAGATCTCCAGCACCCCGTCATGAGCATGCGGTTCGAAGTACCTGTCAGCGGCACGCTGGAGATATCCCCTGAGGGCCTCCTCACCGGCCTTGCTGCCGGAGAACAGCAGGTAACCGTGATTTCGGAGCACTACTTTTAGGGGTGCGGTCCTGTTGCTTTTTTCCATTGTCATCTGTTTCTTATTTTACATTTTGGGACGTGTCCCGGTCCTTTTACGTGTTTTTCCTGGCGGGCTGTACAGCCTCTTCTCGACCTCCGGTCTGATCCTGACGGTTTTCCGGTCCACAGGCGGGTTGCCGCCGAAGATGATCCGGTCCGTAGCTTGGTCCACCCACGCGTAGGCATGCGAGGGGTTGTTCCCGCTTTCGTGCGGCAGATACAGCCCGAGGCCCTCTTTCAGTACGCTCCTGTGAGGTCCGTAGAGCGGGACTCCTTCCAGGGTGACGCGCTCCGCCGGGTCGTCCAGTATTCTCCCGGCCGTCCGGTGTCCCCGGACATCATAGGCGGAGTCCATCAGTTTCTGCAGCTGCCTCCTGGTCTCGAGGGTCTGCAGTAATTCCTCCCTGTCGCGGGCGGATTTTGCGGGTATCCGTTGCAACTCCTCCACCCGGCGGTCATAACGCTCCAGGGCATCCAGGGTGTCCGTGATATTGACGTTGCGGGCACTTATCTCACAGCCCGCATTATGGCAGAAACTGCGGAAGTCCTCCGCAGTGGGTCTCATCTCACCTCTGTAGAGGAGTTCCATCCGGTCGCCATGAGGCTTCGGGCCATAGGGGTACTCGTCCGGCCGCATCCTCCCCGGGTTGACCCAGGGGCGGTTGCCAAGTTCCCCTTCGGCCCTGTAGACACGTAACGCTCCGGAATTGAATGCCGGATTGAAATAGGCGTCGGCCGTCTGTTGCAGGAACTGCCGCAGCTTTCTCCTGCCTTCCGCCGTGTCGGTAAAGGCGAGGAAGCCGCCCAAGGTCTCTATCGCTGTGTAGGTCTGCTCCATGATGTCTATAACTTTAAATTGTTCCCGTTCCTCTTCCCGTTTCTCTTTGCCCGCGCTTTATCCGTTTTTACTGCCTCCGACTCATAAGGGACGATCTTGCCGTCCTTGATCTGGTATACAGGCTTGAGCCCCGGGGGATTCTTATAGGCCATGACCCGGTCGCAGGTCTTATCGGCATGGATGTAACGGAGTCCGGGCATTTTTGCCGACAGTCCGGGGAAGTAAATCCATCTCCCTTCGAGCAGCGCCCTTCTCAAAGTGTCATCGGCCTCGTGTTCCCCGATGAGGAACGGCACGCTGCGGTCATTCAGGAGCCGTTCCAGGGTACGGTGCCCCCTTACGTCGAAATCCGTTTTCAGGATACGCCCCGCCTTGCCGTGCATGTCATCCAGTATCTTTCCCATGTCATCGCCGCCGGGATTTCCCCGGAGAAAGCTGTCCATGCGTTCCACGAACTCCCGGAACTGGTGCCGGTAGGAAAAGGCGGGGTCAAGAATGAGCTGCCGGTCGAAGTGGCGGGTAAGGGAGAGCAGCCGGTAGATATCCGCGTTGCACCCGCTCATCCCACATCCGGAAAACTCCGTGAGGTTGCGGTATCCTTCAGCGGAGGGCGTCATGTCGGTAAAGAAGACCGGCTCCAGTTTTCTTTCATCGGGCAGGTCCGCCCGTACCGGGGAGTTCGTGAACTCGTACACGTATCTTCCGGTATCGGGATCTTTTCTGCAGGAGGCGTCAATCAGCGGGGCCAGGCTTGCCGGAACGGAATGCATGTCATATTGTTTGACCGGTCCCGGTTCGCTGTGTATCCACCAGTAGTTGTCCGCCAGGTGCCGGTAGAACTCCTCCAGCCCTTTCCGGCCCGCCGGCCCGTCACTGAAAACAAGTATGCCCCTTGATGTTTCCACGATATGCAGGGGCAGCCTGTAGGCGGGCTCATAGCCGTATAGCCGCGCCTTCTCGTCCTGCTGCCGGCGGAAATCTACCAGGCGGTCGATCTCTGCGGCCGTCAGCCGCAGCCGTCCGCCCGGTTCCATGGACCGTTTCAGGACGGACCTCATGAACACCACGTCACGCAGGTTGACGCTCACCACCGGTTCCAGGCCGCACCTTTGGATATGGGGCAGCAGTTTGCCTGTGATGTATTCCTTCACGGGGATGTCCCGGGATATGGAAGGGACATCGGACATACGGGGGAAGCGGTAGATCTCCAGACGGGTATCGGGGACGAAAGCCGATATCCGGGCGGTCTCCATCCCGACATGCAGCAGGCTGAGGAACTGGTAGGTCATGCCGTCCTGATCCGGATTGACAGGGTAAAGCTGGTAGGAAATCGCAGCATGGGGCTTGTCCATGCCGGTTTCGTACCCGACGAGCAGGCACCCTCCGCCGTCCTGCCTGAACAGCTCCTCCAGTTGTTCCATGTTGTCTTTTATGGATGCCATGCCGTTACATTTTCGGGGTTATCTTTGATTTGCGTGCATAGGTCCTCTTTTCAGGCTTCTGCGTTTTCTCCGGCGAGCCGTCCTTCTGTTCCTGCCCCTGTCTGTTCTCCGGCTTCTTCGTGCTTCTTTCCCACAGGAACTCGGTCCCGCGTTCGGCGGCGCTCATCTGGATGGAGGTCCGCAGGATTTTTCCGTTTGAGGACTTGAACTCGATGGGGACCTCCTTGCCGGCCGTGTAGTCGGCGTACTCCTGCTGCGAGAGCGTGTAATTCTTGATTTTCTTGGGGCAGCGAGCCTGGTCCGCCGGGAGGAAGAACATCTCGTTGGTAACCGGGTCTTTTGAAAGGTAGCACGGTTTCGTCTCCTTGCTGCGGAAGTCGACGACCAGGTCTACCAGCCTTCCGGCGTTGCCCGTCCGGTTCAAGGCGTCCAGCACGTCCTCCTCCAGCTTGCATCCCCGGTATTCCTGTCCCACCTTGGGAGCCTGGCGGATAAAGTGCAGGTCGAATTTGGCCAGGCCGTTCTCGTCGCGGAAGAGCGAGAGCTTGGCATCCCCCTTCTGGCGTCCCAGCTCGGTGTTCATGGAGATGTCATAGGCTATGCCGGACTGTCTGCCCTGCAACAGCCTTTCCATGTCGCCCGTCTGTCTGAGCACGTCCGGGGTGAGCCCGTAACGCTCGGCCTGCTGCCAGTTGATCTCGCGCTCGTTGAAAAGGTGGTTGTTGTAGATCCGGTTATCCCGGGAGAGCTCGCGTCTTAAGGACTCGTTCTCGGGGAGCTGGGCCTGCTCGATCCTACGCTTGGCTTCCTCCACCGGGGTCTTCTCCTCCATCCGGTACAGCGCATAGCGTGTCGGATGGTTGTACTGGTACATGAAGTTCTTCCCGAAGTTGGTGAAGAAATTTCCATGCCGGTCCACGCGGATAAACTGGCTCTTGTTCGTTTCATTGGCCTCGAGCGTCTCCAGCTCTCCGTTTGCCGCGATGCCCTTGACACCTTTCGCCTTCTGTTCCTTCTTGTCGTAAGCCATCAGGTAACCCTGTTCCTGGGTGGCGTTTTCGCTGCCTGTAGCAGCCGGTTTTACCTCTTCCATACTGTTAAATTTTAAAGTGGATAAATCGTTTCGGGAGATAAAATTACTATCTTCGTCTTAAAATATTCTGATTATGAGAAAGTTGTCATTGATAGTCATGTTTTGTCACCTTTTGTCAGCCTCCTCCTGTATAAGGGGAGACGGTACGGCTGGCGGAAACGGGGGTGAATTGTTAAAGGGACATTCCACCGGTACTGCCGGAAAGTGAACGGTTCCTTGAAAGTCCCGACATGTCCCCATTCTCCTGACGGATTATCCCGTGCTTTTCCCCCTTGACAGAAGATACACCCGTTTCAGGGTCTCGTCCTCGTTCGGTATGAGGATGCATCCGGTAAAGGGAAGGAGGCTGTTCCACCAGGGAGTGGACCTGGCCGCTCCCTATGGCACCCCGGTATACAGTGCGGGGAACGGCAGGGTTGCCGAAGCACGCTACAGCCGGAGTTACGGTTGGTTCGTGCATGTCCGGCATGCGGAAGGATACTCGACACTGTACGCGCATATGAGCGGGCTGCATGTAAAGGCGGGCACTCATGTCCGTATCGGACAGCATATCGGGAATGTCGGACATACGGGAGTGGCGACCGGCAACCACCTGCATTTTGAGTTAAGGAAGGACGGTGTCTTGCTGGACCCGCTCTCATGGCCGCCTTTTAAATAACCTGTAAAACAAGCAAGCGATGAACATCGAGGAAGTAAAGAAGATTCCGCTGGAGGATTTCCTCGGGCGGGCGGGATTCTCACCTGTCAGAAGACAGGGAGACAGTGTATGGTACCTTTCGCCTTTCAGGCGGGAGCGTACCCCGTCATTCAAGGTCAGCCTTTCCCTGAACCTGTGACGTGATTTCGGGGAGGGAACCGGGGGCAGTATCATCGACCTGGCGCAAAAGCTGTACGGGGTGACGGATATCCCGACCGTATTGCAGAGGATTGAAAGCGATTTTCCGGCGTTTAGGCCGGTTTCCTCTCCCGCGAAAGGACGGGCTGTGGCATCGCCTTTTGAGGGGCTGCGCGTCTCACCTCTTAAGAACACCGTCCTGCTGGATTATCTCGGGACAAGGGGCATTCCTTCCGATATCGCCACAAGGGAATGCGTGGAGGTACATTACCGCATGCGTGGCAAATGGTATTTCGCGGTCGGTTTCAAAAACAGGAAAGGGGGGCTTGAAATACGCAACCCGTACTTCAAGGGTGCGGTTTCCCCCAAGGACATCACACATGTCAGCCATAATGCCGGGGATAGACGGCAGTCACCGGTACTGGTCTTCGAGGGGTTCATGGACTATCTCTCGTACCTGGCCTTGAAGGAAGGGCAAGCCGTGCCGGACTGCGTGGTGCTCAATTCTGTGGCCAACCTGCCCAAGGCAGTGGATATCCTTAAAAGTTACGGACAGGTCTGTTGCTTTCTGGATAATGATGAAACCGGCAGAAAGGCGGTGGAGGAGATCGGAAGGCTGTGTGAAAAAGTGGTTGACAAGGCCGTACACTATCTGCCACACAAGGATTTGAACGAATTCCTCCAGGAGAGGATAAAATCTTCTCAGGCGGACCGTACGAAGTCAGGGCAAGCCTGTGGATGAAAAATAAAGAGGTAGACAGATACGTAAATACGAAATTAAAGAAATACTGTAACTGCAGTGTTTTTGGTTTCTTGTATTTCTCTATGAATCGGAACTGGATAAAAAGCAAATACCGCCAATAGAACAACATTCGGATTTGAATGATATTTATTGCCAAACAGATAGTGTACGACTCTATACAAACCTATCAAAGACGGCTGGTATATTATGCTTGACCACGACCACTGAACTACCACAAAAAAGACGTTTGTCCTCGCAGTCATACAATATAAGGGCAGACGTCTTCTTAATGTGGATACAAAATCAAACAAGCTACAATCTACTGTTTGTAATGAAATACTTCCGCTTCATATACAATTAGTTCTCTAATCGGGCTTCCAAATCCTGAATGTTTTTTGCTACAAAAGCATACCCATCATTAACTATGCGCTTGTATTCCTCAACAGCTTTTCGTGCGTCCTCCGGATTTCCTTTGTAGTCATATTCTATTTGATGTGCATAACCTATGGCAAAGGGAACGACTCCATCTTTACCGCGCAACTTTTCTAATTCTTTTCTTCCTTCCTTACGTTCTTCAGCATCATCTGAGAATGTCTTATCTATAGCAGAATTCAACTGCTTAAAAACTTTCTGTTTTTCTTTTATGTAATCTTTGAGGCCCATAATTTATGATGGTTGATTTTCTGCAAAAAAAAATAAAAAAGTGAGACTATCAAAAAAAGGGTTCTTCGTCAAATTTGGTGGTAATCTCTTTTTTATTTCAACTGTCTTCTTCTTTCTTAATCCTATTAAAAGTTGTAGATATGTTTGCTTTTTAGTAACTTTAAAGACACCACATCATTAAGAGTTACAATGCAACAAGTCATATCTACAACGTACAAATATACATCAAAAAAAGAAAATGCTCCTACAAATAGGGGATTATTCCATGATTTCAGATTCAGTCTTGGCTACGATAATCTGCAACAAGATGGTATCTCTGAAGCTGTTGGCTCATTGACGGTCTTTCTACATACGGCTGGCAAAGGGGCTTCCTGTCCTTATTGCGGACATTTCAGTCACCGATTGCACAGTTACTACTCCCGTCATATTGAGGATCTTGAAGTTTACGGTCATACTTTGGAGTTAGTCATCAAGGTTGGCAAATATTATTGTGACAATGTTTCTTGTCCACAAAAAATATTCTGCGAACCGTTGTCTTTTCTGGCTCGTCGGTATGGTAGACGGAGCTATCTTGTTGAGGAACGCATCAGATCGATAAGTTTGGAACTTACTTCCCGAAAGGCCTCTTCTCTTTTGCAACTGTTCCATATAACAGCCAGTAGTTCTTCCTGCTTACGCATCCTACAACAGTGCGGACAACACAATCCTATGCATAATAAAAGTATTTATGTAGGTATTGATGATTTTGCCTATAAAAAAGGTAAGGATTATATGAGTGTGGTCGTAGACCAGATGACACACATACCTATTGCTTTGTTAGAGGATAGAAACGGAGAAGCACTTGATAACTGGCTCATCCGGAATCCTCAAATACAATATATAACGAGAGACCGTGGAAGATGTTTCACAGAGGCTATAAACAGAATAATTCCTGGTGTTACACAAATCTGCGACCGATTCCATCTAATCAAGAATATGACGGACACGATGATACCGGAAATAGAGAAAATAATCCGTCAGACCAAGAAAAAGCTCAAATACGAATATCCTGACAGAGACACGGCTTCTTCGTTAATTCTTCAGGACATATTTAACATGGGAGATGTCCGACACAGAGAAAAATTGAAGATATACAGGGAAAGCTTGAACTTAAAAATGCAGGGGATGACCATTGAGCAGACAGCCGCACATTTGGGTAAGAAAAGTCGCTACATTTATAAGATTATTCACAACAGAAGAATAGGGGCATACTTGAATGAGCAACAGAAGACAGCTCTTAAATATGTATCCGAACTGGCTACAATCATTAGTGCGGGCTGTATTACTCGAAAAATATTGGCACAAAAAATGGGGAGTAAAATCAGTGGCGCACTTATTGGAAGGATAACATCCAGCTTGCGAAAAAGGTATCAACAAAAGAGGAAGGAAGTCAAGGAGCATAATGAGAGCATTGAAAACAGAAGTAAAATACAGAGAGTTTCACAGAATCAGATACGCAAATACATTCTAAAGGGAGAATCGGATAATCCTAAACTAGCGGAACTGTATAAGTCCTCACCGCAGATTAAAGAACTTTTAAGCGTGTGTCAGAATTTCAGAGATATGATTAATGGGAACACTTATGATAAGGATATTAGAAAGTGGATTGAAAAAGCGAAGGCAACACGGAATATGGCACTGACGAACTTTGCATATGGTATTGAAAAAGACTGGGAGGCAGTACAGGCAGCTATTGATATCCCCTTCAGTAACGGATTACTGGAGGGGACAGTGAATAAAATTAAAGCGGTAAAAAGACAGATGTACAATAGGGCAGGAGTTAAACTACTGAGAGCGAAGATTATTTATTCACAATAGAAGAAGTACCACCAAATTTGACGAAGAACCAAAAAAAGAAGATAATTTTTTTTAAGACTCACAACTATTTTCTAACTTCGCATAAATGAAAGAATTAACTCATAAAAATACTTAAATGAAAAACTTGTATATTATAGGAAATGGATTCGATTGCCATCATGGAATAAATAGTAGTTATAGTGCGTACCGTCAATGGCTCGAAGAGAACGAACCGGAACTCTACGAAAGACTGAGAGAATTCTATTATGTGGATGATGATGAATGGTGGTGGCAGTTTGAAGTGAATTTAGGCGAAATAGAACTTGCAACCTACATACAGTATACTGCTTCGGAAAATCAGCCGGATTTAGCCAGTGACGAGTTTAGGGATCGGGATTATTATGCCGGTTCATATCAGGCAGAAAGTGAAATAGGAGATTTGGTCAATGATATTAAAGACACTTTCAAAGCGTGGATTAACTCTTTGTCAAGAGCGGATGGAAGTAAAAAGATAAAGTTGACCAGAGGAGATGACCACTTCATCAATTTTAATTACACTTCCACTTTACAGGACTTATACGGTATTCCTGATTCAGAAATTCTTTACATTCATGGTAAGGCTTCCGATGAAGTGCTGGTACTTGGTCACAATAAGACTTATGAAGAGCTGACCAAAGCTGCAGAAGTCGTCCAACCGGAGCCTCCGGCGGATTTGTCGGAAGAAGAGCTCGCCGAGTGGTACGATGGGGAAGACTACATAACTCAAACAGTTCGTGATGCCGCTGTCAACGAAATATATAGAATTCGCAAAAATGTAGAGCAAATTATCCAAGATAACCGGAGCATCTTCTCTTCAATGAATAAAATCGAGCATATTTATATTTACGGTTTTTCTTTTTCTCCGGTTGACGAGCCCTATATTGACGAAATAATCAGCCACATAGACAAAGAGAAAGTGCATTGGACAATTAGTTATTACAGCGATGAAGACCAACAGAAAATACAAGCCTATATGCAGTCCCGCAAAATATTACCGGATTTGTGGGAACTTATGAAATTGGAAGATATCCAAATGTACAAGCAACAACGATTGTTCTAAGCTTATTGTCAAGTCACCTGCATTTCCGTTTATATTCAGGAAGCGGATATGCAGGTGTCAATATACTTATAATTTATGTACACCATATAAAATACAAACGGTATCTCCATGTAATAATAAAGCAGGCAAAAAAGAATGATATTCCATTTATCTTTTCGTCTGCTTTTGATGAATACGGTTATATACTGTCAATTGCCCGGATTGAAATTTTTATTATACTCCAATAGGTATTTCACCATCGCCGGATCATTGAAATCAACCTTAAGCAGTCTCGTATCCAACTTTCGAATCATCTTCCAGTCTGTTTCTGTCAGTTCGAAACTCTCAATGTCCAAATTCTCTGTCATGCGTAACGTACGTACCGATTTGGGAATCGCTACAATACCTTCACCCGTCAAGAAATTTAGAACGACCTGGGCACTGGTTTTGCCATATTTCGCTCCGATATTTTTCAGCGTTTCATTTGTGAAAATCCGGTCTGTGCCTTGTGCCAGTGGTCCCCAGGCCATTAGACGCGTTCCGTAATCCTTTATCAGTTTCCTCATTCTGGCCTGCAGGGAAAACACGTGTGTCTCCAACTGCAGGACAGCGGGTTTGATTTCAGTGTTTTCCGCCTGATCAACAAACTGGGCATCATAGAGTATGACCGGTACTAATAATTTCTGATCAGCAGTTCATTGACCGTCTCCCTCTTCTCGGCTATGGAACATACCGAACGGAAGATGCTCAGCCGCTGGATATGGAAGCCGGCGTACAGGTCGTCGAAGAAGGTGTTCTCCGGGTTCTTCTGACGGGGATCGGAGTTGGAGAGCATTCATTTGCTTCCTTTCTCTCCCAAGTCCTTGCAGAATCCGGCCAGCTCTATCTGGCAGTCGTCATCGAAGTCGTCCGGCATGTAGGAGGTACAGGCACCGGCCTCGTTGACGGGTTTGTAGGGCGGGTCGAAGTAGAAGACCGATTTCTCTCCCGCGTATTTTTCCGTCTGGCGGTAGTCCCCGTCCAGGATGACGACGCCTTGCAGCAGCTTGTGGTTGAAGTGGATCAGTTCCTCCTCCAGTATTCTGGCGCGGCTGCCCGTACCGAAGGTTACCGAGAGCCGGCCCTTGCGGTTGACCGAATAGATGCCGTTATAGCAGGTGCGCATGAAGAAAATAAAAAGGGCGGCACGTGTGATGCCATCCGGGTGCTCTTCGTTGAAGACCCTGCGCTTTTCCATGAAATAGTCCCTTCTCTCTGTACGTCCCTGAAGGGCGTGGTATTCGCTCTGGATGCCGGCAAGCAGTCCGACCAGTTCTTCCGGCGTGTCGCGTATGACACGGTAGACATTCACCAGGCTCTCGTTTGAGTCGTTGATCACGCAACGGATATGCGGATAAGTCTGTCTCAGTCAGAAGAACAGGGCGCCTCCCCCGACAAAGGGTTCCACATAAGTTTCCATTTCCGTGATATTTTCCGGCAGTGACTGGATCAGTACCGGAAGCAGTCTTCTCTTGCCTCCCACCCAGGGGAAGCAGGGTTTGCCGGGCAGACAGCCCGCGCTGTTTTTCTTCTTTTCCATGATTCGATAAATTAAAATGAATGGTTAAAACTATTGTTGCCCGTCATCCTCCGTTTCCAGCAGATGTTTCAGGTCCGGGTCGTTCCCTATGCGGCGGAGCTCCTTTTGGATGATCCCGCCCACCTCCTCCTTGATGCGGTAGTAGTTACGCTCTATCTCTTCCCGCATATGGTCCTTGCCGTCCCTGCCGGTAAAGTCCGTAATCACGGGGATCGGTTTGTAGGCTTTCGTCTCTGCCGCCACCCTCGCGTTGTCCACAACGATCTCGCAGTGGAAGATTTTCTGCTCCATCTTCTCTTGGAAGCTGTCGCAGACGCTTCCCACGAACATGCCTTGGGAGAGGTTGGATATTTTCGAGGCCGGTATCAGCGAGTCCAGCTGGGTGCTGATGCTGGTCGATGTGTCCTCACGGGTCATGTTGACGGACTTGCGCTGCTGGAGCACCTTCCCGAACCGTTCCGAAAGGTTCTTGGCCGTTTCCCCCAACACTTGCCCGGCAAAGACATTGCCGACGGTGTTCTGGATGACGCGCGCCTCCTTTTCACCGTAGTCGCGTACCAGCTGGCTGAAATCCTGCGCGCCCAGACAGACGGCCACCTTGTTGCTGCGGGCCGTGGCTATCAGGGTGTCGAGCCCTTTGAAATAGATCGTCGGGACCTCGTCCACCAGGATGGAGCACTTGAGCTTTCCCTTACGGTTCACCATCTTGACGATACGGGCGTTGTACAGCCCCAGGGCCGCCGAATAGATGTTCTGCCGGTCCGGGTTGTTGCCCACGCACAAGACCTTGGGGGCGTCCGGGTTATTGATGTCCAGTGTGAAGTCGTCCCCGCTCATAATCCAGTAGAGCGAGGGGCTGATCATGCGTGAGAGCGGGATCTTGGCACTTGCGATCTGGCCCTGCAGCTGCTCCATCGCCCCGCCTTTCCAGGCGTCCATGAAAGGCGAGAGGTAGTTCTCCAGCTCCCTGTACGAGGTCAGGATGGTGAAGATGTCCGAGTAGGGCTTGTTCAGCAGCTCGATGGCATGGGGAAAGGTACAGTACTTCCCGTTCTCGTAGATTTTAAGATACCATATGATGGCGGCGAACAATACGATCGGACTCTCCACGAAGAAGTCACCCTGTTTCTGTATCCATGTTTTATTTAAATTTAACATTATTACATAGGCTGACTCATAGGCGTCGGCGATGTCGGACATGAATGCTGGGTTGATAGGGTTGCAGCGGTGGCTGTGCCGCGGATCGTCGAAATTGATCACGTAGAACTGGACGTTCGCCTTGTACTTGTCCTTGTTCTTGAGCAGATGGTTATAGACGATAAGGCTCAGGTCCGGGAACTTGAAATCATAGCAGTAAAGCGCATAGCCTTTCTCTATCTGCTGCTTGATGAACTGGTTGATGACACAGTAGCTCTTCCCGCTGCCCGGCGAACCGACCACCATGCAGCCCCTTTGGGGCAATACGACGTTGATCCACCCATTGTGCCATTTCTTCTTGTAATAGAACCGTGTTGGCAGGTTCACCGAGTATTCATTGGTGATCAAGCGGGTCTCCTGCATGAAGGACTCGTTCTCCTCATTGAAGACGTCATCCATCAGGTGTTCCTTTAAAAGACGCCCGGTCCACATGCCTGCGGTGAGCAGGCTGATGTATCCGGCGGTAAGGGCGGACACATACGCAAGGGTGGTGAGCGGGACACTCCAGCCGGCAGTGAGGAAAAGCTCGCTTCCCCAATAGAGGAGCAGCCCGGCTGCCAGGTAACAGCCGATACGCCTTCATGTCATCTCCGGGACCCTCCGCCCTTTGGCGCCCATCGAGGAGAAGAAAAGGAACATCAGGCTGAAGCATTTGGTCACGGGGGAGCCGGTGAACAGCCCTGTGTCACGTTGGAAGTTCAGCAGTATCCTGTCCACCATGCCGTTGGTACAACCGGCGGCATGGAAGAACGGATAGCAGAAATAATAGATGTTCATCACGAGAAGCAGGATGCTGACCGCCCGCATGAAGTCGATGGTCTTGCCGAGCCCTCTGGAATCTTCTTGTGCCATATGGGGTATGATGGGTTGTTATATGTGAATACTTCGTTAGTTGATCCGCGGGCCTTTCCGCCCTTTCCTCTTTTTCTTCTTTCCATAAACATTCCGGGGGATGTCCTCAGACGGGTAGGGACAGGATTCCATGGAGAAGAGATCCAGCAGGCCTTCCGCAAGCCCTGCCTCCCTTGTGTCCGTATTCACGGGCGGTTCCTGTCCTGAAGCCGGCTTGTCGGAGACGGACGGGAGCGTGCCGTATTTCCGGTTGATAACCGAAGCGGAGAATTCCTTGCCGAGTGCCGATCCCTTGAAGACCGTCCTGGTATTATGGTCTATATAGGTCACGCCGTAGATTACGCCCGCCCCGTTCTCCCAGAGTACGGGCACGATGCCTTTGCCTGCCAGCTCGTGCAGAAACCCTTCACGGGTATCCCGGCAGAGTGCCGTGCGGATGTTTTCCCTTGTCTTTTCCGGCAGGGGATGCTTTTTCATCCATGCCCTGCTTTGTGAGAACTTCTTTTGGAGGGCACGGTATCCCACGCTTTTCCCGATATCGCTGGATTTGATTCCGACCCCGGTACGTTTTCCCTTTCCGTCGGTCGCCGCATAGACCAGACCGTCGCAACGTTTCCCGTCCACGGCCTTGTGTACTTCCTCCACGGTCACGTTGAAAAGCCCGAGCAGCGCCCTGAACTCCTTGAACGACTGGAAGCGGTAATTCTGCACGGCCGGTTTTACCACGCCCGCAATCTGGTGTTTCAGTTCGCCTTTCGTGCAGTCCACCGCGGTTATCGGCCGGGAAATCCTGTATTCCTCCCCGCGTGACTGCAGCAGGCCGTATTTCCTTTCCAGCTCCCGGCAGATGTCCGTTGAGCGTTCCCATTCCTTGTAATCCCTCAGTTTTCTTCCCTGTTCATCAATACGCAGGGAGACGATGTGGATGTGAGGACGCGCGTTGTCGTCATGGCGGAAGATAACGTAAGGCTGGTCGCCATATCCGAGCCTGTCCATGTATTCCCGCCCGATGGCTTCCAGCTGTTCGTCGGAGAGCACGTCATCGGGATGGGGATTGAGCGAGAGATGGATCACCGGCTTTTCCGTCCGGCGGTTCACGGCAAGGTAAGGTTCGAAGCTGCGCATGCATTCGGCGATGCCGACCTTTCCATCCGGTGTCTCCATCACGCGGTTTCATGCCAGTGTCCGCGCTTTCCCTTTCTCCACTTTTTCCTGATTGTAATACAGCGCCCCGTAGATGGCGGCACCGGATGTTATCTTTGCAACCATTGTTCGAACTCTTTGGTAAGACGGATGATTTCCTTGTTCAGCGATACGAGCTCCACGGTCAGCTGTTCCAGCTTGTAAAGCAGGGCGAGGGCTTTCTTTTCGGTCAGTTCCCCACTGTGGACCGCCTTGACAACCTGGTTGTAGTTCACCCCGATGCGGCGGTACTCGCTCTGCAGGTTGGTGAGCTTGATGCAGTAGTCCGTGGCCGCCTTGTCGATTTTCACCACTTTCATCGGCTTGTCGAAAATGGCCGACAGGATGAACTGCGACTTGGTTACGGCACCGGAATTCTCATAGAGCCGCTCGAACTCGATGTTCTGGAACTCGTTCAGACGGAATCCGTAGTAAAAGGAATGGAGCTCGGAGGATTCCTTCGGACTGCGGCCGCCTCTTCATGTCCGGGAGGCGGCCGTTCTCTCTTTCTTGTACACCTGTTTGATCTTAGCCATATTATTGATGTTTTTACCGGGGGCAAAGTAAATGATAATTCGAATACCAGCCTAATTTCGGAAGGTGACTATTCGTGACAGGGGATGACTATTCATGACAGGGGGATTTTCCGCTCTGTCATCCGTTCCCGATCCCGCAGTTTATGATGTTCTTTTCAAAGGCTTCCCGGAGTTTTGGGAGTAGTACCGAGAGGGTTTTCTTACGTCTGGCAAGGTCCGCACGCAAATCGTAGGGCTTGGGGATTCGGATATGCAGGAACTCCTCGAATGCCGCCACCAGGGAGGCGAATGACTGGCGATTGCCGTTACCGTCTGTTATCACTCCCAGGTAGTGCAGTGAGGCGATCAGTTCCATCAGGTTCACCAGGGAACCTTTCCAACGAAGGGAGAACAGGCCTGTCCGTCCCTTGTCGGTATCGGGAACGGTATCGCGGCATTCGGGATACCGAAGCGCGAAATGCAACAGTTCTATCTCCGTCCTGACAAGGCCGGATGCCTTCATCAGATAGATATGTGTCCGGCTGTCAGCCCTGCTTCCGGCCATATTCATATAGGCGTCCAGTTCCGTCTCCATGTGGCGTAGGCGGCGCAGCCTCTTGGGGATGGGAAGCCCGCTTTCCGCCAGGGAGGCCAGATGGTCTGAAAATTCATCGTAGGCGGATGACAATACGTTTTCCATAGCATTTTTTCCTTCCAGGACGGCTTCTTGGAGATGGTTCAGCAGGCGGTGTGTTGTTGATGTTTTCATATGCTCAAACTTTAGTTTAACAATTCATGCCTTACGACAGAATATTAAAGGCGAATATGATGCCATCCGGTGGATGCCTATTGCATTTTCTTGTTAATAGTCAGATATTCAGCATGATAAAAATATCAGTTGAAAACAGGCTCAAAAAAAGAAATGTACACCGCTTTACAATAACTGTAAGGCGGATGTACATTTTATGTAAACCATGTCCGGCCGCTTGTATGACACTCTCATTTCGCTGTGGTTCCGGAAGGAGACTCACGGAGCTGGCCCGTATTGTACAACGGCCCGCTCATATAATCCGATATTTTCTCAGTTTCTCGTACAGGGAAGTCCGGCTGATGCCGAGTATCCTGGCTGCACGGGCACGGTTGCCCTCCGCCTCTTCAAGGGTCCTGAGAAGCAGCTGTTTTTCCTTTTCCTCCGGAATGGGGGCGGTTTCCTCCCGTCCGACGGCGAGGTCCAGATTCAGTTCCTCCGGTGAGATCCATCCGTCGGCAGAGAGCAGGACGGCACGTTGGATGCAGTTTCTCAGCTCGCGTATGTTACCGGGCCAGGGATATTTCTGCAATGAGGCCGCGGCCAGGCTGTTGAACCCGCGTACGGGCTTACGGTGCTTTTCTGAAAAATGCTTCACGAAGAACTCCGCCAGCGGAAGGATGTCCTCCCCGCATTCCGAGAGAGGGGGGACATTGATGGTGAACTCGTTCAGGCGGTGGAACAGGTCCTCCCGGAAACGTCCTTCGGATATCGCCCTCTCCAGGTTCTCGTTCGTGGCGGCCACCAGACGGACGTCAAAGGTGTATTCCTGGGTGGAGCCGACGGGCTTGTAGCGTCTTTCCTGCAGGGCACGTAGCAGGAGCATCTGTGTCTCGGGGGAAAGGTTGCCGATCTCGTCAAGGAACAGCGTGCCCCCGTCAGCCACTTGAAACAGCCCGTACCTGTCACCGTAGGCACCGGTGAACGTCCCCTTGCGGTGTCCGAAAAATTCGGATTTGGCAAGGTCACCCGTGATGGTCCCGCAGTCCACCGCGACAAAGGGCTTGTCCCTACGGTGGCTTTGTTCATGCAGCTCGCGGGCGATATGCTCCTTCCCCGTACCGGAGGCTCCCCGAATGAGCACGGAAATGTCGGAACGTGCCACCAGCCCCACTAGCTGGTACATTTCCCGCGCTTTGGCACTCTCCCCGCGATAGAATTCGTTCCCGTCATGTCGGGGACGGCTGAATATCTTCCCGATGGCTTCCAGCAGCCTGTCCGGCTGGACAGGCTTGCACAGGTAATTGACCGCCCCCAGCTGCATGGCTTCCACCGCGTTCTCCACCTGACCGTAGTTGGTCATGATAAGGAACGGGGTGGCGTAGAACCTCTCGTTCATCCATTCCAGCAGGGAGGTGCTGTTCCCGTCCGGCAGGCGGAGGTCTGCAAGGACAAGGTCGAACTCCCTTGCGGAAAGGGCCTTGCGGGCAGCCGACAGCGTCGCGGCATGTTCGGTCGCCATCCCTTTCTTCTTCAGCCAGTTGCCGATGCTGCGGCTGAAAATCACGTCATCTTCCAAAATCAGTATCGTTTTCATTCCTTTCCCTCTTTCTGCATCAGTTCCGCATAGGATATCAGTTCCCTGACGGCACCGATTATTTTTTCTATTTTCACATATTCCTCTTCCTCCCATTGGCCCGCGTCGGATTTGACCAGCACCCACAGGTCCGCTACCGGATAGTTCAGACGCACCGTCTCCCACAGTGGCAGGCTCTTGTGGAGGATGGAAATGATTTCCCGGCTGTCCTTTTCTTTCACGGCGGCCGACAGCCTTTCGATGTCCTTGCGGCTTTCACTGACAAACAGCCCCAGCATTTCCTGCCGGTTGTCCTCTCCGGCAAGCAGGAGGGAGAAGTCCGGCCTCCACTCTTTCCCGGTCCCTTTTATGACCCGCATGATGGCGGTCACCAGCCCTTCCGCGGAGAAAGGCTTATGGATACATCCGGCGAAACCTGCGAAGAGGTATTCCTCTTCCCTGTCGGAATGTGCCGTGACGGCTATGGCCGGAATCTCCCTTGCCCGGGGGATGTTTGAGCCCCTCAGCAGTTCAAGGACCGAGAAGCCGTCCGCACCGGGCATCTGTATGTCGGTCAGCAGAAGGTCGTACTCCTGACTTTTCAGGCAGTCCATCAGTTCCCGGACATCCGTGCAGCAGTCACAGTGAATCCGGCTGCGGGAGAGCATCTCCCGGGTGATCCTAAGTTGGATGCGGTCGTCATCCATGACCAACACACGGATGACGCCGGGCAGTTCGCAGGTCGGAAACACCTTCTCTTCCAGACGGGAGGACTGTCCGGCCGGTGGCAGGGGAAGGAATACGGAGAAGCGGCTGCCTTCACCGGGGGCGCTCTTTACCTCCACGCGGCCCCGCATTTCAGATACGAGCCGGACCGTGATCGCCAGCCCCAGGCCGAACCCGGGAATGTTACGCGCGTTGTCCAGCCTTTCGAACGCCCCGAATATCCGTTCTTTCTCCTCAGCGCTTATTCCCACGCCGGTATCCCGGACAGAGATGCTAAGTTCCCCATACAAGTATTCCGCCTCAAGGCGCACCTCCCCGTGGGGTGTGAACTTCAGGGCATTGGACAGCAGGTTGCCGGCTATCTGCCGGATATGCGAGCTGTCACAGCAGACGACGGCATCCAGGCCGGAGAAAGATACGGTGAACGCCAGGTCCTTCTGTCTGGCGATAAGTCGATGACTGTCCGCTATTTCCTCGAACAGGGCTTTTAGGCTAAAGAGCGTGTCATTGGAGCGAACTTCGCCTTCATCCATCCGGTGGTATTCCATCAGCGTGTTTACCAGGCCGAGCATGTAATCGGCCGAGTGCAGGATGTTGTCCAGATAGCCACTCCTGCGGCTGACGTCGCTTTCCGAGGGTAACAGTTCCGCACAGCCTTTGACGGCCGCCAGCGGGGCGCGCAGGTCGTGAGCAACCGAGGCCATCAGCTCCTTGCGTGAGCGGAGCAGTTCCCTGTTCCGCCTGTCGGACTGTTCAAGCTCCCTCTCGTATTGGAGACGGCGGTTCAGGTCCCGGTGTATGACGGTATACAGCATGATCGCCAGAAGGGAGACGGACAGGGCAAGGCCGGCCACCATATGGTAGGAATTGTCCCGTTCAAGGACAAAGGCCCTGTAGCGTGCGGTAAAACGTTCGTTGTTTTTCCGCTCAAATTCGGAGATCATATTGTTCATCCTCCCGTTCAGCTCCACACTGCCGGCATACAGGCTGTCCATCTGTGCCAGCAGCCTGGCCCGCCTTTCAGCCTGTTCCCGGGTGACCCTTTCATTCAGGGAGCGGAGCATGCGTGTTGTCGTCCCGGTTGAAGAGGGAACGGACAGGGATTGCCGTTTACGTTCAGCCTCTTCCCTCTGTTGCAGGTAAGCGGATTTGTTTTCTTTTCTACGGAAGATATCCCGGAAACTCCTTTTCTTTTTGGGTACATCTCCCGCACCGGCTTCCGGAGAAGCCGTATTTTCCTTTTGCCGTGCAGCCTGTTTCCGGGCTGTCAAGACAATGGCAGGAATGCTTTCTTGTACAATGTCACCTATGTCCTGCAGTTCCTTGAAGGTATGTACCGCCTTGGATAAAAGAAGTTCCTTGTTCCAAAGAAGAAGGCACAACGAGTCGATATGGCTTTTTTGTAACGGGGTATGGACATATTCTTTCAGAAGTTGCAGGCTGTCGCAGACCCCGTGGCGTTTGCGGCTGTATTCCCCGAGGTCGTCATCATCCCATGTGACGGCAATCTCGGCATGGGTGGAAAGGTCCAGCAGGTCGATGTAGATTCTTTCAGCCAGACGGTGTATCGCCACCAGCTCTTTCTCCTTCTTACGTAGCATGTGTCTTTGCATTTGTTCCTGACGGAACTGATAGACAATGAATGCGGACAACAGAACCAAGATGGCATAACCGAACGATATTTTTAACTTCAACCATATTATACCATTGTTCATGATTTTTATTTATAAATACATACTTCTATATAATAT
Source organism: Parabacteroides sp. CT06 (assembly GCF_002257605.1). GTDB lineage: Bacteria > Bacteroidota > Bacteroidia > Bacteroidales > Tannerellaceae > Parabacteroides > Parabacteroides distasonis. The sequence continues at coordinate 3,518,335 of NZ_CP022754.1, read as the reverse complement.
CCACAAATTACACAGATAAAATAACCAGCAAAAGCATAAAATATTTGATATTGGCGTTCCAACATTTTAAGTTAAGAAGAATAACGTTCGCAGCTTGTTTTTATATTTCGTCTGCATTTATAAGGTACGCATTTTCTACTTCATTGCATGCTGATATTCATTCAGCGAGGGACAGGCTTGCAGGATCATCCTGTCCTGTTCTCTCAGCTTCGCCCTGACACTCGGGATATGGTGTCTTACCATCCGCGTGAGGATGCCGGGCAGGTCACCGTCCACGATGGGCATGCTGGCGGAGAGGCACGCCGCCAGCATGTCGGATATGAAGCCGTGCACCGGGTCACCTTTCTTGGCGCTTTCCCATCTGCGAGAGTCCACATACGTGCCGTCCTGCTTGGAAAGCAGGGTGTGACACAGGAACTCGGAGAGCATGTCGTCACCTGCGCGGTCGAGCCGTTTGATGAGCTGGCCGGAAAGGCACATACGTCTCCGGTAATTCTCACGGGTGATCACACGTATGGGGCGATTGTCGATCTCCTTGCGTACCGACCTTAGAAGTTCGTCGCCTTCCTTTCCCTCTTCAGGAAGGAACACCCATACCGGTGAACCTGCCGTGAGGAATCCTGTCGGGCAGGGGCAGTCCTCATACCACCTCACGATTTCAGGGAATTTGTGCAGCAGGAAGTCACACACGGCGTTCTCGTAAAATATACGGCCCGTATCGGGGGAAAACGTTTTCATCATGATCCCCGCACTCACCGGGAAGCCGCAGCGCACGAGGGCGGAAGCCGCCCTACACGGCAAAAGTATGAATTTGTTCAATTTTAATGTTGCCATATCGTTCTTGTTTTTGAATTTATTCTGTCCATATAAAAAAACGGAAGCTTCGGACTGTAACAGGTGGAAGCTTCCAGACATTTTGAATTCTTTCACTTGTACCGCATCCGCTGATGCGAAGTGAACTAACTTTTGTTGAAAAATATCTCTATGACAAGCCTGCCGGGGTAAAGCTGGCAGGCTGCCATGCTAAAGTACAAGCTCCGGGCTTTCACAAGTGCGGGTCTTGTTTTCTCATGTAAAAAAGTGGTTTCCCACTTAATAAATCCAATCCCTTTTGGGGATTGAACTTTCCTAAAAATCAAAAAACTGTGTCCTACGGGCATTGCTACCCTTCGGCGGACATCTGGCGACCTTTCACAAGGACGCATTCCGTTTTCTTCATCGTAACTCTTCGTATATATGTCTGAATTGCACTTTTTCCTTTTTTATCTCCACGCTTGAACCGAATAATATTCTTTATCTTTCTGATTATCAAATTATAAATTCAATAATATTTGTAATTTGATACCGAAAAGTTCCCGCGATTTATAAGTTCTTTTAAGAAAACAGCACATGCTATCAACCCATTTTTTTGTTCAAGAAGTGTATCCTTTTGCATGAAGCAATTTTGTTCGTCATTAGTGCTCTAATATCGCAAAATTTAGCGTAATTTTGTAGCAAAATTCAGAGTGGTATGAAGTTGAACAGGATAAAAGATATTCTTGAGCAAAAGGGTATATCACAAACTTGGCTTGCAAAACAAGTTGGCAAGAGTTTCAGTACAATCAATAGTTACGCTTGCAACAGGTACCAGCCGGATTTGGAAACACTTTTAGCGATTTCAAAGATACTACAAGTAGATTTGAAAGATTTGATAACTGACGAGAAAGAACGCCAATGATATAGATAACCGAATATTAAACTCCGAATTTTGATGAGTTGAACTTCCGATAATAAAATATTATATGAACATGGGCATTAGTCATGAATTATCAGAGGAAGATGTAAAGTTCCGCTATATCAACGATGCCATCACAAGCAAGGGATGGACAAAAGATAGTATTTTCATGGAACAACAAGTGAAATTTACCGATGGTAAAATCAGCTTGCATGGCAATATTGTGCATCGTGAAAAACCAAAGTTCGCTGACTATGTGCTTTATGTGAATAAAGCAACACCAATCGCTATTATTGAAGCAAAAGATACCAAGCATACTGTTTCCTATGGTTTACAGCAGGCAATGGAATATGCAAAAATGCTTGATGTCAAATTTGCGTTCAGCTCTAATGGAGAAGGTTTTGCCGAACATGATTTTCTAACCGGACAAGAACGATGTTTCGGTATGGATGAATTTCCAACCCGCGAAGAATTGATTGATCGGTATAAAAAAGAGATAAACGAAGGAAACGGGCTTAATGAACAGGAGGAAGTTGCCATTAACCAACCATTATGTAGTGGACAAAATATTTTCCCTCCAAGATATTATCAACTTAATGCTATAAATCGTACTATTAACGCCATTGCAAAAGGGCAAAACCGTATTTTACTTGTGATGGCTACCGGTACAGGTAAGACATACACTGCGTTTCAAATAGTTTGGAGACTGCTTAAGAGTGGATTAAAGAAAAAAGTTCTTTATCTAGCCGACCGCAATATATTGGTAGATCAATCCATTGAACAAGATTTCAAGCCTTTGGAAAAAGTAATCCATAAAATAGATTATTCCAAAGACAAGGACAAATTGAAGGAATTGCTTTCTCATCAAGTGTATTTTGCGCTTTACCAGCAACTTATTGGACAAAATGATGCAAAAAATTATCAGGAGCTTTTTCCTAATCCGGATTATTTTGATCTCGTAATCATTGATGAGTGTCATAGAGGAAGTGCCAAAGATGACAGTAACTGGCGCACTATACTGGATTATTTTTCCGCTGCAACACACATCGGCATGACTGCAACGCCAAAAGAAACACGTTATCAATCAAGCATTGGATATTTTGGCGAGCCTGTTTATACATATAGTCTGAAGAACGGGATAGAAGATGGCTTCCTTGCTCCGTTTAAAGTCATAAATATTACAACAAACATCGGAAATGAGTGGCGACCAATTAAAGGCCAAAAGGATATTTACGGCAATGAAATCGAAGACAGGATATACAACAACAGTGACTACGACTATAACATCGTAATTGAAGATCGTCATCGGGAAGTAGCACAAGAAATAACTAATTATCTCAAAAGCACAGACCGTATGGCAAAAACCATTGTATTTTGTGCTGATGAAGCGCATGCGGAGAGAATGCGAATCGCACTGGTCAATGCCAATGCAGATATGTGCAAAAAGAATCCCGACTATGTAGTCCGCATTACCGGCAGTGATGAATATGGCAAAGGGAAACTAGATTATTTTATTTCTGTTGCATCAAAATATCCGGTAATAGCTGCGACCAGTAAATTACTATCAACTGGTGTTGACTGCAAAATGGTCAAACTCATAGTTCTCGACCAACAGATCGGCTCAATGACAGAGTTCAAGCAGATTATAGGACGAGGCACCCGCATTCGTGAAAAAGAAGGGAAAACACATTTTGTAGTAATGGACTTTCGCAATGTGACACGCCTTTTTGCTGATCCAGATTGGGATGGCCCGATAGAGATCGATCCAGATTATCCTCCGAAGCCATGTCCTGTTTGCGGCAAAAATCCTTGTGTCTGTCCAAAACCTACTCCACCTTCGGTATGTCCCGTCTGTGGCAAAATTCCTTGTGAGTGCCCGACACCGGTGCCACGACCAAAACCAATTGTGGATAAAAATGGTTGTGAAGTAAAAGTAATCAATAAAGTAGTTTCCGTTTACGATACGAACGGGAAACTACTTCGTACAGAAAGCATCACAGATTATACTAAGAAGAATATTATTGATACATATGCGACAATAGAAACCTTTACGTCTAAGTGGAATGCTCTAAAAAGGAAAAGTGAGATAGCGGAAATGCTTAAAGAAGCCGGTATTGACCTTGCGGCTCTAAAGCATGACCGGAATATGGATGATGTGGATGACTTTGACTTTATCTGTCATATTGCATACGGAAAGAAGACCTTGACAAGACGAGAACGAGCAGAGCGAGTAAAGAAACGTGATGTCTTTAGTAAATATGGAGAGCAAGCTAGACTTGTTCTCGAAGCCCTGCTTGACAAATATATGAACGAAGGAATTTCTGAACTGGAGAATATTGCGGTTTTGAAAAACGATCCGTTCAGAAAACTTGGCTCTCCAGCAAGCATCGCCAAACTGTTTGGGGGCAAGGAAGGTTATCTAAAGGCCGTAAACAATCTGGTTCAACTGATATATAATGCAGCATAAAAGAAAAGAAAAATATGAGTTTATCAAATTTCGTAAAAAGAATACGCAATATAATGCGCAATGATGCCGGTATCAATGGTGACGCACAGCGCATAGAGCAGATGGCATGGATGCTTTTCCTAAAAGTTTATGATGAAAAGGAAAATGACTGGGAAATGGAGGATGATTATCAATCTATTATTCCAGAAGAATGCCGTTGGCGTAATTGGGCTCACGATGATGGAAGTGGAAATGCTTTGACTGGGGATGATCTGCTATCATTTGTCAACAATGTGGTATTTGATAAACTCAAGAAGATAGAGATTACCCCAGATACACCTATCCGACAAGCAATCGTGAAAACAACTTTTGAGGACGCCAATCAATACATGAAAGACGGAGTACAACTCCGACAGGTTCTGAATGTAATTGATGATCTAAATCTTGCCGATTATGAAGAAAGTCATGCTTTCGGTGAAATTTACGAAAACATACTCAAGGAAATGCAATCCGCTGGATCTTCTGGTGAGTTTTATACGCCGAGAGCTTTAACTGAATTTATGGCGGAAATAATCAAGCCGCAGATTGGGGAGAAGATGGCGGATTTCGCTTGTGGAACCGGTGGTTTTATTACCAGTTGGCTTGGAGAACTTGACAAGCGCGTGGTCACTGCTGAAGACAGGGAGAAGTTTAATCAATCCGTATTTGGTATAGAAAAGAAACAATTCCCTTATATGCTGTGTGTGACTAATCTCTTACTCCACGGCATAGATAAGCCATTGGTATTTCATGACAACTCACTGACTAAAGATGTTCTCAACTATACGGAAGAGGATAAATTTGACGTCGTACTCATGAATCCTCCATATGGTGGGAACGAAAAAGCCGATGTCAAGTCTCATTTTCCTTCCGATATGCGAAGCAGTGAAACTGCCGACCTGTTCATGGTGCTTATCATGTATCGCTTGAAGAAAAACGGCAGGGCAGCCGTTATTGTTCCTGATGGTTTTCTGTTTGGTGCGGACAATACCAAGATAGCCATAAAGACAAAATTGTTGCGTGATTTTAACCTGCACACTATTATTCGTCTGCCAGGTAGTATTTTTTCACCGTATACACCTATCGCAACCAATATTTTATTCTTCAATAACGAAAAAGCAGACGATTCACCTATAGGTTACTCTACCAAAGAGACATGGTTCTATCGTTTGGATATGCCGGAGGGATACAAGCATTTTTCCAAGACAAAACCGATGCGTTTGGAGCATTGTAATCCTATCAAAGAATGGTGGAATGACCGTAAGGATATCATTATTGAGGACGGGAACGAGAAAGCTCGCTGCTATTCGGTCGAAGACCTGATTGGTTCTGACTGTAATTTCGACTTATGCAAGTTTCCGAAAGAAGATGAGGAAATTTTGCCTCCGGCCGAACTGTTGGCTGACTATTACAAAAAACGGGCGGCCCTTGACCATGAGATAGACAAGACGCTGGCCGAGATACAACGCATATTGGGAATCGAATTACCGCAGGAATAAGAAGCTTGTAACAATTGAAATGAGCATAAGTATGAAGGACTTAACGACATCCGATATAGATAGGCAGAATATATTAAATAACCGTTTTGCCGTTGAAAAGGTGCAATCCCAAATTGGTATTACTGGTATGCTTTTCAATGGAGAATACCTGTTCACCAAACAAATGGTTGCCGATTTCTATGAAGTGGACACATCCACAATAGACCGTTATTTGTCATCGCATGGTGAAGAGTTGAAACACAACGGATATGTTTTATGCAAAGGTAAATCTCTGAAAGAGTTTAAGTTGCAATTTGCTCACCTTATAAATGAGGCGAGCAAGACTACCCAACTTGGCTTGTTCAACTTCCGGGCTTTTTTGAATATAGGTATGTTGCTTACGGAAAGTGAGAAAGCCAAACAGGTGCGAAGTATTATGTTGGATTTAGTCATATCTACCATCAATGAAAAAACAGGCGGTGGCACAAAATATATCAATCGTAGGGATGTCAATTACATACCTGCTGCTATCACAGAAGAAAATTACCGAAAGAATCTCACATCTGCCATCAGTCAGTGTGTAATTGGACATGTCACATATAAGTATTCTTTAATTACAGACTATATCTATAAGGCTATTTTCAAAGAAAACGCAAAGGAATACAGGGAGATACTGAAACTCGACAGCAAAGACAATGTTCGGCACACACTGTATGCGGAAGTATTACTTGTTATTTCTTCCTTTGAGAATGGTGTTGGGGCTGCCATACGAGAAAGGTATAAAGCAAAGCATGGTATGTGCCTTACTCTTGAAGAAGTGGAACATATCGTTAATGAACTTGCAGAGCATCCCATGCAGAAACCTTATCTTAATGACGCCCGGACAAAAATGGCTTCAAGGGATTACAGTTTCCGTGATGCTTATCATGGTAATATAGCAAATTATTTGAGAGCCGTAACCCCCGAAGAGTTTGAGCGGTTTATTGGTGATCAGTCAATTGATTTCGACCATATTTTGACTGAAAATAAGGACGTGCTGAAACGCTTAAAGCAGGCGGAAGATGAATGAGAAAATTGTTTATATTGACTACGATGAAGCCTTAAACATCTATGATAAGATGATAGATGCCAGTGATGGAGGCTTTGAAGGAGTACGTGACGAGGGTGGTATTCGTGCTACACTTGATTTTGTGCAGAACGATTTGTATTACCCGACATTTGCAGACAAACTGACCTATCTCATGTACAGATTCTGCTCTGGGCATTTCTTCAACGATGGGAATAAGCGTATTGCGCTGACTTTGGGTGCTTACTTTTTACACAAGAATAATTACTATTGGCACGCTTGCATCTGTATGCGAACATTGGAATCTATCATTTATCATGTGGCTGCATCGAATATCGACCAAGGCTTGCTACTACGCATCATAAACAGCTTTATGACAGGCAAAGATTATGATGAAGAATTGAAGATAGATATAGCCAATGCCATGAATAAGGGTAAATTAGGCATTGAAGATGAGGACTACGGGGAATAAATTAACCTCCCTTGATATTTTAATAAATAATGAACGGGAAGCAACTTAAAAACAGCATACTTCAATGGGCGATACAAGGAAAACTTGTACCGCAAGATCCGAATGACGAACCGGCATCTGTCCTCCTTGAACGGATTAGGGCGGAAAAGGCTCGGTTAGTTAAAGAGAAGAAAATCAAAAAAGACAAGAATGAATCTATCATCTATCGTGGTGAGGACAATTCCTATTATGAGAAGTTTCTCGCTACGGGTGAGGTGAAATGCATTGATGACGAGATCCCGTTTGAAATTCCGCAGGGGTGGGAATGGACACGCATCGGTAATATCTTTAATCATGCGAGTGGGAAACAGCAAAGTAGTAGTAATAAGAGTAACGGAAAACCACAGAAGTTTATAACTACATCCAATCTATATTGGGGATATTTCGTCCTTGACAATATAAAAGTTATGAATTTTACAGAGGAAGAGATTAAAACTTGTTCTGCTACTAAAGGCGATTTACTTGTTTGTGAAGGGGGTGCCGGTTACGGTCGTTCTGCTATTTGGAACTATGATTATGATATTTGTCTTCAAAATCATGTTCATAGATTGAGACCTCTTGTTGATGGCACTTGTGAGTATGTATATTACTTTATGTATCTACAAAAGGAGAGTAATAATCTGACTTCCGTAGGAACAGCTATGCCAGGGCTCTCTGCCAATAGGCTGAAAAGTTTGCTGATACCACTACCACCTATAGCAGAACAGAATCGAATAACAGATAAACTTAAAGACGTATTTCCTGTAGTTGAGAAATATGATAAGGCACAAAATGAACAAAATCTTTTAAACTCTTCGATCAATGATGTTATCAAAAAGAGTATTTTACAAGAAGCAATCCAAGGGCGGCTTGTACCGCAGATTACAAATGAAGGAACTGCACAGGAATTGCTTGAACAAATAAAACAAGAGAAACAGAAACTTGTCAAAGAAGGCAAACTTAAAAAGTCTGCTTTGACAGATTCTGTTATTTACAAAGGTGACGATAACAAGTATTATGAGCAGATAGGTAGTAAATTAATTGATATAACAGATGATATACCGTTTGAAATACCTAACACGTGGTCATGGGTAAGAATAGGAATACTCTTTGCTCATAATAATGGGAAGCAACTTAATCAGAGTAATTCTTCTGGCAAATTTTTGGAGTATATTACCACATCTAATTTGTATTGGGATGGATTTAATCTTAACAATCTCAAAAAGATGCATTTTGAAGAGAATGAAATTGAACGCAACCAAGCCGTCAAAGGAGATTTGTTAGTTTGTGAAGGAGGTGATGTGGGCAGAGCATGTATTTGGGAATATGATTTACCTATAATGCTTCAGAATCACATACATAAATTGAGAGCCTACTATCCTCTTTGTACAAAATACTTTTATTATATCTTCTATCTATACAATAAAATAGGTGTTATTGGAGGAAAAGGTATTGGTATTCAGGGATTTTCTGCCAAAGCTTTACACAATACACTTGTACCACTTCCGCCACTTAATGAGCAAGAACGCATTTGCAGCCGAATATCAGAATTGTTTGGCAAGATTAAGGCTTGATTACACCTTGATCTTGCAGTATATTTCATTGATTTTGTTTACAATTCTCATCTGCTCTTGATACGGTGGAATACCGATAATAAGAGAATAGAATATCTCCTTGTTTAGGTGTGGGATGGCTGCACCTCGTTTTGATTTGCGCAGTAACTCCTTGTAGAATAGGATATAGTTCAATACATAAGGCAAGTGCATAGTCGAACTGACCCAGAGTTGCTTGAATGTGCTACCCATATAGCCATCGCAAGGCACAGTGAAAACCTCGCCGGAGTTCTCCCCATCCACAAGGATGATATTATCTCCTTTGTGGACAAATTTGCCTCTCTGCTGATATTCTCCGGCATTCTTTCCTCGTAAATATTTTGCATCAAGGCATAGGTGCTGCCCGTCTTTCTTTTCGCCATCAATAAGAGTGCAAATTGAGGATAATCTCACAAGCGACCAAGTATCTGGGTAGTCGTAATCACACTCTACCTGAACGGCTCGCCCATTTATCTGCTCATAATACTTGTTATCGTCACTTTTGAAGATAATAGAATCAGTCAAAGCAGACTTTTTTAACTTTCCCTCTTTTACGAATTTCTGTTTCTCCTGCCGTATCTGTTCAATCAGTTCTTGGGCTGTACCTTCCTCTGCTATTTGTGGAACTAGTTTACCCTGTATCGCATCCTGCAAAATGGACTTCTTTAGTTTATCATTTATAATCTCATTGAGATTGTCCAAATTCTGCTGTGCTTTAGCATACCGCTGATAAATAGGAATAAGACTTGCTATTTTATGCACAATACGTGTCTGCTCTGCTTTCGGAGGAATTGGTAAAAGCATCTTCCCTAATGTTTTCCCATTACAATTGGGTTGTGCGGTAGCAATTGTTCCAGATTTTAATTGTTCCCAATACAATTGGCTTTCCATAAATGATTTAAGATATTGTGGACAAAGCTCTTGTGAATATCTCGTCCTTATAAGGTAGCCAGCATATATAGCTGGCTCAGGGATAGATTGAACTAAGAATGATTTACCTACAGTTCCACCAGTTCTTGCGAAAAGAATGTCATTTTCTTTAAGCAGATAATTATCAATATTATATGCTTCTATATTACAAAATGGAACATCTTTCCATTGAACTACATTATCATGAATATCACTAATTCTGACCATCTTTATATCTCCTCGTTCAATGGCAGGGGCATTATATCCATATTGGATTGATAATGCAATATTACCCCATCTTTCCCACTCCCATCTATTTGGAATCTCAAACGGAATCTCCTCGTCAATGCATTTCACCTCACCCGTAGCGAGAAACTTCTCATAATAGGAATTCAAAGCACTAACCGCTCACTACATTATTAGTGATAACAATTTGTTTAACTAATAATGTAAAGAACATGAACAATGAAGATTTTGAATTGTATTTGCGTCAGGGGAATATGGCGGAAAATACCATCAACGCTTATCTTTATGCCATCAGGGAGTATTATTCTCGGCATAGGGAATTGAACAAGCGGAATTTGCTCATCTATAAAACTTATCTCATCGAAACCTTCAAGCCAAAGACTGTGAATCTGCGTATACAGGCTATGAATAAATACCTTGAGTGCATAAAAAAGCCGCGCTTGCGATTAAAATCGGTCAAGGTACAACAGCGTTCATATTTGGAAAATGTGATCAGTAATGCTGACTATATCTTCCTAAAGAACAAACTAAAAAGGGAAGATAATCTGATCTGGTATTTTGTAGTGCGTTTTCTCGCTGCGACTGGTGCAAGAGTCAGTGAATTGATACAGATAAAGATAGAGCATGTTCAGATTGGGTATTACGATATTTATACCAAAGGAGGTAAAATACGCAGGATTTATATTCCCAAAACATTACGAAAAGAAACAGCCGAATGGCTAATCAAGACCAATCGCACAAGTGGTTACCTTTTCCTCAATCGTTTCGGAGAGCGTATCACTACAAGAGGTATTGCCCAGCAGTTGAAGAACTATGCTGTGAAATACGGACTGAATGAGAAAGTCGTTTATCCTCACTCTTTCCGTCATCGGTTTGCCAAGAATTTTTTGGAGAAATTCAATGACATATCTCTGCTTGCCGACCTCATGGGGCATGAAAGCATAGAAACTACTCGCATTTATCTGCGTCGTAGCAGCGCCGAACAACAAGAGATTGTAGATAAAATTATAACATGGTAATTAACGAAGCAAGATATTGCCCCATAGGATATTAATTTACGGGGCAATATCTGTTTATTGTTCGATAGCGTTTTTTACAGAATCATAGTCCCAATACAAGTTGTTCCCAATCCATTTTTCCATCGGAACATGAATACCTTTCCATTTGATCATTTCTGGGCATTTGTCCCTATTGACGAATGTTGATTTATATAGGACTATTATCTTTAAACCATCTCGAATTGCTTTTTCACATTCGAAATCAATATAACTTCGAGTATCTACTGTATGTCCTCTGCCACAAGTTCCCCAATAGCTATTATAACTGCCACAGTATTGACATCCTCCAGCTTTTAATTCTTTTGTATGGTCTCCAACGATAAGGATAAATGTTTTAGACGCATCCAATCGTTCGGCTAATGATTTTTTAATTGAGCAATTTAGACTCGAATCTCTTGCTTGTTTTAACTCATGAGCATCTGAAAATGTAAGTCCGTACCTGGAACTGTTATTCCATTTATATAATTCTTTGACGGCATCTTCATCATGATCCCAATCTGCTGCAATGTAAGTTTTTGTTCTGTAATTCATGACTAAAATAATTTTTTTATATCGTATAAATTAATTCTATCAATAGATTCTCTTGTCAGTACAATTGTTATGGGTTGATATATTTGAGCATTCGATGTGTTAAGTGTACAAAGAATGCAACGGAGCAATTGAAATTCATTTTTATCTGTAATGCGTGTTATTCCTCCACCTAGTAACGGTATGGTAATAGGTCTATTTGCATAAACTCTACTTATTTCCTTCCACATAGTTCTAAGGCAAATTTCATAATCGTTGTGAGATAATAGAGCTTGATTATTTTCGAAATGAGAAAATGCTAATAACATATAATCCTGATAAGCAATAATCCGCCCTAGCGAATAACAGATTCTACCTGCTTTCGTTTTTTTCCTCATTCCAGGCACATCGTCAGCTTCGTTAATTTTTCGGTTCAAATCATCAATATCTTGTAATCTCTCTATGAATTTTCCATTCAACGAGTTTCGAGCAATAACGACATCATCTACAGTGGTATCAAAAAATTCATTAAAAGGGATTAATTTCCAATCTGTTGACTCAAATATATCCCCTTCTTCAATTTTAACATTGATTCCTTTTATTTTTAAAGTGATTGAATGGTCTGCTCTGAATGCCTTTACTACAGATATTATAATCCAAAATAATAAAAATACACCCACAATAACCAAGCCTTTCTCCCACCATTTCTGTATATTGCAAATATCTGTAATGCTAAAATTAGCGATAGCACAAATAGTTTCTATAGCAGCAATGAAACTAACTGCGTACAAACAACTGTCTTTCCAAAGTGACTTACTATATAATTTTGATAATTTCATCGTTATATTTTTATATCCAATACAAAAGTAGATATTTTTCTGCTAATCTATCTATTGAATTGATAGCTTTATCGTTTCAATCCTTTGGGTTTCTTATCATTCCACGGAAGTTCCGAAGACACCCCTCCACCACTGGTACCGACATGGGGCTGTGCCGGTCCTCCGGCTGCAAGGGTAAAAACTGCACCCAATAGCTCTGCCTGCTTTCCATTTACCTGCTCCTGTGGCTCGAAGACGGCATTGACAAATTCCTCGTCCGTGATCTGACCGTTGAAATGGCTTTGGGCCACATCATAGTCTATTTGGAATTTGATGTTCTCAAAAAGTTCATCACCGACCCGTGTCCAGATGTGGAGCGACGGATTCCGGTAGTTTGAGACATTGACACGTACAAGCTCGGCACCGGACGATAGGCTGTAACGTTGGGGATTGGCCTTGCGGTCAAGCAAACTTATCTGCTTCTTCTGCCTGTCTATGAGTGCATCCTTCTCCTTGAATTGCCGTTCTGCCGCTTCTGCCTGATGAATGGCCTTGTCTATTTCTTTTTGATAGCCGTTTCGCAGTTTCCCGATTTCTGATTTATGTTGTTCCTGCAACCGTGCCTTTTCTGCCTGTAGTTCCTCAATCTGTTTATTGAGTTCGGCAATCAGCCTGTCCTTGTCAGCCAGTTCCTTCTTTGCCTTGGAAAGGTCTCCTTTGCCGAACCACGCGAGGATGGTGTGCCTGCCTTCTTGCGCCTTCTCCACATCGGCCTGTAACTTGGCTATATCCTCTTCATACTGGATTACCTGCTGCCTGTAATATTCCGAGTTCGCCTGATGCTTGGCGGTAGATCCGACAATTCCACGCTGCAACCCGAACGGTTTCATGGCCTTGGCATAACTGTTCTGGTATTCATGCAATTTGGCACGACGCATCACATCGTCCGCCGACAGACGGGGACCGGACTTCGTTTCATATTTCTTTTCGCCTTCCCGCTTTCTGCGGATACGCTCACCGGTTACTATGGGCACAACTGTGGCGTGCAGGTGTGGGGTCTTCTCGTCCATATGCAGCACGCAAGACACAATGTTGTCGACTCCAAAGGTCTCCTTTAGCCATTTGAGATTGGCATCGACCCAACTGTCCAGTTTGCCGTCATTGGCAATTCTCATCATCTGCTCATGCGTTCCGGTCAGCATTACACGTATTGCTTTTGTCTGGTTCTGGCTGACTTTGCGACGCAGCCCGGCGGTCTCGATGCGGCGCTGTATCGCCTCGGTACGATTGGACACGCCATCGGGAAATCTGACCAACTCACGGTTGAAATGTGTCCGGTCCGCATCGGCATTGACCGGCACATAAATCTTTCCCTTGGCATCCTTTCTCTCTATATGGCATGACATTCCACTGTCATTGCCGCTGCCACGCTGCAGGTGGCAGACAGCGTATTGTGTATTACTCATATCTGCTCGTTGTTTTATTGTTATTCTTGTTGTAAAATCCCGTCAGACAGCCGGAGGCACACCCGGGGGCCTGAGAAGTTCCCCGGCTTATGGGCTTTTTGACTGCCGGATGCGAAGCGGAGACGGTGAAAATGCCCTAATAAGCTACGGGATTTTACAACCCCATTTTCACGGGACAGCGAGCTGTCCATTGCTCCTCTTTTATTCCGTTTTTTCTGCATCCACCAGTTCGAGTCCGAAGGTGTCGATGAAGGTCTGCAACGCTGGATTGCGTTGTGTCATCCTCGCGAGAATCATCTGTGGCGTATCCTCCATCAGCAGAAAGTCGGCGATGTCCAGTCCCAAACTACGCTGTTCATCGGTCGCCATCTTTTCCAGCAGTTCGGAACAGGTGACACGCCTGCAGATAGTCTCCAGCATCGGCAGCCGTTGCCGCCATCCGTCGGTTGCCTTAAGATCTGGGAAAAGAATCACTTCGCGTTCTTTCAACACCTGCATGGCCTCACTGTTGAAACAGCCGTGCATTCCCCCGGTGGCAAGCCATACAAAATCAGGGATGAACAGGGCGGCAACCAGTGCCGTCTTCTCGCTTTCGACAATGGCTACAGGCTTGGCTGACATGGCAGCGGAAGTGTCCGAAAGCAGATGTTCACCGAACAGGCACTGTTTTATACGGAAATCCTGCACCTTCCTCACCGAATGAACCCAGTTGACTTGGTTAAAAGGCTCTTTGATACGGTGTCCGGTTGCGGCAGCATAGCCCATAATCTTGCCTGCACGCACATTGTCGTCCCGGTCTATCTGCCAGAACACGGTCGCACCGCCCCACATTCTTGACGTGCCGACCCTGTAAAGACAGAACAGTCTGTCCGTGTTCTCCTTGCCCATCACTTTGGTAAAGTATCGGTACAAGGGGTTGATGTCGTACCTGCGCATGGACTGCTCCACCCAATCATAGGGAAGATAAGAAATTTGTAGCTCCAGTTCCGGTACTGTCCTTACAGCCGACTTTACCCGGACATCCCTTTCGTGTCCATTCAACCGCTCTTTGACAGTAGGGTTGTCCCGGAAATACTCCTTCGGGGTGTAGTGGTAGCCGCAACTGTTGATGTGGTCGCAGATGCCAACATTATCGGGAAAGGAAATCCGACCTGCCTCGTCAATGTAACGGGTAAAGCAGGACTTCCTGCCGCACTCCGGACAGACGGTCTTGCTGCCCGGACGGTATTTCTGTAGATGAAATCTATATTCGTTCATATATGCTGTCGGTTATGTGTTTCTGCAAATGAAAACCATCATTTGCAGTTTGCAGTTCCTGCAGTCTTGCAGGAAATACCTGTTTTTAGAACCCTGAAACTGCAAAACTGCAAAGACTGCAGGCTGCAACAAGGGGTCATCAGTTGCAGTTTCGGGTTGGCGGTTCATTATCGTTTTCATTAGATTTGCTAGATTTATCATATATGACTTTTTCGTAATGCCCAGCCTTGGACTTCCGCAGTAACCCGCTCCTGCACAGTTCCCTGAGGTAGTTCATCACCGTGCGCTCGCTGACATTCTGCTGTTCCTTGCCTGTGGCGATGGCCGTCTTCGTGTCGAACGTGTCCGGCAGCAATGACAGCAGTACCTTGGGCGGTTCCTCGCACATGTCCTCTGCCACGAATGAACGGATGCGGTGGTACGAGTCCTCGAAATAACCGTTCAGCCGGACAGCGGCTTTTACCGATACCATATCCACAGACTGCAGATGGCTCTCGCCGGAAGCATACCGCAGCACCTGCATGAGCAGGGCCAGCCGTGCCACCTGCGCCGGATGCTTCATCTCACGGCTGTCCACCTCGGCATCGTCCTCTATCCGGTTGATGCGTTCCACTTTCCTGTTCCACCATGAGAAGAAATACTCTTTTGCCTCCCTGTCCATGGACAGCACATGGGATATCCTTTCTTCCTCTCCCGTGTCATAGTCCAGAGCGAGTACTTTGCCAAGTATCTGCTCCCAGCGTGCCGCCGCCAGAGATGCCCTGTCCTCCCCGCCATCATCCCAATCAGTCCATTTTGACACTTCACGGGATTTGGGCAGCACGAACAGGATACGGTCGAGTAGTCCGTTCTCCTCGAAGCCTTTCGTGAGCAGTTCGTGGATACGCTTGGTCTGCGTGGTTCCGATGATGTTGATGCACGGCTGTTCTATGTGGACAGGTATAGTGCTGCCGACCCTTGTCACGTCCAGTGCCCCGCCGCTCCATGCCGTGAGCAGCTGCTCTATGAGCTGTCCGTTGGTATAGCGGTTGGCAGAGTTGAACATCCCCATGATCTCGTCCACGAGGATGACCACGCTACGGGGATTGTTGTTGTGCGTCAGCAGGAGCGATTCGGGGGTGAAGTCGGACACGACGGTACGCCGCAGCACGGGCTTCTTCCCGTTTTCCCCGGCAGCTTTCCATGCCTCCAACTCCGACTCATACGCCTTGAACAGGGCATAGTCGTGCTTCCGTATGGGACGGTATGCCGCCTCCAGCGGCGGTGTCTTGCCCAGTCCCGGCCTGCCCACGAGGATGATGTAGAGGGCGGCATTGCTCTGCCATTCGCCTTTGATGCGGATACGGTAGGTGCCGCCCAATGCCGCAGATACAGCCGAAATCATGGCAGTCGCTATGAACTCTGTCTTGTAGTTCTCGTACCGGGCCATGTCAAGGATGACGGATTGAACCGTCTGCGGGAACACTTCCAGAGGGAAGCCGGTGCCTTCGGTATGTTCCGCCTCCATGCGGATCATGTTGCACAGTTCAAGTCGGGTGTGTGTCATGTCAGCCATTTCTCTTCTTGCAATAGGATGTCACACTCTCGGATTTCCCTCCCGTCTGCACACGCCGGACATCCGACCTGGCATACATGTTCTTGTTGCCCACCTTGACAGGCACAAGGTAGCCCCGCTTTGCCCACAGGTTGAGTGTGCCCTCGCACACGTTCAACAACTCACGGACCTGTTTCGTATTGAGCCATGTCTCTTCCGCCTCACGCTTCATGGCGGCATCCCGTTCCTCCTGCTGCGCCATGATGGTGCGCTGCACGATGGACTCGGCAAACATCTTAAGGTCGGCGGGCGTGACTTCCAGTTTCACGTTCGCGCCCTGTTCGACCAGACTTTCTATGGTGATCATAAATATCAGTTTTGAAGTTTGTGATGACCATCTTCAAAAGTTCCCTGATGCCCCGCTTCCGATGGCTTATAAAAGAGAAGCACCGCCGACCTTAGGGAAAAGGTTGACGGTGCAAAAGTATATGGGAATTGAAACGAATTGATATATAATGCCTTGTCTTAAATTGTCATGACAATTCAAGTCTGCATGACCATGTAAAACGGCTCATTTTGCCTTATCCGGCGGCCGTTTCCGCTTCATCATCAGAGATGATTTTCTTGATTTCTGCCGCCAGTGTCCGGTACAGTTCCCGGTTCTCGTCGCTTTCGATGAGCGGGGCGGACTGGTCCCTGCCGTCTTTGATTACGTGCTTTGCCGTCTTCAGGAAGCCGACCGCCTGCCGTATGGCACTCTCGCTTTTCAGCGATGGCAGGTCGGGGAACTGCAGTGCCATCCCCACGCTGTACTCCTTCGCGGCGTGCATCCCGGCCACCAGCCGCAGGTCTTTCAGCACATAGAACGGCAGTGCCTGGTGGACCGCGCTCGTGTTTATGGAAACGAAACGGCGGATGCATTGCAGGACTTCCTCCCTGTTTCCGCACTTGAGATAATCTGCAAGCGGCCGCTCCTGTATCTTCTTCTTTCCGGCCGTCCGCTGCGCCTGCGGCACCGTACCGCTGACGAACTCCGTTGCTGCCGGGCTGCCTTCGGTATCACCGCCACCCTTCCCGTCCTTTAAGGACTGCAACGCCCATTCGCCGATGCTGCCTTTCTCGATGGCGTCTTTCATGGCGAAATGTTTATCCCAGTCCTCCTGCGTGCGAAAACCGTTCTTTATGGACACTTCAATAATCTGTTTGACGACAATGGAGCAGCCCATCCTTTCGGCGTTCCCTGCCTTGGGATGTCCCGCCTGCCTGCTGACCATGTCCACCATGGCCTCGAAGCTCTTGCCGTAATACAGCCAGCTCAATACAAGAGGGGCGGACAAGGTCACGCAGCGTTTTCTCAGGCTCTGTCTGAAAATGTATTTCATTCTGCCCCAGAATGTGGTCGGAGGCGGGGCTGTGTCTTCTTCCCTCTGTTTCCTGTAAAGTTCCACGATCTTCCCCGGCACCGCGTTCTCCTTGAAATGGAGGTCTATGTTTCTAAAGCCGTCCGTGCTGTCGTCACACCATGACATCTGCCATTCCTTTTTGATGCCGGGCAGTTGTCTGAATATGGCACGGCATACGGCAAGGTACTGCACCTCGTTCCCGTCCGCCATCATTTTCGCGAAGCGGCGGTATTCTTCCCTGTGCGCGTCCTTCCACTGGAGGATGTCAGCCTTGAACTGTTCGTATGTCAATTTCTGCTCGTCCATATTCATATTGCATTGTCTGTGGAGGGGAAACAGGGAAATTATCAGTCTAAAAGGTTTACCAGCTCCTTCTTCATCTCGTCGTCAATTTTGCGGTACCGTGCGAAGGCCCGGCTCCCTTCCGAATGTCCCGACATGGAGGCTATCAGGTTCGGGTCCTTGACCTGTCGGTACAGGTTGCCGATGAATGTCTTGCGTGCGGTATGTGTGGTCGCCACCTCGTATAAGGGTTTTGCCACGTCCTCCCTTGTCTTCGGGTCGAGGACTATGACCGTACGGTCGATGCCCACATACTTGAGTATCTCCTTTATCTTCTTGTTGTAGCCGAAGTGCGAGAACCGGGGGAGCAGGGCGCTCTCCAGATCCTTGTAGCGTTCCAGTATGTCCCGTGCTTTTTGGTTGAGCGGCACGCGCACTGTATTGGCATGTTCCATCTTCGTCTTCTGCGGGATGTACTCCACGAAACCGTCCACGATGTTCGCCTTGGTCAGCCTGTTCAGGTCGCTCACGCGGCATCCTATCAGGCACTGGAACATGAAGATGTCACGGTAGACCGGGTAGGTAGTTCCCATGCCGCTCAGGTCGGCATAGTACACCTTGTCCCGCTCTTCGAGCGTCAGGTAGAACGGGTCACCGTACATCGGCCGGGCAATCTGGTACTGGTCAAAGGGATTGTTCCTTGTCAGCCCGCGCTTGATGCACCACTTGACGACGGTGCGGATGCGGTAGAGCGAACCAGACATGCTGTTCTCGGAACGTTTCTGCCCGACATCGCGGTGTTTCTCGTCCCTGTAGAATACGGGATACATGTCCACATATTTATGCTCCTCCTGCATCCACAGCTTGAAGTCCCTGATGTCGTCTGCTGTTACGGTGTCGATGCACAGGTGGAAGCCTCTCTGGTGCAGCACCTCGTGCCGGAAACGCTCGTAGCGCAGCACCTTGTTGAGATTGTCGAGGTGGTGTTTGCGGCTTTCATCCGCGAGCGGAGTCTCGTCGATGTATTTCCGTATCTGGTACGAGAGCAGGTACTCGTCAGCCTTGTTGCCGCCCCTCGCGTTGATGTTGGGATGGTGGTATTCCTCTATCAGTCCCTTGAGCCAGTTGCCGTCCACGCCCCGGTGGTATTCTTTTGTGATAAGGTGGGTGATCTGCTGCACGTCCTTGTCGAAGACCATCTTCTTCTCCTCCGACACCAGTGCCACGCGGGACTTGTAGCCCTGCCGTTCCGGGCTCCAGTGATTGGGGTTGATGGACAGTTCGCTTGCAGCCTTGATGTCCACGCCGCCGATGTCACGGACACGGAAATAGACCCGTGCCTGGTCGGTGATGTTGTTCTTGGCGGCGGTCTTCCGGACGAATGCGGTCACTTTCATATATATCCTCCTTTTCGATTTAGTCTATCATTTCTACAAGCCTGCGCTTCATGTCATCGTCTATCGTGCGGTAGCGGCTGAACGCCCGGCTCCCTTCTACGTGCCCCGACATGGAGGCTATCAAGTTGGGGTCGGGCACCTGCCTGTAGAGGTTGCCCACGAAGGTCTTGCGTGCCGTATGGCTGGTGGCCACCTCGTACAAGGGCCTTTGCACAGTGTTATAGCCGTGCGTGTCGAGGATGGTGACCATCCTGTTTATGCCGCAATGTTTCAGAAGTTCCCGTATGCCGAGGTTATAAGTGTGTATCTGCCTGAACGGGAACAGCCTGTCGGCATTGGCATCGTAGCGTTCCAGTATCTTCAACGCCTTTTCGTGCAGGGGCACTCTGACTGTCTTCGCCTGGCACTTCTTTGTCTTCTGCGGCATGTATTCCAAGAATCCGTCCTTGATGTTGTCCCTCGTAAGCCGGTACAGGTCTCCCACGCGACAGCCGACATAGCAGTGGAACACGAAGATGTCCCGAATGATAGCCAACTTCGGACAGTCACTCAGATCAGCATCGTAGAGAATATTCCGCTCTTCGGAAGTGAGGAAGAACGGGTCGCCGTAGGTCGGCTCCTTGCAGCCGTAGAGGGTATAGACCTCGTTGTCTGAATACTTCATCTTCTTGCACCAGTGCAGGAAGGTGCAGAAAAGGTTCATGATGTTGATGACTGTCGTGCCGGAAAGCGGCCTTGGCCGATGGTTGATGAGCATACGGGAAGCATAGAATTCGGGATATTCCTGCCGCAGCAGGTATTCGTTCACCACATAATCCCGGAAACCGTTCATCTGCTCCAGTGTGACGGTCTCCACGAAGAGAGTGAAGTCCACCTCGCCCAGTATCTCCCGCCGATATTCGTGATAGCGCGACATTTTGCGTTCAAAGCGGATAATATGCTCCTTTGTCCTCTCCGCACCGTCATACTTCTCCAGATACTCATGGATGCGGGCAAGAAGGTTCGGGTGGTTGCGCTCGAACGCGCGAGTAGGGTACAGCACATCCTCGATGACCTGCCTCATCCACCGGCTGTCCGCCTTGTCCGTGAAAGTCTTCTCCGCCCGCTCGATGATGGAGGCAATCTGTTCCGGCAGCCGTTTCTGCTCGGCGGCAGGTACAGCCGTCGTGCGCCTGTAACTGAGGCTGTCAGAGTCCCAATATTTGTCCTGCACTTCAAGAGGGGACACGACCTTTATGTCCACGTTCTGCTCCCGTACCCGGAAGCAGATGTTCGAGGTGTCTGGGGAACACTTTTTCAGATAGACGGTAGCTTTCATCGGCGTTGCTTTTACGGTTATGCGACAAAGGTATAATAAATTCCCGTAAATGTTCCCATATATCCCGAAGAAACTTGCAACGGATTAAGACAAATTAGAATGTCGTTCCCGAAATTGATACCACATAAAGTATTGAATATTAGATATTATATTTGCACTTGTTTAGCTCTTTTTTTCATTTCTGGCTGTATCCATCTTCCCGAATATCAGATATTGCAGTTCCACGCTTTCCTTTTCCGCCCAATAGAGGAATGTGATGAAAGGAAGCGTTGGCTGCATCTCGTTTAATCATAAAGAAGGCCCCAGGATGCCCGAACACAACTTAAACAGACAGCAGCCCACGCTTGTAGTAGCTGTATAGGAGCCAGCCCTGTTCCTTTAGCAGAACCAGCTCCGGTCGATGGCCGGCAGCTTCTTTTTCCAATACCATTTGCTCCATGCAAAGCGTTTTCTCACTACAAAGTAGCTTACTTCCTCGCTTTCCTTTTCTGCCTCGTAGTCAAATGCCGAATGGCCGACAGCCAACTGTTCCGCCCAATAGAGGATGTAATATATGAACAGTGGCAGGACGGCAAGTCCCCAGCACACCTGCCAGCCCAGAAGCAGGGACGGCAGTAGTGACGCAAGGAAGCATTCTGTATACTGGCGGCGGTGGATGCTCATCTCCATTTCCTCCCAAATTCCTTTCTCTCCGTAGGGGAGGGCGGTCAAGGTAATGATCGGGAGGGTCACGTAATCGTAGGGATTCAGCCGGCCTTGGAGCAGACGGGCGATTTTGCTGTCATAGATGATCATAGCTCTTTAGTTATTGGTGTTTCATGCAGTTTTACCAGTCCCTTTCGGCACGGATGAACGTACCTTGATAGCTGTAGTACAGTTCCCAGCCGGGGATGTCTATCTCGTAACCGCCCGGTTGTTTCTCCACCTTGTAAGGTACGGCATCGGGGTAACGGGCGGTGATGTCCGTCGCGATGGATTGCTAAGATTTCACCCGTAGTCCCGGCAGTAGTTGCGGACGCACTCAAGAAGAAAGCCACCTGATCCGTCAGGGTTTCATCCGTAAAGGCAACGAACTTGTCGTTGGTGGTAACCAGCGACACAAAATTGTTCGAGATGTGGTAGGTATAGGTCTTGCCCATTTCCCATTTCGTGCCTCCAATGGATGCGCCCACCGTAAAGTCGGCAGTTCCGTCATTCAGCACCACCTCGATCTTCGCGTCGTCGGACAATGTCTGCGGCATCATGAAGAGGGTCTCGCCTTTGCCATCCTCCGTAATGGCTCCACCGTTTCCTGCCACCACTTTGTTTAAACGTAGGGTAAAGGCTTGCGTGTCATCAGTCAATGTCCATGCGTCCGTTCCTAACGTGTAAGTACCTTTGTAGCGCACGCCATCCAGCTTGATGGACTTCACCACGCAGTTGGGTAGGTCATCCCCTGCCACGAACTTCACTGCCGAGAGGGCGTGGTTGAACGTCAGGTCGGTGGTGGCGAAACCGTCTGCCGTCGGATTATCCTTTCCGATGGCTGCAGCACTCATCACGTCCTGTTGCTTCTTCACGTCATCGGGCACGGTATAGGTTATCACAGGTGCGCCAACATCGGTATTGCCAGTGAGCGTCATGCCGTCCGCCGCACTGGGGAACCATGCGTAGAAGCTCAACTGCTTCTTGCCGGGCCAATAGTATGTCCCCGTGGGATACCAACGGCCTTCGTCCTTATTCAAGGTGACCGTCTCGTTGTACATGAAGTCGGGCGTGCCGGTGGCATCGGTATAGGCCGATAAGGCAAAGGTCTCCATATCCGTCTTGTTGGTCTCGGAGATTTGCGTGCCGCGCGTCATCGGACGGTTGTCGCCGGGAAATCCGTCCGTCACTTCTGCGGTAAGGTAGACGGTCTTCCCGTTCACCTTGCCTTCCATCTCAATGGGTTTCAGCTCGTACGTGCTCTCCCCTAAACCGGAAGCCGCACGGGTGCCGGCTGTCGGTTTCCATGCGTTCGTGCCTCCCATGCTTACGGCGAAGCTCAAACGCTGGTCTCCCTTTCCCGGGTGAGTACCGTTCTCCACCTCGTCCGAACAGGCGGAGAATACTGCCAGCGCGATGAGAGAAAGGTTCATTAGTTTATTCCTGTAGTTCATATCTTGTCTTTTTTATTGTTCAAACTGTTATTGATCTTGCCTTGCCTGTTTCTCAATTTGAGACCTTTTCAATGGAGTAGTAGCCGAACTTGTTATTCTTGATGGTGTAGTGACCGGGATAGCGGAAAGTAGAACTACTATAGTCATACGCTTGGTCATATCCCCAGTTACCCATGGCAGTGCTTTGCCAAACAGACAAATCCGTACCCATGTCGTCTACGTGAGTCTTCACATTATAGTTGTCTTTGGTCACCGTCCATGTGCTACCTACTGGATAGTAAGTTCCACCCCAAGTCATGAAGTTCTTTTCATCGAAAGTTGAACCGCCATAGTTCTCCAAGGTGATTCTGGAAAGGTTCACCACGATGGTCGAACCGTCAGCTTTGGCTCTGCGGATACCGAAGTAAGTGAAGACGGCCGGATCGCCATCATAAGAAGTTCCTCCAGTTCTTGTCGCTACCAGTTCGCGGCTATATGTCACATCGGCACCTACCACCTTGGCTATGGCCGTGGCAAAGTCGGCATTATCGGGCAAGGTGGGCGTATCGGTGGTCATCAAGTCGTGGCAACTCATAGACCCTTGGGACAGTTTGTACCAGATGTCACTTCCTGTCGGATATTCCACCATCAGACTGGAAGTCAGCGTCACCTCTTTCTCTACCGTCTTTCCCGGTTTGGAAGGGAACGTAAACGTGAGCTTCACCTTGCCCTTGCGCGTCTCAGTGTCGGTCGGTTGGATGGTTTCAAGGGTGAGTTTCGCGTTTTCATTATCGAAACTGTCCGACTGCACTCCGCTGGTGCTACCTTTCAGCGTCGGCTTGCACAAGGCCGGTGCGGCGCTGCCGGTGATGCCGTTCGGGTCGCTCAGTGTACACTCCCAGTCACAGTTGCTCTTCACATAAATCACAGCGTCGGCACCCGAAGCCACGAAGACATCCTTGTTCAATTCCAACTCGACATTCTGGTCGAGCGAGATATTATATGTAACCGTTGTTGTCAGATTCCAAACTGACGAACCATAAGCATTGGCAAGATCCTTCAGTTTGGCACCGATGGTCTGCTCCACGCCATTCATCTCCAACGTCACTTCCAAACGGGCTTCGCTGTCATCTCCAAATGTCTGCGGCATCATGAAGAAAGTCTCGCCCTTTCCCGTGAGTTCGGTCTCGGTATTCTCGGCTACCTCCTTTCCATTGGGAAAGTCCAAGGTGAAGTCTCTGGTGTCAGCATCCGGATTCCAAGATAATATAATGCTGTTATGTGCTTGCCAGTTATGATAGCCTTTGTATTTCACTCCTTTCAGGGAGATGGACTTGACGGTGCAGGCAGGGATGTTGTTGCTCGTCTTGAACTTCACCGCCGTAAGCATGTGCCTGAAAAAAATCGGCACGCTCGATGTCTCGCTCACTTCATAGCTGTTGGCCATCATAAAGTCCTCTTGGTCGGCTACCTGTTCGGGTATCTCGTAGAACAGCTTTGTATCCTTGACATTGTTGTCTTTCGGGATGGTCAGGTTCTTCGAGTTGTAAGGATACCAAGCGAAAAAAGTCAGTTTCTTGCCGGTAGGCCAGTAATACGGCGTTCCGGTAGTCCATGTGGAAGAGGCGTTGTCTTTCGCCACCTTCACGTTGTACATCACATCCAACGTCTCGGGTTCAAAAGCGTTAGCATCTAAAACAGTGGCCGACACGCTAAATTCATCCACCTGTGCGACCCCCGTCACCTGCGTGCCCCGTGTCAAGGGTTGGTCATCGCCCGGGAAACCGTCGGAGACTTCGGCGGTGAGGTAGACAGTTTTCCCGTCCAGTTTGCCCTGCATCTCCACGGAGCTGGTTTCGTATGATTCGGTGGTACCAGAGCGACTCCCGTCCGCCCGTGTCCGGGCATCAGGGGCTGCCGTGCCCACGGCAAAGGTGATGCGGTGGTCGCCTGTGCCCGAGTCACGGCCTCCGTTCTCCACCTCGTCCGTACAGGCAGAGAACATCGCCAATAGGATGAGCGAGAGACTCATCAGTTTGTTCTTGTAGTTCATATCTGTCATTCGTTTTTTATTCGTAATTCGTTTTCTGTCTTACAGGTTCACGTCCTGATGGCGAACCGCCCAGCCGTTCACCGTCACCGTGAAGTGGATGGGTTGTCCCAGTATCGGTTCGCCGGGATCGGGGCCGTCGGGGGGCGTTACCCCTGCGCCGTTACTCAAGTCGAGTGTGTAGACGAACTTGTCGCCTGGCTGCCAGAGGTTCTTCTTGCTCTCCGCGTGGCCTCCGATGGACACTGCCGCCCAGCCGTATTCACCCTCGGCGGAGGGATAGACCTGTCTACCCGCTTCAGTGGTTATCTTCAACAGCAGGGCGATATAGGAACCGTTCTTTTTGTTTTCCTTGTCGTCTTTCGTGTCCCATGCCGTAAGTTGTTGCGGAAGGAGCATCGCCGTGCCACTGTCGTCCATCAGTCCTTTCGCGTCAGACGTGAGGCGTATCGGATCTGTCAGCTCTGCGGTGGCATAGGAGGCGTAGCTTCCGTCCTTCAGTGTCCAGCTGCCGTTGGCATTTGTTTCCGAAGGGAACGTGTAGTCGCCCGTGGAATGGACGGAACCGATGCGTACCGCCTTCACGTCGTAGCGGTAGGTCGCATTGGTGTTCTTGGCACGTACCTCTACCTGCGTGAGCACATGGCGCAACTCTATCTCCGTCTTGGCGGCATTGTTCCTATCGCCCGAGGCATAACCTGCCAGCAGGTCTTTTTGTCCGGTGATGTCCGCTGCCGGACTGAAGCCGGTCACTTTCAGTTCACCGGGCTTGTCACCCTCATAGGTGCCTCCCCAGTCCGCGGCTGCGGGACAGGCGGCCACAAAGCGCAGCTCGCTGCCGTCGTCCGGCCAATACTTCAAGGGGTCGGACGTCCAGTCGTTCTCCGTGCCCGCCTCGTACGTGAACAGCAAGCTCCGGAACCCATACTTCTCCTCATTGTCGGCCGTGGCGAACGCCGACACGCTGAAGCCGGTGGCTTTCAGCCCGGCGAGGTCAGCGGAGAGGGCACGGGTGTTCATATCCACCGCCATACGGAAACGGATGCCTTTCCCGGAAGCCACCTGCACCGTGTCGTCGTTGGAGCACGAGGCAAGAAGCAAGGCCGCTGCCGCCAATACATGAATCGCTTTATTTGCCATAGTTATTCTTTTTTTAGATTGTCTTTTCTGTGTGACCGGAAAGGGACATTCAACCCCGTCCGGCCTGGGGTGCACTTCCTGCCTTGGCTGAGTGTGCGGACAGCCACCGGGCGGAAGTGCGGTTTGGTTATTGATTTTTGATTAAATGGATATCGGATTACATATTGATATCGTTATCGGTGGGATTCCAAGGAGTAACCGTAACGGTGAACTTGATCGGGTCACCTAAAATCTTGTCTCCCTTGTCCGGGTCTTTTCCGTCCGGTTGCGGTTTAACGTCTGGTCCGGGGGTTACAGGGTCAACACGTCCGGCACCGTTGGTGAAGTCCAAAGTATAGACATACTTGTTGCCCTTTTCCCAAGTGAATGAAGCAGGAACGGCAGCCCAACCGTAAGTATCATCACCTTCAGCAGGGAAAACATTTTCAGTACCTTTCTTGATTTTCAACAGTACAGAGATGTATGTACCTTTGTTGGTATTTGTCTTGTCGACATCAACATCCCAAGCCGTAGTAGCTCCCTGCGGAAGCAGCATGGCATTGTCACTGTAGTCAGTGCCATTATCCTGCTTTCGTTCCATGATGCTTTGGGCAGTACCATTCAAAGTTACCGGAGTAGCATACTTCACTTCATAAATCTGGTCGTTTGCAGCGTTGTTGCTCCACGTACCATTTACGACATTGAAGTCGGCCTCTCCGTCAACATTTGAGATACGGATACCTTTCACCTGGTATGTGTAGACCGTATTGTCGCTCTTTGCAGAGATTTGGATCTGGGAAAGGGCGTGTTCCAATGTCAACTGAACACCGTTCGTTTCATTGGTAGCCTTGGTTCCGGTCGCGCCTGTAACATATACCATGTCTTTTTGGTCAGCTACTGTACTTTCAATCTTCACACCACCCACGTTGATGTTATTCTTGTCCGTGATGTTTTTCGTTCCAGTCCAGTTGTCAGAGAAAGCGGTGAAGCTCAATACTTCACTTTCGTCTTTCGGCCAGAATTTTGAAACGGCAGAATTAAATACACCACCAGCCTTTACATAATCAACCTCATCAGTAAAACCATCGTACTTGTCTCCATTCTTATTCCAAAAGGCTGTAACCTTAAGGGCACTCAGGTTTGTTGTTGTCACTTCGGAAGCACGTGTGTTCAGTCCGGTCACGGCACGGAAACTGATGCCTTTCTGCTGTGCCATTTCCACAGTCTCGTCATTGGAACATGATGCCAGCGCCAAAGCGGCCGCTGCGCACAAATAAATTGCTTTGTTCATAATTGAAAAAAAATCAAAATTTAAAAAATGAATAATTAAAAAAATATTTGATTGATAATCTTTTGTCTCACTTTACGCACTCATTTCAGGGGAGCGTCCTTCTTGTCGTCCGTCCAGCCGTCCACCGTGACATCGAACTTTTCCGGGTCTTTCAGATCCACGTTCTTGTCATCGGTGCCCCACTCGCTGACCGTCACGCCGAAGCGTATCTTGCCACCCAGAATGGGTACCGCATAGTCAGGATCTTTGCTTGCATCCCAGTCAGGACCTGGGTCTAAAGGATCCACCATTCCTGCACCGTTGCTGAAGTCAAGCGTATAGACGAACTTCTTGCCCTGTTGCTTTTCCCAATAGTATCCCACAGGAACAGTAGCCCATGCGTAACCACCTTCCTTGTCTGGATAGACAGATGCTCCGGCTTTCATCCGGATGTTTATCAAGACAGAAAAAAAACCACCGTCTGTAAGAGTATAACCGGGTTTATGCGGTTGCACACTGGCCGTAAGCGTACCCTCTGGTTTATTCAGCTTCATGCTTCCATCCCAAGCCTCCAACTTGTACGGAATCAGCATGGCATTACCAGCCGTTCCCATGATAGATTGGGGTTGGGATGTCAATTCTATGGGAGTGTCGTAAGTGATTTCAAAAGTCGCCTCGCCTTTTGCTGTCCCCCATTGCTCGTTCTTCATGTCGAAGTCGGCAGTGGTTGCAACACGGTTGATTCGGATGCCTTTCACCTTATACACATAGTTAGCGTTCTCGTTCTTTGCATTGAGCTGAACTTGTACAAGCGCGTGCTTCATCTCCAGCGGTACGCCCACTTTTCCGTTCGCGGCTTTCGTTCCTATCACGTTGGATACATAGGTCATATCTTCCTGCTTGGCAATATCATCGTTGATGGTGACATTTCTCATCCATTGCTCCGTAGAGCTGCTGAAATCACGGGTACTGCTCCAGTTGCCTGAAAGTACGGTGAAAGTCAATTCGCCGGTTTCCGGCCAATAATAAGGCTTGGCAGAGTTGAAGAAGCCCGTACCGTCCTTTTGGAATATGACATTGTCAAAGAATAGGTCTGTTCCTTGATAGGCCGTCACGCAGAGGGTATTCAAATTACTAACGTCAGCCACCACGCCACGGGTATTCGCACCTATTATACTGCGAAAACTGATGGCATTCTCCTTCGCCAGTTCCACTGTCTCATCGTTGGAACACGAAGCCAGCATCATTGCTACCGCCGCACATATATAAATCGATTTGTTCATATACTTGTCTTTTTACTTTTCTGTTCTACTTGTTCTCTGCTTAGCTCATCGGCAGGCTGATGTGCACTTCCTCCCAGTCCTTCACGGAAGGCTGCAGACCTCCGCCGCCGGTGATGGGCTTCGGGAGCGGCAGCTTGTCTATCACGATGACGATGTGTGTCGGGTCCTGCGCCGCATCGTGCAGCTGGTCGGTCACGTCCGCCTCGAAATAATAGGTGCTGCCGTCCGACATCAGCGCGTAAATCATCAGCTTGTGCACTCCGGCTTCCTTCGGGCAGTGGCCGAAGAAGGTCAGGTTGCCCGACAGCTGCGTCTTGTCCTCGTTGGCGCGTACCTCGAACGGGATGGTCACCTTCTCGGTTGTCAGCTCGTCAATTCCTGCCAGCCAGCCGCCAGCCATGCCCGTCAGCGATGCGCTAAGGGCACTTACGTGACGCAGGTTCTCCACGTTCCTGACCTCCACCGAGCAGGTGTTCACCCGTGGCTTCGGGGTCAGGACGATCCGCTTCACGCCGCTCGCAGGACCGATGTCCAACCGCTCGGCATGGTCGCTCCAGAGGGCCTCGGGTTCCATCACGCTGCGCTCCTCTTCCGCGCCGCGTGCCTTCGGTGCCGTTTCCGACCTCGTGGCCAGTGTCCCACGCAGTGAACGGGTGTTCCCCGTTGTCACTTGAAATGTCTCCATACGTTCCTTGTCAACTATGCGGTGCGTCTCCTTGTCGCTGTTTACGCAAAGGGCATCGTACATACCCTCCGGAACGACGATGGTACCGCCCTCACGCTTGGTGAACTCGTAACGCATCGGCTCGGAACCGTCCTCCGGATAGAGGTAAAGGCTCATCGTGGCAGGGTAGGCGTCGGGAGCTTCCGTCCAGTCGAACACCACCTCCACGCTCGCCGAGTGCGGATGGTCGTAACACAGATCCTTGTGCTCACAGGCCGTGAGCAGGGGCAACAGCATTACCGCCAGACATCCTGCGATTGCCTTGTGCAGTTCCTTGTATATCCGTATATGTATCATTTCGTACCTCCTTTCTTGCTGTTCTCGTTGCCGCGACCCAACAACCAGACGAGCGAGATTTCCGCCTTCGTCGGGCCGAACCAGCGGCGTCTCTTCGTTTCCTTGTATACATAGCAACCGTCCTCCGGCTCATATACTTTGTACTTGCCACCGCTGTAACCGACACCGATACCGAAGTCGATATTAAGCCTCTTGGCAACGGGCAGCGAATAGCCGTATTCCAATCCGAAACCGTAGTTAAAATCGCTCAGGTAGCCCTTGCCGCCCGTTTCGAAGTCGTAGGTCAGCCCCTGCGCGTACACGCCCACATGATGTCCTTGCAAAGGCTTCTCGGCCGCCTTACTTCCGAAGTACTTGCGCACTTCCAACTCACCGCCGTAGATGCGCCAATAGCGGTGCTTTGAATCCTTGCTCCACCATGCGTATATCCAGTCGCCGCCGACGCTCCAGCCACCACCGAGATAGACCTCCAGTCCCACGTTCGGAACAAGGGCTGCATCATAGAGCAGGTTCGTTTTGACCGCCATATAAAAAGGTCTCTTTTCCATTTCTTCGTTCGTGTTATCCTGCGGAATCGTCTCGTCCTCCTTGTTATAAAGCGTGGCGGTCGTTTCAAGCTCCTTCCCGGCGGTGTCCACCGTGTCATCGGGGTTCATCACATTGTCGACTGCCTGTTCGGGTGCCGGCTTCAATTCGGCCTGTGCCGATTCGGGTTTGGGCTTCACGCGCTCGATGCGTTCCATCTCGCACACCACGAGTGCACCGCTGCGTAAGCTATCGAAGAGGTTCTCTTTCATATATTGCCATGCGCGACCGCCGGCAAGGTTCATGAGCTGTCGTTTACGTCCGTCCACCACCTTGCCCTCGCGTACCACCCATTCGGGAGTGTCACGGATGATGGCGATTGCCTTGTCACGCCAAGGGGCATCGGTACGTCCGAGCTTTTCAGCCAGTTCGCTCCAGCCCTCTCCCTGCGGTTGGAGTGCAAAGATGCTGTCGGGCAGCGAAAGGTTGTCTTTTAAATAATCCCGTAAATCTTCACCGCGTTTCCGGGCGAGTTCCTTGTTGTACTTCGTGTTGCCATCGGGAGAGGCGGACGCTTGGATAAGGATGCGCCTGAGCACCACCGCCGGGTCGCCCCCAAGAGAACGGATGCTGTCGCCCAGTGCCGCAAGGTGCCGGTCGTTGTCCATGTAGGGAAGCTCCAGCCGTGCGCTTGCCGTGCGGTAGTAGATCGTGGTGCGGAGGCTGTCCGACACCATTTCCGCTTGGGCGTTCCCGGCAAGCAAGGCCGCCAGCAACAGGGACGGAATGAATCTTTTTTTCATATCGTTTCTTTTTAAATTTTAGTTCTCGTTTCTCATGCGTTATCGCCCGTTTTAAACCAAGTATTCTATCTTATTGGTTTGCAGTATTTTACCCCCCCCCCAGTAAGTTGGTAGAAATTCTTCAGTTGCGGCATGGTCTTCGAGCGAAACACCCGACAGCCGCGACCGAAGCTCGTCCAGTATGTCCCGGAACACTCCGCATACCCGACAGTTATCCGCTTCGCACTGGCACTGGACGTTCGGGAGTACCGTGCGGCAGCAGTCCATGCGGAAGGTTCCTTCCAGTGCGCGTACCACTTCCAGCATCGGTATTTCGGCAGGGTCGCGTGAGAGCATATATCCCGGCTTCGGCCCTCCGACACGTGAGTGCAGGATACCCGCCTGTACCAGTCGCAGCAACGCCGGTGAGAGGGCACGCACGTTGATGCGGTAACGCTCCGCTATCTCCGGTGCGTTGAGCCATACACCGTAGTGCCATCCCCATGCGAGATAGCGGCAGGCGATCAGCCCGTATCGTGTGGGGTTCGTCAGCATGACCCGCCCCTTTCCTTCGTCATTTGTTTCATTTTATCGTCTCCTTATGTTTTCTTGCCTATTTGCCGTACATTTGCGAATAGTACGGCAAATACAACGGTTCACCGTATTTGGATGGGAAAAAGAAACAGGATTTGCTTTCCTGTCTATTTTTTCGCTTTTCCATACATCTTGGTGGCACTTTAATGAGCGTCCCTTTCTTAGCAAGAAAGAGACATTACGGGAAATAAACTTATATAATTCTGTGATACAGGCGGTTGAAAATGTGTTTCACATCGCATGGAAAGAATAGAGGGCGGAAAGGCAGGAAGAAATATCAGGTGAAACAGAGAAAAAAGCGGAAGAAAATTTGCTGCAAATGTATGAAATATATACCTTTGCAGCGAAAAATATTACGGTGTTCACGTGACACGAAACGAATGTCTCTTTCTTGCTAAGAAAGGGACATTTTTCGTTTTCGGGAGTTTGGGAAACATGGGGATGTGTGTTCCCGTTTTCCATCGGTTGCGGTGAGCCGGATTCGGATTTTCGATGGCAACCGGACGGGATGTCCCTTTCCTTTCTTTTATGTTTGGGCTTCCGTAGCATACGGTCGTACATGCCGTCCACAGCAGTATCAACCTTCCGGCTACTGATACGGGAAAGGTAGATCTGCGTGGTACGTATCGAGGTGTGCCCCATGCACTGGCTGATCAGTTCCACAGGCTGGCTGTCTTCCAACATTAATGTTGCCCACGTGTGGCGCAGCACGTAGGTTGTAAGAGGTACGGAGAGTCCCACTTTCCGCCCTATCATACGGGCTGTACGATTGATTCGCCGCAAAGCGGATTCCTCCGGCAGCTCCTTTCCGGGACATCCTTTCCTTGCCTCGTGCAGGAAAGGGAAGACAAAGGGTGAATCTTCCAGGTGGTAACGTTCCATGATTTCTTCCAGTTCCGGCACTATCTCCACGTCAATAGACACGTCCGTCTTGCTGCGTCTATAACGGATATGCCCGTCCGTTACCATCCGCCACGTCAGTCCGTACACATCCTTGAACACCATCCCCCGTGCATAGAGGATGAACAGCAATACATCCAATGCCTCGCGCTGGTTCTCCGGTAATGTCTGCCTTAAGTCGGGCGAGAGCAGACGTTGCACCTCCTCTTTTCGGAGCGCACGTTTAGCAGGAAAGTATCCGCCGGTACGATGTCCGCCGAAAGGCTTCCCATCCGTGCCCTCGGAAGAAAGAGCCAACGCATGACCGTACACCGCCCGGAACGTACGCAGATAGAAGTCCGCCGTCTGAGGCTTGTCGGCATGACGCTTTTCCAACCATGCGGCATACTTGTCCGTCCAGCATTTTGTGATGTTTTCCATTGTCAGGCTTTCCCAACCATCACCGGCAAATTCCTTTACCTTATTTATACTGCTGCGGTAATTCTCCAGTGTCCGCACGCTACGTTGTCCTTTCAATGCTTCCAGTGTCCGATCCAACAATGGAGAAAGTAATGTTTCCTTTTTCCTGTCCATCATTATTCCTTGTTTTTTAGTTTACTATTTTTCGTATGATAATGGAAAAGAAGAAAAAAGAATTTTGATAATTGGGATATTTAACATTTCATTGTACGGACATGGCGATAGCCGCATCCATGATTTTACAGTCATGCGGTACAACCGGGAGACTGCAAGGCAGTTAATGGAAATTAACGGTTCCCCTTCAGGAACGTAAAATCACGATCCTGACAGTAAAAGAACAAACTAATATATTTATTTGAATAACCAGTAATGATAAATCAGGCGACTTCGGAGCTTAGGAAGCGGACGGTTTAGCGGCTTAATTGCCGTTAAACCGTCCGGTTTTCGTTTAACGAAAACACAACTTGCTGTCCGCAGGAGCGGACCACGTTTCTCCAATAATTATTGTGTATCAGCCAATTGCAAGGCTATTCCCCTGTGGTTTGCGGGGCATTTCCATCAGGTATTTGCCGGCTGCTCTCCCCATAAAAGGATGGATATCTCTCCATAACCATGTGACTTACGTCCATAATTCGGGGATGAGGAGGCGAATATACGGGAAATCAACTCTTTCCATACCTTATTCTCCATTAACGGATTGTTACTTCTACACTTCTGCAAATGGAGAACGGACATATAGCCGTGTACGATTTATGGTTTTCCTTCATTGTCTCCATTAACGGATTGCTACTTCTACACTTCTGCAGAACGGACATATAGCCGTGTATGACTTATGTTTTTTCTTCATTGTCTCCATTAATGGATTGCTACTTCTACACTTCTGCAAATGGAGAACGGGCATATAGCTGTGTATAACTTATGTTTTTTCTTCATTGTCTCCATTAACGGATTGCTACTTCTACACTTCTGCAAATGGAGAACGGGCATATAGCCGTGTATGACTTATTTTTTTTCTTCATTGTCTCCATTAATGGATTGCTACTTCTACACTTCTACAAATGGAGAACGAACATATAGCCGTGTACAACTTATGATTTTCCTTCATGTCTCCATTGATGGATTACCACTTCTACACTTCTGCAAATGGAGAACGGGCATGTAACCGTGTACGCCTTATGGCTTCTTTTCATCGTCTCCATTAATGGGTTACTACTTATACACTTCTGCAGACCGATAATTTAAGAATCCGTATCAGGACGGATGTGTGCTCCCACACCTGCCCATAAGGATTTAAAAGGACCGGTGGACAAGGAAACGGAATCCCGCCGCTTCTCCACGCCGCTACGGCAGCGGGCCTCTGACGTCACCTCCGCATAGGAATAACCGTTCGAACGCAGCGTCATGTGTATCATGACAATAACCGACTTTGGATGACTATAAGTGACAGGTGGTTCCGTCCTGTCCTCTTCTTCCTTTATTTTGTATTCCGATACAATACCAGTTGTGTAATTTAATAATTTAAGATTTTAAGATATGAACTCAGAAAAAGAAAAGAACCGGCTTTCCGATATCGTTCTCGAGAGGGTCGGACTCACGGGGAACCTTCTGTCAGATCCCGTTTCCCCATCCCCGGAACCGGCGATGAGGATGCCGGGGCATGAAAGGCCGGTGGGGGCAGGGAAAGTGACAGACCCGGAAGAATACAAGAGGAGGTTTCTGGTTCCCGCTCCCAAGGCCGCTGAATGGAAGACCGCATACATTGACGGGAGACTGCACCGCCGGATCGCCATGCTGGTCAGGGCCGCCGGTTGTGGCAGCATCTCCGGCTTTATCATCCGGCTGCTGGAGCTCCATATGGAGGAACACAGGGAGGATATCGCCGCCCTGCTCGGTGAGGTCTACCGTCCCTGGGATGAGGACGGACAGCCGGGAGGAACGGCCCGCCGATAAAACGTTGTCATCAAGAAGGCATATCATGACAGGAAAGAACGTAAAAGACCGGATGGGTCCCGGCGGGATGGACGCGGACCGCATCCGTGAGATCATGGGGGAAGCGCCTGCCTGTCCCCGGAAGGGACGTGGAACGTCCGGTAACGACATTATGCGGCCCGCAAGGAAAAACGGCCCCATACAGCCGTCCGTCTACGGGAAGGAATACCTGCATGGCATTGCGGGCGTGCAGCGCCGGTCGTTGCATATTCCCGCCGCCCTGCACCGGAAACTGTCCATTCTGGCGGGAGCCTCGAGAAACGGGAAGGTCACGCTGGAGGGGTTCATCAACCACCTTGTCTCGCGGCATCTGGAAGAATACAGGGAAACGGTGGACATGATTCTGGAGGAGTCCCTGCCCGGCCGGTCATAAAGGCCCGTTCCCCATGACAGGGGATCTCCCCCGGTGGGAGCATCGTTTTTTTTGTTTCTGAAACAATAGTGTTTAACATTTAATGAAAAAGAAGTATGATGAAAAAAGAAAAAGAGTTGTTGGTTGCCATTGCCAGCCAGAAGGGTGGCGTGGGAAAATCCGTCTTTACGGTACTGCTGGCCAGTGTCCTGCATTACCGCAAAGGTATGCGTGTGGCGGTTGTGGACTGTGACTCCCCGCAGCACAGCATCGCCCTGATGCGTGAGAGGGACATGGAGAGTGTCATGAAAAATGACGGCCTGAAGGTGAACCTGTACCGGCAGTACGAGAGAATCCGGAAGCCTGCCTATCCGGTCATCAAGAGCGACCCGGAAAAGGCGGTGGAAGACCTGCGGCGTTATATGGACGAAAAAGGGGAGACTTTCGATATCGTGCTCTTCGACCTTCCCGGAACGCTCCGCAGCGAGGGGGTGGTCCATACCGTCTCCGCGATGGACTATATCTTTGTCCCGCTCAAGGCGGACAACATCGTCATGCAGAGTTCCCTGCAGTTTGCCAAGGTGCTGGAGGAGGAGCTGATCGCCAAGGGGAACTGCAACCTGAAAGGGATCCGGCTGTTCTGGAACATGGTGGACAGGCGGGGCCGGAAGGACTTGTATGATGCCTGGAACCGTGTCATCCACAGGATGGGGCTGCGGCTGCTGTCTTCACACATCCCGAACACCCTCCGCTACAACAGGGAGGCGGATACTGTCTGCAAGGGTGTCTTCCGCTCCACGCTGTTCCCGCCCGATCCCCGTCAGGAGAAAGGCTCCGGCCTTCCTGAACTGGTGGAGGAGATATGCCCCGCCATCGGTCTGGAAAAATCCGACACCGACCGGTAGCGGATGTTAGGGTACAGACACCTTAAATAAGGACTTTTAGCCTAAGACAAAGTAAGCTAATAGCATGATAATAAGGCTCTTATAATTACGACTTCTCCTATAAAAGCATTACCTTAGCAGTATAATAAAGGAGGTAACAAATTATGAACGAGCAAGTTAGAAGCATTTTAGCACAAGAAACAACAAAGACAAGCAAGATCCGGCAGCTGTTCCTTTTGGGAGTTCCCCGTGCGGAAATCGCAAGAATGGTGACTAACGGCAATTACGGTTTTGTAGTGAACGCCCTGCGCCGGATGAGTGAGCGTGAGAGCGGTCTGAATACCCATCCGGCGACAGTCGCACTGGATTACACTTTCAACCGCAAGTTCGGTATCGAGATCGAGGCTTACAACTGCTCCCGTGAACGGCTCGCCCGCGAGCTTAGGGAAGCCGGTATCGAGGTTACGGTAGAAGGCTACAACCATACCACCTGTCCGCATTGGAAGCTCGTGACGGACAGCAGTCTGAACGGTAACGACACCTTCGAGCTGGTCAGTCCTATCCTGGTCGGTGAAACCGGGTTATGGGAACTGGAGAAGGTCTGCTGGGTGCTTGACCTGTGTGACGTGAAAGTGAACGAGAGCTGCGGGCTTCACGTGCATATCGATGCCGCCGGTTTCAGCATGGCGACCTGGCGTAACCTGGCCCTGAGTTACAAACATCTGGAACCGGTCATCGACAGGTTCATGCCGGCATCCCGCAGGGATAACTACTATTGCAAGGGATTGGGCCATGTATCTGATGAGACGATACGCTCGGCCAGGACGGTGGACGAGCTGAAAAACAGAATCGGCAACCGTTACCACAAGGTGAATCTCGAAGCTTATTCACGGCACAAGACGGTCGAGTTCCGCCAGCATTCGGGAACGACCAACTTCACAAAAATGCGTAACTGGGTGCTGTTTCTCCATAAATTGGTTACCTTTGCCACAAGGGGACAGGTGCCCGCAGCCACCGCGCTCCGTGACATCCCTTTCCTGGACGATGAACAGAAACTATATTATAAACTGAGGACTAAAAAATTATCGGCATGAACAAGCATATGTATATTTTGGCGGACGGCGGCAGGATTGCCGCCTCCGACCCTTCCGAGTTTGTACGCGTCCTGCGTGAGGGCAGCTGGTTTGACAGCGGGTGCACCGACGGGGAGTACATGGTGAATTTCTCCGGGCGGTACAGGGAACTGCACGGGGTGACGGTGAGGACCGACACGCCGGAGCATTTCATGGACGACCTGAAAAAGTACGGTTATATCAAGGGTTGAGAAGCCCGCTCCTTTATTATTGCGATCCCCGCCGGTCTTGAAATGTGCCGGCGGGGATTTTTTCTTTTTCCATGGAACCGGATGTCCTCCATATCCTGTTTTCCAAAGGGAGGCTGGCTTCACGACTCCCTTCGGGAAAGCATTTTTTTCTTTTCACCGCCCCTTCCTCCATGACAAAAACTGACTATCCATGACAATACATGACAGGGTATTTGAGGTCATTCCGCTTGTTATTTCCTTTGTAGCATGAAACGGCAGGAAAGCTTGCCGGAAATAACCATAAAAAAGAAATGCACATGAAAAAAGAACCTTTGTTTATCGCATTTGCCAGCCAGAAGGGAGGAGTCGGCAAGACTGCCTTCACCGTGCTCACGGCCGGTATCCTGCGTTACCAGCGGGGATACAACGTTGCCGTGGTGGATTGTGACCCGCCCCAGCACAGTATCGGTCTGATGCGGGACCGTGACCTGGAATGCGTCAAGGAAAACGATTCCCTGAAAATGGCCCTTTACCGTCAGTACAAGCAAAAACCGCAAAAGGCCTATCCGATCATCAAAAGCGAGCCGGAGAACGCGGTGGAGAACTTTTACCGTTATATGAGAGAACAGGAGACAGAGTTCGATATCGTGCTGTTCGATCTGCCCCGCGCATTCCGCTACATGGGGATGATCCGTACCCTGGCCTTGATGCACCACATTTTCATTCCGCTAAAAGCGGACGATGC
Source organism: Parabacteroides sp. CT06 (assembly GCF_002257605.1). Lineage (GTDB taxonomy): Bacteria > Bacteroidota > Bacteroidia > Bacteroidales > Tannerellaceae > Parabacteroides > Parabacteroides distasonis. Next base: position 3,479,922 of record NZ_CP022754.1, on the reverse strand, counting down.
CGTGATGCAGAGCACACTGCAGTTTGCCTCTGTAATCCGGGAGGAACTGGTTTCCCATGAGGACTATCCCCTGAAAGGAATCCATCTTTTCTGGAACATGATCGACAAGCGGGAGGACAAAGGGACCTTCGAGGCGTGGAACAAAACCATATGTGACTCAAAACTGCACCTGATGACAACCTGCGTCCCGGAGACCAAACGTTACAATCGGGAAGCAAGCAGCATGCGAGGCGGCATTTTCCGTTCCACCTTGTTGTTACCCGACAACCGGCAGGTAAAAGGTTCGGGACTCATGGAGCTGGTGGATGAGATATGCGGTATCATCGGTCTTGCGGAAAAACAAGGGGAATCCCCCATGACAAACCTTATGTAGACCGGTATGGAGTACGCATTCATCCTTCTGTTCCTGTACGCCTCTTACCTGAGCGTAGAGAAGTACGTCCACACGGGCAGCGTCCTTAAATGGAGGGGCGGACAGCGTCCTGCCTCCGGTCTTCCGGTGAAGGAAGAACCGGCGAAACCACGGGAGGAAACGTCCGAGGAAGCTGTCATCGGTAGAAGCCGGTACCGGTTATGGCAATCCCCGCCTATGGACGAGGAATACGCGATGAGCGAAAAGCGGACGGATACGGCCATGAAAGGGAGAAAGGCACCCGTGCCCGAATTCCCCGCCCCTTTCGGAAGACCGGAGGACGGTGAGGTGCCAGAACGCTACGAGATCACCGGTTATGTGGAACGTCCCGATCCGCACCGCGCCAGAGGCGTGACCTTTGACGACATGGACCTGCTCTCCAGGTTCATGGCCACGGACCGCCTTTCGGAACCGGAACGGTCCCATGCCCGCCAGACACTGGAACGGCTGGAAGGGACCGACATGGAACGCATCCTGCAGGCCGGCATCCTGGGCAGCGACGAGACATTGAAACGGTACATGGAACTGTACGTGGACAGTGACAGGGAGCCGCCCCTGCTGGCGGGAAAGGACAGGGAAAGCATAATCAGAGATTTCGATATCATGGATTTCATACCCCGATAACCAATAATATTATAATGTATATGGAGAAGTATCATGATTCAAGCTGATCCGCTTCGCGGACATTTTCCCAAGAAAACAAAAGCCGCCGGGCGGCAAAGTCGGATTTAAAAGAAGGAGGTAACGATGACCGGATATTACGATTCGGGATGATCCCGGAATCCCGTCCCCGAAGAAAACTGACATTACGTTAAACAGGTAAAAAAAGAAGTATGACAAACGGATATTTCGACTCAGGATGATTTCCTCCGGTAGCGGAAAGGGAAAAAGGACCGGGACTGGTTCGTATATACAACCATCCAAAGAAAAAGTACAATGACAAACGGATATTATGACTCGGGATGATCCGGCGGACATCCCATTCTGAAGAGAGAATAACACGAGTGACGAACAATTAAGGAAGGAGGTAACTATGCGAGGTTATTATGATTCCGGCTGATGCCGGCAGTAAACATGTAGTTGCAAGGACAAGCCGCGGGCATCCGGCCTGCGGCCTGTTAAAAAAGAAAGTCTAACATTTTAATCATACAGGTATAAAAACAATGATACATTCAAGATCCCATTCATTTTTAAGATTCTCCCCTATGGGCAAAGTGACGGACGTATTTGTATCCCTTATCGGGCGCATACCGGCAAAAACGGTCTTCCTGCTGGCATGACTGGCCACATGAACAGCCCCCGCGTTCGCCGTCGGTGACGGGTCCGCCGGGCTGGTACAGGCCACGCAGATGGTGACCTCGTACTTTGATCCCGCCACCAAGCTGATCTATGCGGCCGGTGCGCTCTGCGGGCTTATCGGAGCCATAAAAGTGTATTCAAAGTTCGTGCGACGTGAAGTTGCATCAGTGATTGTGTAACATTTAGATTACACCTCCAGTTCCGTCTGGAGTAGCCTACGGACACATGCATCAGGAGTAATTCTTTTGTATGAAGCTGTCCCGACAAGGTAGCCTTTCCGAAAGGAGGAGACTGAACCGTGAGGGGATGTCAACGGCTGATAACATCATTCAGCACGAGGAGCTTGGCTTAGCGGTATGGTCAACGAAAATGAACTGTCCGATAAACATCGTAAAGTACAACAAGCCAAAGATGTTGAAAGGCTTGAGACCAAAAGGTTGGCAGTCGGTTGTCCTCTTGAATTTTGGGGATACACGGATATTAGCACTGCCGGTGGAATAGACAGGACCTAACCCGCTTATTTGTCACTGATGTAAAACACGGTAAGCCCGTATTTCTCCCATTTTTGAATGGGTAAGCAAGCCGTAAGGTAAGCCTACATGGGATGCGGGTATAGGATAGCGGAAAAAGCGAAAGCCTTTTTGTAATGGAAAGGATACGAGTTGAACCAATGTCATGGATTGACACCAGTAATATTACTCGGCGTGAAAACGAGCAGACTTCCGCTTATGGTAACTCTTTACAAGATAGTTTACAGAACTTTTAAAGAAAGGAAAGCAAATGAACGCAAAGAAATTGGCGTGTGCGCCCGAAGACATAGACATTCACGAACTCTGGTCAGAAATTGACTGGAACAAGTGCGAATGTTTCGTCCAAAAGCTGCAAGCACGTATTGTAAAGGCTCAGAGGGAAGGCAGATATAATAAGGTGAAAGCCTTGCAATGGATGCTGACCCACTCGTTTTATGCCAAAGCATTGGCAGTAAAACGGGTTACGACTAACAAAGGTAAATCTACTTCTGGTGTTGACAAGGAAATATGGTCATCACCGCTGGCGAAAGCCAAAGCCATACTCAGTCTTAAAAGACGTGGCTACTGTCCACAACCGCTAAGGCGAGTAAATATCGAAAAGAAGAACGGAAAATTACGTCCCTTGGGCATACCTACGATGAAAGACCGTGCTATGCAGGCTCTTTATCTGATGGCACTTGACCCGATAGCGGAAACTACTGGCGACAGTCATTCTTACGGTTTCCGTAAACATCGGTGTACCCATGATGCCATTGAGCAATGTCACATTGTCCTTTCTCGCTCGGTAGCTCCCGAATGGGTTCTTGAAGGAGACATTAAAGGATGCTTTGACCACATCAGCCACGACTGGCTCATCAACAATATTCCTATGGATAAGGAGATGCTTCGGAAATGGCTCAAATGCGGCTACGTATTCAACGATGAACTTTTCCCCACAGAGGAGGGAACTCCACAAGGCGGCATAATTTCTCCCACACTTGCGAACATGGCACTTGACGGATTACAAACTTTAGTGGAGCAGTGCATAAAGAAACACAAGGAAAACTATAAAACGATATACTCGAAAATACACCTTGTGCGATATGCGGACGACTTCATTATAACGGCAAAGGACAGAGAGACAATTGAAGAGGTCATTCTTCCGCTTGTACGCAAATTTCTTGCAGAACGTGGTCTGACGCTGTCGGAAGAAAAGACAAAAATTACACACATAGGTGAAGGTTTTGACTTCCTCGGCTTCAATATCCGAAAGTTCCGTAATAATACGTTGTTAACAAGACCGTCAAAAGATGCGCAAAAGAGATTTTGCGATAAAATCCGAAAAGTAATTGAATCCAATAAGTGTGTAAAACAGAAGTCGCTCATTATGATGTTGAATCCAATCATAAAAGGATGGGGCAATTATTATAAGTACGGAGCTTCCGGAGAAATATTCCAACGTATGGACTGGGAAATCTTCAAAAAGACATGGCAATGGGCACGACGCAGGCATGCACGAAAGGGTAAAGGTTGGGTAAGGAATAAGTATTTTCCGACCATCAACGGACGCTCATGGAGATTCACAACCGATATGGAAAAGAAGGATAAAATTGATTATCTGGAATTAACATACCTTTCTGCAATCCACCATGAAAAGTTCGTCAAGGTTCGGCACTATGCAAATCCTTATGACCCAGCGGACAAGTCTTATTACGAATGGCGTGAGACCTACCATATGAAGCAAACGCTGAAAGGCAGGCAATCACTAATAAACATTTGGAAACGACAGAATAAAGTATGCCCGATTTGTGGAGAACGTATAGACCGTGAACGACCTTGGAGCATCACCGAGCAAATTGTCGATGGACGAAAAGTGAGGACACTTGTACATACCAGTTGCAAACGTATAATTAAAAAGTAGATTTATGAGCATGAAAGTTGTAAATGAGATGGCTTTATCGGCATCAAAACCGATAACGGTCATGTTGCTTGAGCCGTATGCGGGGAAACTCGCACGTACGGTTCTTAGAGGGGAAAGCTCCCGCAAGGGAGCTGACCTACTCGACTCGTCAGGCGATCCCGATACGGGTAAAGTTGCCGGCAGCTGGTTCGGAGCCTGCGTGTTCCTGATCGTGGCCGCCACCGTCCTGAGGGCGTTCTTCCTGTAATCCGGCGGTCATGGAACATAAAGTGAACAAAGGGGCCGACCGGGGCGTGGAATTCAGCGGGCTGCAGGCGCAGTATCTCTATGTCCTTGCCGGGGGCCTGCTCTCCGTCTTCCTCGTGTTCGTCATCCTGTACATGGCCGGGGTGAACCGGTGGTTCTGCATCCTTTTCGGGACAGTCTCGGCCTCGACCCTGGTCCTCACGGTCTTCCGCCTGGGCAGGAAGTACGGTCCCCACGGACTGATGAAACTGGCCGCGGCAAAGTGCCGCCCCTTCCATATTATCAATCGTAAACGTATCATTTCACTCTTTAAACGAAGCAGTCATGAGAAACATCCTGAAAGCGGCAACACTGGAAAGTAAGTTCCCGGTCCTCTCGGTCGAAAGGGGATGCATCCTCTCCAAGGATGCGGACGTGACCGTCGGCTTCAAGGTACGCCTGCCGGAGCTGTTCACCCTCACCTCGGCGGAGTACGCCGCCATGCACGGGACGTGGGTGAAAGCCATAAAGGTGCTGCCCTGTTACACGGTCGTCCACCGACAGGACTGGTTCCTGGAGGAAAAATACAGGGCCGTAACTGGCCGGGACGACATGGGATTCCTGGACCGCAGCTTCGAGCTGCATTTCAACGAGCGTCCCTTCCTGAACCATTACGCCTACCTGTTCATTACCCGGACTACCCGCGAAAGAAGCCTGCAGCAGAGCAACTTCTCCATCCTTTGCCGGGGGGCCATCATTCCCCGGGAGGCCAGGGACAGGGAGGCGGTGGTCCGGTTCATGGAGAGCGTGGACCAGTTCGAACGCATCATGGGCGATTCAGGGCTGGTGGGGCTTGAACGCCTCACGACGGACGAGATTGTCGGTACCGGAAAGAAGGCCGGCATCATCGAGAAGTATTTCTCCCTCTCGCAGGAGAACACCACCACACTGAAAGACATCAGCCTTTCCCCCGCGGAGATGCGTATCGGGGACGAGATCCTCTCGGTGCATACGCTTTCCGACGCGGACGACCTGCCCGCAGCGGTGCGGACGGACGGGCGGTTCGAGAAGTATTCCACCGACCGCAGCGACTGCCGCCTCTCCTTTGCCGCCCCCGTGGGGCTGATGCTTTCCCATAACCATATCTATAACCAGTACGTGTTCATGGACGATCCGACCGACACCCTTCAGCGTCTTGAGAAGACGGCCCGGAACATGCAGTCCCTCTCACGCTACAGCCGCGCCAACCAGATCAACCGCCAGTGGATCGAGGAATACCTGAACGAGGCGCATTCCTTCGGCCTGATCCCCGTACGCTGCCACTGCAACGTCATGTCCTGGGCGGACAGCCGGGAAAGACTAAGGAATGTCAAGAACGACACCGGTTCGGCACTGGCACAGATGGGCTGCAAGCCCCGGTACAATACCGTGGACGCGCCGACCCTCTACTGGGCTGCCATTCCCGGCGGCGAGGGGGATTTTCCGGCGGAGGAGTCTTTCCATACGTTCATCGAGCAGGCGGCATGCCTCTTCATCGGGGAGACGAACTATGCGTCCTCTCCCTCGCCATTCGGCATCAAGATGGCGGACCGGCTGAGCGGCAGGCCGCTGCACCTGGACATCTCGGACGAGCCGATGAGGCGGGGCATCACGACCAACCGCAACAAATTCATCCTGGGGCCTTCGGGCAGCGGCAAGTCCTTCTTCACCAACCATCTCGTGCGCAACTATTACGAGCAGGGCGCGCACATCCTGCTGGTGGACACGGGAAACAGCTACAAGGGGCTGTGCCGGCTCATCCATGAGCGTACCCGCGGGGAGGACGGGATCTACATAACGTATGAGGAAGACCGCCCGATCACCTTCAATCCCTTCTACAGCGAGGACCGGCAGTTCGACGTGGAAAAGAGGGAGAGCATCAAGACACTGATCCTGACGCTCTGGAAGCGGGAGGACGAGCTGCCGAAACGCTCCGAGGAGGTCGCCCTTTCCGGCGCGGTGAACGCCTATATCCGCAGGATTACGGAAAACCCGGAGCTCCGGCCGGACTTCAACGGGTTCTACGAGTTCGTCCGCGACGACTACCGCCGGATGATGGAGAAAAAGAGGGTGCGCGAGAAGGACTTTGACATCGACGGGTTCCTAAACGTGCTGGAGCCGTTTTACAAGGGAGGGGACTATGACTTCCTCCTGAACTCGGACAAGGAGATCGACCTGACCCACAAACGGTTCATCGTATTCGAGCTGGACAACATATCATCGAACAAGGTGCTGCTTCCGGTGGTGACGCTCATCATCATGGAGACGTTCATTTCCAAGATGCGCCGCTTAAAAGGTATCCGCAAGGTCATCCTGCTGGAAGAGGCCTGGAAATCACTAATGTCCCCCAATATGGCCACCTATGTTTTGTACCTTTTCAAGACTGTCAGAAAGTATTTCGGGGAGGCGGTGGTGGTGACGCAGGAGGTGGACGACATCATCTCGTCCCCGATCGTGAAGGAGGCCATCATCAACAACTCGGACTGCAAGATCCTGCTGGACCAGAGGAAGTACCTTAACAAGTTCGAACGGATACAGACCCTTTTGGGGCTGACCGACAAGGAATGCTCGCAGATTCTCTCCATCAACCGCGCCAACGACCCCTCACGCCGGTACAAGGAGGTATGAATAGGACTGGGAGGCGTGCAGTCGGCCGTCTATGCCACGGAGACCTCCACGGCCGAGTACCTTACCTACACGACGGAGGAGAGCGAGAAGCTGGAAGTGGAACGGATGGCGGCAAAGACCGGCAGCATGGAACAGGCCATACGGGTACTGGCCGCCGAAAAGAACAGCGGCAGGAAATAATCTTTGTAAAACATTTAAAAGAACGATTCAATGAGACGAAAAATTTTCAGCGCATTGTGCGCCTTTTTACTTACCGTACCGGCCATGCACGCGCAATGGGTGGTGACCGACCCGGGCAACCTGGCGCAGGGTATCGTGAACAGCGTCAACGAGATGGTGGAGACCTCCGAGACGGCACAGAACGCCATGTCCACCTTCAAGGAGGCCTCGAAGATCTATGAGCAAAGCCGGAAATACTACGACATGCTCAAGAGCGTGAACTCGCTGGTGAGCGGGAGCCTAAAGGTCAAGGAGTCCGTGCTGATGCTCTCGGAAATCTCGGAGAGCTATGTGACGAACTATGGGAAGATGCTCACCGACGAGAACTACACGCAGCGGGAGCTGGAGGCCATCGCCTTCGGCTACAACAACATCATGAAGAAAAGCAGCGCGTCCGTAGCCGGGCTGAAGGACATCATCAACCCCACCGGCATGTCCATGACCGACAAGGAACGGCTGGACCTCATAGAAAGGGTGTACCGCGAGATGAGGCATTACAGGACGCTGGTGAACTACTACACCCGCAAGAACCTGCGCGTCTCCTACCTGCGGGCCAGGGAGAAGGGCGAGACCGAACAGGTCCTGAAGCTTTACGGGGAGGACGAACGCTATTGGTAAACCTTTAAAAAGATACAGACTATATGGTATTGCTATCCCTATCTTTCGACAGCCTGCACGGTATCCTGCGCCGGCTGTATGACGAGATGACCGAACTCTGCCAGCCGATGATGACGCTGGCCACGGCCATCGCCGCCCTGGGCGCGCTCTTCTACATAGCCTACCGCGTGTGGCAGTCCCTCTCGCGTGCCGAACCGGTGGACGTGTTCGGCATGCTGCGCCCCTTCTGCCTGGGCATCTGCATCCTGTTCTTCGACGTGATCGTGCTGGGAAGCCTGAACGGTATCCTGAGCCCCGTCGTGCAGGGAACGGGTGCCATGCTTCACGACCAGACCTTCGACGTGAGGAAGTTCCAGGAGGAAAAGGACAGGCTGCTCTCCGAGATGCCCCTGAAAGTGGCCGTGACCGGGGAGTTCAACCCCACGGACGAGGAGCTGGAGAAGGAGATCGCCGACATGGGCTGGAACGGGGAGGACTACGCGGTGATGCAGCGGATGTCCCATACCTGTTACTCCTTCTCCCTGCAAAGCATCGTGCAGACCATCATGCGCAAGGTGATGGAGTTCCTTTTCCGCGCCGCCTCGCTGGTGGTGGACACGATCCGCACCTTCTTTCTCATCGTCCTCTCCGTGCTGGGGCCTATAGCCTTCGCTATCTCGGTCTTCGACGGTTTCCAGGGCACGCTCGTGCAGTGGCTGGCACGGTATATCAGCGTATACCTCTGGCTGCCCATCTCCGACCTGCTGGGGGTGATGCTCGCCAGGATACAGACGCTGGTGCTGCAAAGCGAGATGGAAATGATACAGGATCCCCTGAGCGTCTTCTCCCCGGACGGATCGACGGCCATCTATCTGGTGTTCATGCTCATAGGGCTGGTCGGGTACTTCTGTGTCCCCACCGTGGCGAACTGGGTGGTACAGGCCGGCGGTATGGGTGCGTACAACCGGAACATGAACAACACGGCGAGCAAGGCCGCCAACGTGGGCGGGGCCGTGGCGGGGGCATCCACGGGCAACGTGGCCGGAGTGCTGCTGAAAAAGTAAAAACGACTGAATAATAACATTCATTCATTTCAAGACATGGAATTCAAGAGCTTAAAAAACATCGAGTCCTCGTTCAGGCAGATCCGCCTGTTCAGCCTCGTCTTTCTCGCCTCCTGCACCCTCCTGACCGTTTTCTCCGTCTGGAAGTCCTACCGGTTCGCCGAGGAGCAGCGGGAGAAGATCTACGTGCTGGACGAGGGGAAGTCGCTTATCATGGCCCTCTCGCAGGACGCCACGCGCAACCGCCCGGTGGAAGCGAGGGAGCATGTGCGCCGCCTGCACGAGCTGTTCTTCACGCTGGCCCCCGACAAGGCGGCCATCGAGTCGAACATAAACCGGGCGATGTACCTGGCCGACAAGAGCCTGTACGGGTATTACCGGGACTGGAACGAGAAAGGTTTCTATAACCGGCTCATCAGCGGGAACGTCAACCAGACGGTGGTGGTGGACAGCATGAGCTGCGATTTCGACAGCTATCCCTACCGCGTCACCACCTATGCCAGGCAGATGATCATCCGGGGAAGCAACATCACCGAACGCTCCCTGGTGACACGCTGCCGCCTGCAGAGCACGGTCCGCTCGGACAACAACCCGCAGGGCTTCCTTGCGGAGCATTTTGAGATATTGGAAAACAGGGACCTGCGTACCGTGGAAAGGTAACGGTGTCCCGCAGTAATCAATCATTCAATAATATCTGGAAAATGGATATAAAATCAACGGCAAGGGAAAGGCTGAAGGCATATCTGGACGGCCTTTCCGAGAAACAGAGACGGGGCATCCTCGTGGCGATGCTGGCCTTCACCTGCGTCGCATCGGGTATCGTCCTGCTGCGCGCCGCCGGCCGGCTGACACCGGCAAGGGAGCGCATGGAGCTTCCCTTCGGGGAAGGCAGCCTCACGGATACCCTGCGCAGGCTGCCCGATCCCCTGAAAGGACAAGTAACAAGTATTTACCGGACCATTAAACAACCCCAGCAGAATGGAAAACAGGAAAAGTAACATGGAAGAAGGACACGTGCCCGCTGGGGAAACCCCGGAAGGCACACGGCCGGCGGAAGCCGGTTCCGTCCCCTCCGAAGGGACAAGAACGGAAAAACGGCTTAGCGGGGAGGAAATCCTGCGCCGCAGGAAATACATCGTCATACCGGTCTTCGTGCTGGTATTCCTTGCTGTCCTCTACTGAATATTCGCCCCTTCCGGTGACAGCGGGGAAACGGTGGCGGGCGGTTCCGGATTCAACGTGAACGTGCCGGACCCGGCAGCGGTCCAACTGGAAGGGAATAAAACGGACGTTTATGAAAGACAGCAGGTCCGGCGTGAGAAAGACAGACGGATGCAGTCGCTCTCCGACCTTGCCGGAAGGTTATTGGAGGGTAAGGGACAGACGGACAGCGTATCCGGCCCGGCCGGAAGCATACGGCAGTCGGCGGACACCTACGAAAGGATCACCGAGCAACTGGAGACCTTCTATGAGACACCGCAGGAAACGGCCGGCGGCCTGGAACAGAAGGTAGACGAGCTGAACCGCCGGTTGGAAGAGGCGGAAGCGGAAAACCGGCGCGCGGAATCCCGCGAGCGGATGATGGAACAGTCCTACCGGATGGCCGCCAGGTACCTGAATCCCAACCCGGAAGGCTCGCCCGGCGAGGCGAAGGAGGAAGAAAAGCCGGAGCCTGTCCCTGTCAGCCGGGCGGAGAGCGGAACGACCTCCGCCCTGGAGCAGCCGCTGACGGATTCCGCGTTTGTCGCCTCACTGGCCGTGGAGAGGAACTACGGTTTCAACACGGCGGTGGGCAGCAGCTACCGGATGGGGATGAACACCATCCCGGCCTGCATCTCCGAGAACCAGACCCTCGAGCAGGGAGGACGGGTGAAGCTGCGCCTGCTCGAGCCCCTGCAGGCCGGAAGTGTCACCATACCGGCCAACAGCCTGGTGACCGGTACGGCCGACATCCGGGGGGAACGTCTGGACATCCTGGTAAGCAGCATCGAATATGCCGGAAATATCATCCCGGTGGAACTGGCCACATATGACATCGACGGGCAGCGGGGCATCTTCGTGCCGGGATCGGAAAGCCGGACGGCCGCCAAGGAAGTATTGGGGGATATGAGCCAGGGCATGGGCGGCAGCATCTCCTTCGCCGGTTCCGCCGGGCAGCAGATGGCGATGGACCTCACGCGGGGTGTCCTGCAGGGCGGGACACGGTTCATCTCGCAGCGGGTCAAGGCGGTCAAGGTAAAGCTGAAGGCCGGGTACAAGGTGTTACTGGTCACAAAAAAGCAATAACAAGGTTTAACTGTAATTTTTAAGCAATCATTCAAGATGAGAACATTCATTCTTTTAATCATGGCTGCGCTGGCGGGGATGACCTGCCGGGCGCAGGAGCGCAAGCCGGAGGGCGGAGTCAGGATCCTGACCGCCGGCCAGCATATCACGCCCTACAGGATCGGCGTGCCCTTCAGCAAGACGGTTCATATCCTTTTCCCCTCGGAGGTCTGCTATGTCGATCTGGGCAGCACGGACATCATCGCGGGCAAGGCGGACGGTGTGGAGAACGTGGTGCGCGTAAAGGCGGCCGTCCGGAATTTCCCCGGCGAGACGAACTTCTCGGTCATCACGGGCGACGGCTCGTTCTATTCGTTCCTCGTCTCCTACGAAGAGGAGCCGGAAGCGTTGAACATCAATATGGACAGCCGGTTTCCGACAGAACCCTCCACTGAGGGAAGCGCCGTCCGTGTGACCGAGCTCGGCGAGGAGGACCCTTCGGTCATCGCCAGCCTGATGTACACCGTACACCGTCTGGACCGCAGGGACGTGAAGCACATCGGCTGCCGCCAGTTCGGGATGCAGGCCCTGCTCAAGGGCGTCTATGTGCATAAGGACCTGCTGTTCCTCCACATCTCATTGGCCAACTCCTCGCATGTGCCCTTCGACATTGACTTCGTGCGCTTCAAGGTGGTGGACAAGAAAGTGGCCAAGCGAACGGCACAGCAGGAGACCTACATCGAGCCGGTGCGCGCGCTCAACGAGCTGAGGCGCATAGAGGGCAAGGGGGAAGGACGCATCGTCTATGCTTTCCACAAGGTGGTCATCCCCGATGACAAGCTCATCGAGGTGGAGATTTACGAGAAAGGCGGCGGACGCCACCAGCGGTTCCATATCGAGAACAGTGACCTGGTGGACGCCAGACTGGTGGACGAACTGATAAAGGAGTAATTCTATGAGGAAATATCTGTTTATAATAATGATGTGCGTCTTCCTGTCCTCTTTGGCGGGCAAGGTTTCCGCCCAACGCTACCTGCCCGGGCAGACGGGGCTTGAACTGAGGCTGGGCGGCGTGGATGACTTCGGAAGGAACGTAAGGCACCTGAGGGGGAATTTCCAGATCGGACTGGCCCTGAGCCGTTACAACCGCAACCGCTCGCGCTGGGTGGTCGGTGCGGACTACGTGAAGAAACACTATGCCTATAAGGAGACGGCCGTTCCCAAGGAGCAGTTCACCGCGGAGGCGGGCTGTCTCTTCCCGTTCCTCTCGGACAGGGGCAGGAACGTGTTCCTGTCCGCCGGTCTGTCCGCGCTGGCCGGTTATGAGAGGGTAAACCGGAATGGCAGGCTCCTTTATGACGGGGCGACCCTGCTGCACAAGGGTGCCTTCATCTACGGCTTCGCCCCGGCATTCGAGATGGAGGCGTACCTGACCGACCGCTGGGCTTTTCTTTTCAATGTCCGGCAGTGTGTCTTCTTCGGATCGTCCGTAGGACATTTCCATACGGTAGTGGCCGTCGGACTGAAATATATCATCGATTAATCTTTTAAGAACTGGAAACAATGAAATTAGGAACATTCATCATGGGATGCGCGCTGGCCCTGCTGGCGTGCACCCTTGCCGGCTGCGACGACCGTTTGGAGGTGCGGCAGGCATACGACTTCTCGCTCTCTTCCTGGTACCTGCAAGAAGGTATTGAGCCGGATGAGACGGTGGAGATCCGTCTGACGCTTAACCGCGAGGGGGATTACCGGGAGGCCCGTTACCGCATCGGATACATACAGCTGGAGGGTGACGGTGAGGTGTTCGGAACCGACGGCACCAGACTGGTGAACCGCGAGCTGACGGAGCTCTCCGGCATCGCAGGGCTGGACACGACGGACATCCGCCGCCAGGTGTTCACCCTCTTTTACCGGAACACGGGTGGGGACAATCCCGGGATCCGCTTCGTGGCGGTGGACAACTTCGGCGTGGAACGGACACTGGACATCCCGTTCTCCATCGAGGACAGGGCAAATACGGAAACTGCCAGATAAAGAAATACGGAAGCTATGACGGAACAGGAAAAATACGGCATGGACCAACTATTGAAGTATCTGGAGATGCAGATAAACCTCAAAAGCGACAGGATCAGGATGTACAAGAAACAAATGGACTCCAACTACCTCTATTATTTCGCATGGGCGGGCAAGGACCTGTTCAAGGCGTATTACATGATCGAGAAGTATAAGGAGCTCCGCCAGGTCCTTAAAAAGGCGAAAAGGCCTGAAGAGGTTCATGAGTATCTTCAGACGGAACGCGGAAAATGTGTCAGGGAGCTGGTTAACGGCCCAATTTATATTCATTATTCGGACGAGATCTTCAATCTGGCGCATTCCTATAGAACAGAATGTACCCAGCAGCTCATACAAGATTATAACGGGTTCGGACAGCTTCTCTCGAAGAAGCCTCCCCGTCAAGAGGTGAAAACCGAAATAGAGCCGGAAACAATGAAAAAGAAGTCGAACGGATTAAAAATGTAAAGCATGAGACAGGACAATTGGAATATTGAACAGCTCCGGCAGTCGCTGGACAGGAAAATTGCCGGCACGGAAGAACGGATACGCAAGGGGCTGGAAGAGGCGAAAAAGGACTATTCCCGTTTCTTTGAATGGCAGGCGGACGAGGTGTACAAGGCAGGCCGCCTGCGTGATTACTACGGCGTGTTCCGCAACAAGGTGAACGGGACGGATGATGTGGAGGAACTGCAAAGGTACTTCAAGGATATCGTAAGATACCAGCAGGAAAGGCTGCTTGCCAATCCGCCCGCAAGGAACAGCACCAGCCCGATGGCGAACATGGCGCATACCCTGTCGTTGGAGTGCATGCAAAGGCTGATTCAGGATTGCCTGGGTTTCTCACACATACTTTCCCTCAGGAAGCCGGAACAGGACATAAAAGAGGAAAACAGACACCCCGTAAAACATAGGACGAACGGATTAAAACGATAAGGTATGGAAAGGCTGAACCCAGGTATGGACCGGTTTATGGACCGGCTGAATGAGAAAATGGAACTCCTGGACGAAAAGATCCAGAACAAGGCGGCAAAAGCCGGTGAGGATTACCTCGCCTTTTTCGAGTCACACGCGGAAGAGGCGTACAAGGAGTATTACCTGTACAAATGTTTCAGGGACTTGAGAAAGAAGGCAAGGGAATCGGGCAGTCCGGAAAAAGTGTTGGAGCATCTGAAAAAGAGGCAGAATGTCTGCCTGGACACGTTGCTCAGGCAGGACATCGCCGCCCGTAGTACAAGTCCGATGGCGAACATGGCGCACACGCTGCGGCTCGAATGCGTCCAGCAGCTCGTGGAGGATTACGGGCATTTCATCCGGATACTCGCCGACACGCTACGGCAGCAGGAGACGCAGCGGGACATTCGGACACTGCGGGAAAGGGAAAACCGAAGAGGACCTAAACTGTAAAGTCCTGCTTATTCTTGGTGGGTATAATGAAAATTAAGTTAAGTCATGGATAATGAGAATCGTAAAACGTAGCGTAAAATATTGGGGCTCCTAACTGGGAGCGGGTACGGAAACCTGCCTGTGGAAAGCGGGACATCCGGCAGGCATATCTTGACAGGCGGGTGCCGGAACGGATATATCAAGGGCTGTTCTCCCAAATAACGGGAAACAGCCCTTTTGGCTGCCGTCAGTGGCGGATGGTTAGAAGACGGGCAGGTGGCTGAAGAGGCAGTGGATGAACAGGCGGCCCTTCTCGGTCCACACCGTATGCATGGCCGTGCCGGTTTCCCCGCTGCGGTTCTGCCATCTGTGCGTATGGGTCCGTGTATATCCTTCATTCTGATAGCGGGCAGCAAGCAGCCAGGTACCGGACTGGCGGAACTGGATGCCGAGAGCCTTGAGCCTGAGATTCAGTTCCCTGCCGCTCATGCCAAGTTCCTTGGCGATCTGTGTGGGCGTATAGGTACTGGATGAACGCAGTACCTCATCAAAGTAACGTATCTTGGGGGCTTGTAAGCCCAATCTCAGGGTATTCTGGGCATTTTCCCTTTTCAGTTCGGATATGTGCCGGTCACGCTCCTTCAGTTTGTTTTCCGCCAACATCAGGGCGCGTGAAAGCAGTTCTGCGTCCGTCTCCCCCTTTTTCCCCAGCAGATAGCCGCCCTCTTTCAGCGTGCGTGGTACCAGCTCGTCAAAAATCCAGCTCTCGAATCTCTCGGCTGATGGCAGACGGCTGCCGGCTATCAGACGATACAGGTTCCCCTCGTCGATGAACTTCACCTTCTGCCGTCCGCCCGCCGTAGGGATATCGTAAAGCTCGACACCCTTCGTCTTACAATGGCGGGTAATGGTATCATTGGAATTAACGTAGCCGAGGGCCTGTGCCACGTCAGCGGCACAGAACCACATCTTTCTTTCATTCTCTATGGTCCGGACCTTGCCGAACTGCGGATGTTCCGCAATAATTAACGTATGCATATCATGTTATTTATAGGTTGATTCTATCGCTTTGAATATTTCATGGATTACCTGGGGGACGATGGCGTTTCCGTATCCTTTAACGGACTGCTGCCGCCAGGAAGAAAAGGTAATACCGTCCAACTGACGGGGAACCCCATCATCTCGGCCACAAACAGGGGATTGAGTTGGAAACTTCTCCCAGTTTGGGCAAAGAAATCGGGAAGGCTTCCCTGCTGCGGGTTCTTGCCCTTCCTCTCGAAGTTCTCCAGCGTCGGGGCACCCTTCCAATCCCTTGCCGTCGGGGTCGGGAGCAGGCCGTAAAAGTCCAGGAAATCGACCAGGCCGTTGGGGTTCTTCTCCCCGTCCTCCGACTCGTACATCGACACGCGGCCCTGCCGTTTCCATCTCTCCACCCGCTGCCAGTGGTGTATCTCCATTGCCGTGGGGGTGGGAAGCAACCCTTCACGGATGACTTCCGGAAGCCCCTTCTGCGCGCTGCCCGCTCCCCGTGTCTTGAAGTCCGAAGCCATCGGAGTGGGCAACAAACCATACACGGTCCCTTCTGTGAGGGGCACCGACGGCACAAGCCGGAATAAGTAACGGTTGGACGGTATATCCTTCACGCTCAAGATCTCCCGCGATGGTCTCCACGACGTACTCCTCCCGCTTGCGGTATACAGGCTGAGCCTTTCCGAAAAGAGAGGGCTGATATCCCACGTGAGTCTCCTTACCGGGCTGTACCATCGTGAGGATGCCACCAACGTTCTCACCAACAACCCAATCGGGCCGGATCTCGTGAATGGCACGGAGCATGTGAGGCCAGAGGTAACGGCTGTCCTCCGCACCTCTGCGCTGGCCGGCGACAGAAAACGGCTGGCAGGGGAAACCTCCTGTGAGAACGTTGATCCGTCCCCTTCACTGCCGAAAATCCGTAGTTGTAATGTCTGTATAACTTTCTGCATGGTTGAACCAGTAATTTAAAATCCTGTTACAAAATTCATCTATCTCACAATGGAAGGCGTTACGCCATCCCATTCATTCGGCGGCGAGATCCGCCGCTCCGAACCCGCTGAAAAGCGAGGCGTGTACCAGCTGTCCCATATTTATTGTCTGATTGAAGGTTCCGTTTCTTTTTTTTCTTTCTCCGCCGCTTCCAGAATGAAGGCTTTCTCGTCTATCTTCCGGTAGATACCCCCCATCTCAAGCATGTTCTTGAGCCGGAGGATGTCGGTGGTTTCATAGACTGTCATGCCGTTCCGGTGGACGAAGCGGATGTAGCCTTTCTGTCTTTGTCTTTCCACTTCCTCACGGCTCATTTGTAGCAGTTCGCAGATTTCCTCCAATGTGAAGGTCAGCTGCACTTCCTTCGTCGCGCAGGCATAGGCCAGGATACTCAGCATCTGCAGGCATTTGCGATGCGCCTTGACAAGAGACGCAAACTTGTTGCGCTCGATCATGATGACTTTACTTTGATTTTCCATCTTCTATGATTTTTTTACGGGTTTGTTATTTCTGACGTCCGGACTTTCGTCCCTGTATTCCTCACGGAGGAACCGGTATACATCGGAAGCCCAGAAGTATATCTTGCCGCTCAGCTTGAAATAAGGCAGCTTGCCCGAGTTACGCCAGCGGATGAGGGTCCGGTCACAGACTTTCAACTGCAGGCGCATGTCACGGCTGTCCAGCATCTGTTTGCCATTAAAGCTGGTCATGGCATCCAGTGCCGTTTCCAGCCGGGTGATGAGCTCCCGCTGCTCGGAGAAGCTCTTCTGGATTAATGCTTTCAGCATTTCGATGTCTTCATTTCCTGCTTCCATCTTTTGTCCTTTTTCGTTCGTCATTTATCCTTCTTTCTGCCGCAAAGTTTGGGAAAAAGGAAATGTAAAAATAGGGCTGACGGATACCGCCAGCCCTATTTTTTATCTGTAATACATTTGCTGTCAGAAAGTTAAAAAATCTTTTATCAACCTGTTTTTTAATGGAATACGACTAAGATCTCGACATCAGGTGAAAAAGATGATTGATATATCAACAAATACTCTTTTAAAATAAGCTCCGACAAATAAAACTGACCTTGTGCAGAAAAATATTCTCTGAAATATCTTTTTTAGTAATACAAAAGCCTTACTAAGGCTGCATAATACAACAAAAATTATTACATGACTAGCGTACCATAAAAGATAAATGGATTTTATATTTATTAATTAAATCCTGCCGAAACATGGCAATATTTTGTCAATTCATAAAAAAAAAGTGCACTTTTGCTTATCAACATGTATGCTATGTTTATTCTTGTAAACATTTACATAGCAATAAAAAATGGTAAAAAACTGATCAACAAAAGTTGACGGACCCTCAAAACAAGCCTTTACAAATAGTCAAATTCAATAATTTATCGGCTATCTCTTGATGATAGATGGACTTCTGATAAAATGATTTATTTTACAGTCGCATTATATGTGCAGAAGTTCAAAGAGAGATAGCGTGCGTAGCTTTATATGGAGAGTTCTTGTTTGATATTTGTCTTTGACTAATCGTGATTTCACAGTTTACATCAACAGTTAAAGAGTAAGACATTTATAGATGTTCACTATAGGTATATTATACCCTGCTGTGATTTGTTGTATATGTCCCGTTTGCTTGTTTACTGAAATTAAGCACACATCAAAATAATTCGTTGCGTCGAACGGGAAGTGCTTTTAGTGCAAAATCGTCATTTTAGTATGTAAACCGTGCAATGAATATTTAACCAAGCAATATAAAACCATTTTAGCCGTATTTCAAATAAAATTCCTACCTTTGTGATGAAATAAAACATTTATAAGAGTATTAATAACCGAAATATGGTGATGAATCGCATAAAGGTCGTCTTGGCGGAACAGCGAAGAACCTGCAAATGGCTGGCAACGGAGTTGGGAAAAAGTGAGAATACGGTTTCTCGTTGGACAACCAATCGCACGCAGCCTTCTGTTCAACAGTTGTATGACATTGCAGCAGTTCTTAATATTGACGTTAGATGTTTACTAACCCCATCAAAAGAGTAATTATGAAGTATGCATTCTCTGGTCATGAGTCCTTTCAATGCAAGGGCTTGTGGTTGAAAAAAGGATATGACTACGCTAAAGCGGGATTGTCGTTCACAGACGACTACGCTGTTGTTGAACTTGGTGTGGGCAAGAATATGGTAGCCTCAATACGCTATTGGTTGAGGGCTTTCGGCATCACTAACGACAATGGTGTGCCGACCGAGATAGGTAAATATCTTCTTGATGACAACGGCGCAGACCCTTACATCGAAGACACGGCCACACTATGGCTGCTACACTATATGCTCGTGACATCACGAGTAGCAACACTCTACAACATCGTTTTCACCGAGTACAACAAAACACGCAAAGAGTTCACGAAAGCAGATTTGGCAAATGCAGTAAGACGGATGTTTGCCGACAAATGCTTTGACAGCACACCTTACAACGAGAAGACAATTTGGCGTGACATCGACACGATGCTAAAGAATTATGTTACGCCTGACTCTATCAAGGCGTGCGATGACTTCTCTGCACTGCTAATTGACCTCAAACTGATAGGCAAAGCTGGTCACGAGGATTATACCTTCAACTGTTCCGCTCGCGCCAAGATGGAGCCGCTCGTTTTCCTCTTTGCCGTACTCGACATCACGCAGGGCAAACAGCAAGTGATAGAGTTCGAGGTATTGCTGCGACTTGCCAATATCTTCGGTATGTCTGTCAATGAACTATATGACGTTTTCGACCAACTGCACACTATCGACCCCCATATAACCTTCTGCAATACTGCCGGTGAGCAACTCTTCACCATGAAAGAGCGGATAGACAAGTGGCAGGTTCTCAACAAGTATTATCAAGCAACATGAGTTTCACTACTTCAATCAACATAGAGCGTGACTTTGGCAAGACACCCCACTATATCGTCACTGCCAATGCTCGCCAGACCATCGGCAAAATTATCAATCACTTTGCCAGTGGCATTCATTCGTTTTGCCTCATCGGCTCGTACGGCACTGGCAAATCCAGCTTCATCCTCGCCTTGGAAAACTGTCTGTGTGGAAAGACTGTTGGAAAAAATGTCTTACTGAGCCAATGTGGTCAATTCAATAGTTTTGAGCAATTCTCGTTTATAAACATCGTTGGCGACTACACATCGTTGGCGAATCTACTTGCGTCACATCTTAATGCAGAAAGTAAGAACGTTATCTCTGTGCTGGACAACCACTATAACAGACTTCAGTTGGCGAATCAATTCTTAGTTATTGTTATTGACGAGTTCGGTAAAGTACTTGAACATGCAGCCAAGAACAATCCTGAAAAAGAAATGTACTTCTTACAGAAGTTCTGCGAGTATGTAAATGACACAAGTAAGAACATTCTCTTCCTTACAACGTTGCACCAAGGTTTTGGAGCCTACGCCAAGGGATTGAAAGCAGAGCAGAAACAGGAATGGACGAAGGTAAAAGGTCGCATTCAGGATATCGTCTTTGCCGAACCGATAGAGCAACTTCTCAACCTTACCGCCACTCATATATCTTCGGCTGATAAAAAGCCAACACTCAACACAGACAAGATTTACAACCTAGCTGTCGCTTCTAAGTTTGCCGCCAGCACACTTGATGCCAACGTTGCTCGTGCTCTCTATCCAATGGATATTGTCTCGGCTTACGTTTTTACCCAAGCTAATCAGAGATATGGCCAGAATGAGCGTACCTTGTTCACATTCTTGGAGACGCGTGGTGAGGGGACTGTCAACGATTTTGAAGCTTCAATCAATCGTTTGTATAGTCTTGCCGACGTTCATGATTATATTGTTTATAATTTTTATTCTTATTTGCAAGAGGTCCACGAAGACTCGGCGAATTGGTCGGCTATCAAGATTGCCATCGAAAGAACAGAGGGACTCAATGCAGATGCCACAACCATAACCGATGCCATCAAGATTGTTAAGGCCGTCGGCCTTCTAAATATCTTTGCCTCGTCTGCTGCTAGCATCGACAAGCAATTTCTGATAGTCTATGCTAGCTATGCTATGGACGTTTGTCAAGTGGGCTCGGTGATAGACCTCCTCGAAAAGAACCAGATACTGCGTTTCGCTAAATACAAGTCCAAATATATCCTTTTTGAGGGAACCGATGTAGACTTGGAAGCAGGCCTTTATGAGGCTGCTCGCGAATGCAAGCATCCCGATGTTATAGCAGAGAAGGTGTGTGAATACTTCGACGACAAGATAGCACTTGCCAATGCGCACTATTTTCGCACTGGCACGCCACGATACTTCCAGTACTGTCTCACCTCTTCGCCTATTGAATACATCGTCAGTGGCGAGACCGACGGGATTATCAATGTGATACTGACCCGTCAGGAAGACCTTGTTGCTGTCAAAGCTGCTTGCACGGACATAAATGGTAAAGCCATCCTCTATTGCATTTTTGAGAACACAACCGAAATCGCTGACCATCTCTTTGAGATAGACAAACTCCATTGGGTGCGCGACTATTACGTGGCTGACGAAAGCGACAAAGTAGCCAATCGCGAGATAGCTAACCTGCTGGTTCACGAAAAGTCAATGTTGAACAAAACCATTATGGAGAGCCTCTTCTCTGACAACGTGACGTGGATTTTTAACGGCGAAATCCTTGCGTCAATCACATCGCGTAAGATACTCGCACAGCAACTCTCCACCATATGTGATTCTGTCTATTATGCCACTCCAATCTATCGTTTCGAGCTCATTAACAAGCACCGCCCTACTGGTAATATGTCACTTGCCCGCCAGTCGTATTTGCAGGCATTGCTTGACCACTCTTCCGAGCCATACCTTGGCTTTGAGAGGGATAAGTATCCACCCGAGAAATCGCTATATCTCACACTTCTCAAGAATACAGGTATTCATACGACTGCCGGACTGGGCTCACCGACCGAACCTTCATTCCAACCACTTTGGGACGCTTGTGAGAACTTCCTGCGCTCCACTATCGGCAAACCGCACAAATTGGGAGAACTCTTCACTCTGTTAGAGGCTGCGCCTTTTCGTCTGAAGCAGGGGTTGCTCTATTGTTGGATTCCCACATATCTGATTATTAAACGAGATGATTTCGCGCTCTATAACAGCGATGGAACCTATGTACCTTACATCAACAAGGAGGTGCTTGACCTTATACTGCGCTCACCCAATGGTTTTCTCATTAAGGCCTTTGCTGTTGACGGTGTTCGCCGTACATTTTTCGACAAATATAGAGAGGCTATCAATATGGGCAGCTCAGAACTCTCGACTCAATCGTTTATCGAAACGATTCGTCCGTTCCTCACCTTCTATAAGAAGTTGAATAGCTATGCTCGACGTACGAAGGATATTTCGCCCAATGCTCGTAAGTTCCGCGATGTCATAGCAAAGGCGACCGACCCAGAGAAAACATTCTTTGAGGTGTTGCCGGATGAGTTGGGCTTTAAAGAAATTACACTTAGCCAAAACCCAGAAGCCATTGAGAGCTTTGTTGCTGTTATACAAGAGGCTATCCGCGAACTCCGCAACTGCTACTCTGAATTGGTTGGCAATATCGAGCAATATTTGCTTAAAATACTGCGACTTGAAGAAGTCGGTTTCTCTGACTATCATCATCTGATAGCAGAACGATATAAGTCGGTTAAGACGGAATTGATGCCTGTAAATATGCGTAATTTTCAAGCCCGGCTTGTTGGCAACTATGATGACAAGACCACATGGATTGAAGCGGTGTCATACGTCGCCCTCAACAAGCCTTTGACAGAAATTCGCGACACAGATAAATCGTTCCTGCTGGCTACATTGAAAGATATGCTGTTTCAACTGGATGACTATGTGGAGATGCACAAGACTGCAAGTGAGGATGTCATAAGACTGCATATCACACAGAATAAGAGTAAGGCTGTAACTACGCAAGTCATTCTTTCCGAAGCGATGCGTCAAGAGGTCAACAGCCTTGAAAACAAACTGGAGTCTATTTTGAGTGGTGACAACTCGCTTGACGTTGCTGCACTGATAGCAATCCTTAAAAAGAAATTGAAATGAGTGAAGTAAGACACGTGTTAGGTATATCTGGTGGAAAAGACAGTGCTGCTCTTGCCATCTACCTAAAAGATAAATACCCCAATCTTCATATTGAGTATTATAGCAGCGACACCAAATGTGAGTTGGATGAAACCATTCAGTTCATTGACCGGTTGCGCTCTTACTTAGGACACATAACGACCTTAATTGCGGCAGAAGGAAGTCCTGAACCTACTCCTTTTGACCACTTTCTGAAGGTAAGCGGTGGCTATCTGCCATCGGTACAAGCAAGATGGTGTACGCAGAAAATGAAACTGGCTGAGTTTGAGAAATTTGTTGGCGACACCCCAACTGTTTCATACGTGGGTATCCGCGGAGATGAAGACCGTGAAGGCTATGTATCGACAAAGCCAAATATACAAGCCATATTCCCGTTCCGCAAGAATATCTGGAGTATGGATGTTATTCACGAGGTGCTGCATGATAAGAACATTGAGAATTTTGCAGAATGCTATCGCAACGTTGCAGACGATGAGACCTATCAAACAGTTGAAGCGGCTCTCACTTCAAAGCTTACCAAGCACTTCTACTACTCAAAGAAATTGAATATGCTACTTGATGCTGATGTAATCACCTTTAATCACGCCGTATTCAGTTTTCTGAAGCAATACACAGATTACCCTGTGGGAAAGTTGGACTATTTCCCATTGATTGACAATGACGAGGTTTTGGTGAGAGAAGAAATCTTTCGCATCCTTGAAGATAGCGGCGTAGGCATACCAGCATATTACAACCTTATCGACTTTGAGGTGGATGGAAAGAAAGGACAGTATTGCCGTAGCCGCTCTGGATGTTATTTCTGCTTCTTCCAGCAGAAGATAGAATGGATTTGGCTCTACGAGCAGCATCCCGACCTTTTCAAAAAGGCAATGGAGTACGAAAAAGACGGATATACGTGGATTCAAGGCGAGCCTTTGAGCGAACTGATACGTCCGGAGCGTGTGCGGCAAATCAAGCTTGACCAGATAAAAAAACAAGAAGAAGCGAAGGCAAAGAGCAAAAGTAAGCTTCTGGTGGACTTGTTTGATGATGAAATCAATTGCGCCAACTGCTTTATATAATATATAATAAGGTATGTCCTATGCTGAAATCTGATGTGATATGGCCAAATAGCCGACGATTCAAGTCGCGGACAGAATGGGAGCCTTTGGGCTTCTTCTCCGAAGCTTTGTGTAATTCCACGCAATTTGATCTGAAGCTGGGCTTCTTTTCCTCATCGGCCATCAATGTACTGGCAGACGGTTTCGCTGCGTTTCTTTATAATGGAGGAAAGATGCGCATGATTATCAACGATATTTTATCTACCGAGGATAAGCGTGCGATAATTGTAGCAGACTCGTGCGACGATGTGGATTACTTCAACCTGCAAGATTTGGGTGGTATGAGCGACACGTTGTCTAAGCGCAACCAGCATTTCTTCGAATGCCTTGCTTGGCTGATTCGTCATAACCGCATTGAGATAAAAGTGGTTGTACCAAAAGCTGGAGAGGGCATAGCCCATTCCAAGTGCGGCGTGTTCTTCGATGGACTAAACCGTGTGGCATTCGATGGCTCATGCAACTTCTCGAAGACGGCACTTATTGCCAACATCGAGAGCATCACTGCTTTCTGCGATTGGGACGGGCAAAGCGATGTGTGTCGCATTAAAGATGTTGTGGACGATTTCGAACGCACTTTCTTTGGTAACGACGAGAGCGTGACTTATCTTGATACAGACCATATCCGCACACATATTACTGACACCTACAAAAACAAAGATATACAAGAACTGCTGGCAGACGAAGCACAACTCATCAATGACCGATTGGAGAATGACTTGCCTAAAACTGTGACCGCGTTCCTCGGTCGAGCCAAGAATAAGGTGAAAAGCATTATCGAGCGAATCCATCAAAATGAGATACAAAGGGGAAAGGAAGCTGCACCTCGGTTTCCCTACTCGCAAGGACCTCGCGAATACCAGCACCTTGCGTTTGAGAACTGGAAAGCAAACAAGCAAAAGGGGCTGTTTGCAATGGCAACAGGTACAGGCAAAACCATCACGTCGCTCAACTGTTTACTTGAAATATATAAGCGGTGCGGCTATTACAAAGCTATAATCCTTGTGCCTACGATTACGCTTGTTGGCCAATGGGAAGAGGAGTGCAAGAAATTCAATTTCAGGAACGTCATACGGGTTTGTTCCAAGAACTCCAAATGGGCGGAGCAGATAGAAACGATTACATTAAGCGAACGATTGAAAGGGAGTGACAACAATCTATCATACATAATCATTTCCACATACGCCTCGTTTATCAAAGACAAGGTCTTCAAGTCGTTGTCTGTGTTCCCGAAGACAAAGTTGCTGCTGATTGCCGACGAAGCCCACAATATGGGCTCACGCCGGATGTTGAACATCTTGGATGGCATCCCTTATTTGCGGCGCATAGGTTTGTCGGCTACTCCCGAACGCCAGTTTGAAGAAGAAGCGAACCAGACGCTTTATCATTTCTTTGGCGCAGAAAATGGCTTTACTTACGAGTATTCGATGCAGGAGGCCATAGACAAGGGTGTTTTGTGCCGATATTATTATTATCCGCATGTCGTGCGTCTGACGATGTCGGAAATGGAAGAATACATGAGAATATCGGTACAATTGGCTAAATTCTTCAACAACAACCATTTTGCGGATAGCAATGAGATTCTGACCGCACTGCTACTGAAACGCAAGCGGATTATTCATAAGGCAGAGAACAAATTGGAGGTGTTCCGGAATATACTTGAACAGCGTTTCCAAGAAAAAGGTAACTTGAAATATACGCTGGTCTATGTCCCGGAGGGATTGAAACCAGATACGGCAGATGCAGACGTTTACGATGATACAGACCAGTTACAAGACGATGACTATTCCGAAAAGCTCATCAATGAATATACCGCTGTAGTGAGTGGCATTGACAGCAAAGTCACAGTACGTAAGTTTACATCTGGCATTAAAGAACGTGAAGAATTGCTGAAGGGATTTGCCGACGGTAATATAGAGGTTCTGACCTCGATGAAATGTTTGGATGAAGGCGTTGATGTTCCGCGGAGTGAACTTGCCATTTTCTGCGCAAGCACAGGTAATCCCCGACAGTTTATACAGCGTCGAGGAAGAATTTTGCGAAAACATCCCGACAAGCACATGGCTGTGATACATGATTTGGTGGTGGCACCAGAAGTTAATATCGGTGAAGGCTCATATGCTATGGAACGTAGTCTAATGGCAACGGAATTACGTCGAGTCAGGAATTTCTCGTTGCTTTCGGAAAACAGCGACGACACTATCAACGAATTGGAGGATATAATGAATTACTATAACTTATCATTGTTTTAACGATGGCACATTACAACAATAACAGCAACAGAATCTTGCAGGCTGTTTTGACCGACGAGAAACTGATAGAGTTTGGCGAGTACAATCCCGCTGACTATCAAAGCTTGGACGAGGCTCTTGTGTCTGATAACCTTGTGGTGAATACTGTGGCAAGGATTATCAACGAGGTAAATGAGGAGAGCAGCCCACGGGAAATATATAATATGGTAACAACCTATCTAAAGAATAATATATGATAATCAAGAGCGTAACAATAAATAATTTCCGCAGTTACTACAAGGAGAATACCTTTGAGTTTTCAAAGGGACTGACTCTGATTATTGGTGGCAATGGTGATGGTAAGACCACATTCTTTGAGGCGTTGGAGTGGTTGCTTGACACAGCTCATGAGACGAAAGACCCTTCGCTCATATCAGAAATGCGCAAGTCGGAATTGGACGAAGATGAAGCCGACACCATGTCTGTTTCAATGTTTTTTGAGCATAATGGAGAAAAAGAGGTGTCGAAGAGTCTGACCTTCGAAAAGAGAAACGGAGTATGTCAAGTGACGAATTTTGCTTTCAAAGGTTACGAGACTAATGGCGCCGAGCGTATGCAACGAAAGGGCAGCTCGCTAATTGACGTGTGCTTTGATGCGTTCATTCGTAAGTATTGCCTGTTCAAAGGTGAGAGCCAATTGAATGTTTTTAATGAGAAAGAGGCGTTAAGAACGCTTGTAGATAAATTCTCCGACATCCGCAAGTTTGAAGATTATGTCGCTGTTGCTACTGAACTTGAAGCAAAATCCGATCGAGCATACGCAAAGGAGTGCCAGTCGGATAAGAAGATTTCGCAGAAGGTTTCGGAACTCCAATGTAAGAAAGAGCATCTTGGACAACAGATAGACGAGATAAAACGCGACATCAGGAAACAGGAAGATGTGGTGAGCACCTATTCTGTGAAACTTGAAGATTTGGAGAAGCACCAGGTTACCAGCGAAAGTTTTCAGGACATCAAGAAGCGCATAGACACGCAACGCGAGAAGCTGGCTAAGCTCCGCTCCATGACGATGGTGCGCTACAATACGAACCTACTCGATGAGTTCTGGACATTGATGCCATACCAGAATGTGTTTGAGGAATTTCAGAAAAAGGTATCGGCGTTGAGCAAAGAGAAGCGACGTCTCAGCGACCTTGACATACAGGAAAAAGCGGCGGCAAAGGCTAAGAAGGAAGTCGTTGATGAACTGACATCAAGTCTGCAAAGCGACTTCACACGTTTGCCTTGGTATCTGCCTGATGGGGAAACGATGCAAGAGATGCTTGACGAAGAAGTATGCAAGGTATGCGGCCGACCAGCAAAGAAGGGCACGCCGGAGTATCGTTTCATGGAGAACAAGCTGAGGGAATACTTGGAACATAAGTCGCAGGAACTTGCGGCCAAGCAAGAAGAATTACCAGACACTCCGCTTTTTGGTACTCAATATATCGAGGAGCTTCATTCGCTTTCTATCAGTTTTGGAGGCATGACGGCGAGAGATATTTCTAAGAAATATCGCGAGGTTGTGGATAAACTGGAACTTGTGGCAAGAATCAAACGAGACATTGCAGAGAAAGAGGCTGAGTTGCTAGAACTGGAAGACGAGAAATCCCGTTTGCTCATCCAAGCCGACGGACTTACGGAAGCGATGCTTGATAAGAATTTCCGCGACATCAAGGGTTTCTATGAGCAGCGAGACCGAGCAAAAGACCGCATTAGCGATTACCGCGAGCGGTTGGCCAAGGTCCAGATGGAATACGACAAGGTGAAGGAAGAGTTTGAGCAACTGAATCCGACAACCGGCATGGCGAAAGTGTATAACCGTGTGCATACGTTGCTCGACAAAGTGATGCGGGCTTTCGTTAATGCAAAGAGCGAAAACCTGCGCCGCTTCCTCGCAAGCCTTGAGGAGCGCACCAACAATTATTTCGAGAAACTGAACAAGAATGACTTCCGTGGCCTAATCCGCATTGTACAGACAGCGAGCGATTCGGCAGAGATAAAGCTATTTAGTTCTAACGGCACGCCAATCAAAAATCCGGGCGGTGCGCAGGAGACAACCATGTATATGTCACTACTCTTTGCTATCTCCGATCTCACTACGCTGAAGCGCGAAGAGGATTATCCGCTCATATTCGATGCGCCAACTTCATCATTTGAGAACTTCAAAGAGAACGTCTTCTACAACATCATCGACAAAATCCAGAAACAGTGCATTATCGTGACGAAAGACTTGCTTGAAGTGGACAAACTGACGGGCAAGAAGACTCTGAACGAAGCGCAAATAGAAGCTTTGACCTGTTCTGTATATCGCATTGAGAAACAGACGGGCTATAACGAGACTGACCTTTCAACAATACGAACCATCATAACTCCAATAAAATAATGGCAGCAACAAAGATATTCAACCTTTGGGCGAAGCGTAGCCCTGAGTGGGAAACGAAATACGAAGACACCTTGCTGAAGGCGTTCTGCGACTACGGTAAGGGTTCGACAAGCTATCAAGAAACCCGTGCAAAACTGTTCGGCGCAGGATATGAATTGTATATTCTGGCGTTCTTCATTGGTCTGTATCATGGTCAGACTAAAGACCTTGTGGCAGATAAAGCCAAGCGGAAAGACTTTGGCTGGGCGATTGAGAATTGGGGAACGGCAGAGGCTCGTGGCGGTCGCAAGCAGTATGGTCAGATTCGCGAATACATGTTCATGGCTCTTGTGGCTCGTACTGAAATAGACTGGATTGCCCTTGACAAAGGCGATATTACGCCCCGCAAAGTGGTTGACTTGCTCATTGACAAAATGGAGAAGTACGCAAACTTCGGCTTCGATTTCATGCAGGACAAGCTCGAAGACAATCCCGATTACTTCTACAAAGAAACAGCATTCCTACAAGTTTTCCTCAACTTTATGCAATCATCAACCTCTGAAAATGCAGCAGAAGAAGAGGAAGCAGAATCTTTGGATTAATATATGGAAGTTATATAATGAATTTTAATGTATGAAAAAACGGACAAAACTTACAATCGGATGGTTCTATGAGCTTCTGGAATGGGGCGTTTGTCCGAATAGGGTGTGGCAGGATTGGGTATTGCTATTGGATTAAAAAAGGTATCGATATACCTTCAGATTTTCAATAAAAGAGGACCAGTAAATAATGCTGGTCCTCAATAAAAAAACGATTGATTTGTTGCATTCGAAAATATGCAGTATCTTTGTGATAGAGATATTTGAGATTATGCAGAGAAACGCAATGTGCAGCAAGACTTTTGTTACTAATGTATTACCTATTATCTTTGATTTTAGTCCTTACTTTTTGATTTTCAAAAAGATAAAATCAATCACTTAGATTTGTTAAAGAAAACAAAAGTTTTCCCTAAGAGAAACAAAAGTTTTGCTATGAAGAAACTACTGTTTCTTCACCATGAAACTGTTTCCTTGTCACAATATGTCTTTTTATTACCTTAATATCTTTATTCTATGACTGAAGACTTACGTATCAGCATGATACAATCCCATATCATTTGGGAAGACCGTGAAGAGAACTTGGGTTATTACGGCGAACTGTTGCGCCGTGTTAGTGGAAGAACCGATTTAGCCGTATTGCCGGAGACGTTTACCACGGGATTTTCCATGGACGTGGAGAAACAAGCCGATACGATGGAGAGCCAGACCGTACCGACTATAAAGGAATGGGCTAAGAAATATAAACTGGCCGTGGCCGGGAGTTTTATCGCGAAAGATAACGGAAAGTTCTACAACCGGGCTTTTTTCATCACTCCGGAAGGAGAGGAGTATTATTACGATAAGCGTCATTTGTTCCGTATGGCGGAAGAGGACAAGCATTTCTCGGCGGGCGACAAACGGCTGATCGTGCCCTATAAAGGCTGGAATATCTGTTTGCAGGTTTGTTATGACCTGCGTTTCCCGGTTTGGAGCCGCAACGTAAATAACGAATATGATCTTTTGATTTATGTGGCCAATTGGCCCGAGGCCCGGAAGAAGGCGTGGAAGGCATTGCTGCATGCCCGTGCCATTGAGAACATGGCTTATGTCTGTGGCGTGAACCGTGTGGGGGTAGATGGGAAAGGTTTTCTTTTCAGAGGGGATTCCATGATTTATAACGCAAAAGGAAAGAAATTGGCTGATGCCGGAAAACGGGAGGAAATCACCCGGACATGTACCTTGAAGAAGAGCGAGCTGGATGAGTTCCGGGCTAAGTTCCCGGCGTGGAAGGATGCGGATGGATTTAGTATTGACTTCTAATCATCTGATTCCTGCTGATTATGGAAAAACGTAGTCCTTGGGCTTGGATCCCGTCTCTTTATTTCGCCGAAGGCTTGCCCTACGTGGTAGTCATGACGCTTTCTGTGATCATGTATAAACGTTTGGGCGTCTCGAATACGGATATCGCCTTGTTTACCAGTTGGCTTTATTTTCCTTGGGTGATCAAGCCCATCTGGAGCCCGTTCGTAGACTTGATAAAAACGAAGCGTTGGTGGATTTATGGCATGCAGTTATTGATTGGTGGTGGAATGGCAGGTGTGGCGTTCGTCCTTCCCGGGGATTTCTTTCTGCGGTTTACCTTGGCTTTCTTTTGGTTGATGGCGTTTAGTTCCGCTACGCACGATATCGCCGCAGATGGGTTCTATATGCTGGGCTTGACGGAGGAGCAACAGGCGTTCTTCATCGGTATCCGAAATACGTTCTACAGGGTGGCGATGCTAACCGGACAAGGTCTGCTGGTTATGCTGGCGGGACTTTTGGAGGAGAGTACCGGGCGGATTTCCTTTGCTTGGAGCCTGGTGTTTTTCGTATTGGCCGGTACCTTTATCGCCTTGGCCTTGTGGCATAAGTATATCTTACCCCGTCCGGCGAGTGACGCGCAACGTACGAATATCACCCCTCATACCATCTTGGTGGAGTTTGGCAATACTTTCGTGAGTTTTTTCAACAAGAAAGGGATTGTCCCGGCTTTGCTTTTTATGCTGACGTATCGTTTGGGGGAATCCCAATTGGTAAAGTTGGCTTCTCCTTTCCTGCTGGATGGGCGGGAAGTTGGCGGGCTGGCGCTCAGTACCGGTGAGGTCGGGTTCGCTTATGGTACGGTGGGAGTGATCTCCTTATTGCTCGGAGGGGTTTTAGGAGGCCTGGCTATATCCCGGAGTGGCTTGAAGACTTGGTTATGGCCTATGGCATTGGCTATCTCCTTGCCGAATCTGGTCTATTTGTATATGGCCTATACGATGCCGGAGAGTATTGTTGTCGTAAACGCTTGTGTCGCTGTCGAGCAATTCGGCTACGGGTTTGGCTTTACGGCTTATACGATGTATCTGATGCTTTTCGCCGAGGGGGAATATAAGACTTCGCATTATGCGATCAGTACCGGTTTCATGGCGTTAGGTATGATGCTACCGGGAATGGCATCGGGATGGATACAGGAGCAGATCGGTTACCAACATTTCTTTATCTGGGTAATGATCTGTTGCATACCTTTATTTATTGTATTGCCGTTCTTGCGTTTCAAGAAAAAATAATCTTATACCGATAATCCGGGAGTGTAGGGAAGGGTCACGATGAATGTGCTACCTTCCCCTTCTTTGGATTCTAGGGTGATATATCCTCCGAAGTGCTCGATGATAATTTGGCAGATCGCCAGTCCGAGGCCTGTCCCTTGCGCAAACTCGTCCAGTTTGTTGAACCGTTCGAATACTTGGGCTTGCTTATCTGCGGGAATGCCTTTGCCCGTATCGGTCACGGAGATCTGGATCCAACGTTTATCTTGCGTATAATCGTATTTAATCAAGATGTATCCTTGCGTCGTGAATTTTGCGGCGTTGTTTATAAGGTTGGTAATCACTTGGGTTAATCGATGTAGGTCCGCTTGGATAATGGCCGGGAGGACCGGCAGTTGTATTTTAAGCGCTACGCCTTGGGGCATCAACAATTGATGGGTGCGGTAGATATGGGATAGTAATTCGTTTAAGTCACAATTCGTGAGGGTAAACGACATCTTACCGGACTCGATGCGGGATAGATCGAGAATGTCATTGATCAATTTCAATAAGAGGTCGCTGTTCTTACTGATAACTTGCATGAACTCATCCCTCTCGTTCGGGCTTATTTCCATATCGCTTGTTAGCAGTTCCGAAAATCCAACGATGGCGTTAAGCGGGGTACGTATCTCATGGCTCATATTGGCGAGGAACGCTGATTTCATTTGGTCCGCTTCCTCGGCCCTTATACGGGCTTTGATAAGATATTCCTCTACTTCCTTACTTTGTTGGATATTTAAGCAGAGCCCGTTTACTCCGACATTATTGCGGGTGGAGTCTTGTCCATTCTTCGCTTGCGCATATCTGAATTCCCACCATATATGCCCTTTGCCGTTGAAATTATATCGGCGGCGGGTGATCTTACGGGAAGGGAATCCTGTATCAAGCAGGTGCTTATGTTGGATGAAATCTTCCCGGTCTTCAGGGTGGATAGACTCTTGGAATTGCGTGGAGGTGATCGGCTTTATCGGCATATCCAACGACTTATAGAAATCATGGTCGAACTCGAATACGCCGTTGCTGTATCGGAATGCGAAAATATCACCGCTCTCTAAAGCCAACGAGAGGAATTCTTTCTCTTTCCGTAAACTTTCTTGAGCCTGTTTCTTGTGAGAGGCTTCGCGACGGTATTGTACTCTTTGATAGAAAAGCGTCCATAGGATAAATAGGGTTAGAAGAATCCCGCATAGAATAATATATGTTTGATAACGAACCACAAAGGGCATATTCAAGAAGATGCTGTTTTGAGGCAGTTCTTTCCAATCGATACCCCATTTATTTAAAGTCGGGTAATCGAACAGATAGTTTTTGGCGCTTTCCGTTATTTGTGGGAAGCTATTGGCCGGTGTGCCCTTGAGTATGCTGGCAGCTCGTCGTAAGGCTTCTTGGGTTTGGCTCTCTACCGGGGTCATATATCCTCCGATGAAGTCTCCGTCATATCCTACGGATTCGTTGATCGCCGAGAAGCTGGGAAATGAGCAGAACCTACCTAAGGCTATCGAGGTATAATCTCTTTTGGTAGCAAGGTAGGCCTTGTTGTAAGTACTTGTACCTAACCCCCAGATCAAGTTGGAACTGGTGCGGGGTTGAATGGTTTGTATATAAAGGGAATCGAACGGTACTTTTGGGAACCGCACTAAAGAAGAGGATCTCTTTTTATCGGATGGGGATGAATACTGGGGATATTTAAGGTAATCGGGTCTAGCCTTGGAGCATAGCCCTTTTATTTGCTCATCCATAT
Organism: Parabacteroides sp. CT06; assembly: GCF_002257605.1. GTDB lineage: Bacteria > Bacteroidota > Bacteroidia > Bacteroidales > Tannerellaceae > Parabacteroides > Parabacteroides distasonis. The sequence continues at coordinate 3,446,507 of NZ_CP022754.1, read as the reverse complement.
CTTTCAGGATCTTTTTGTCAAGAGCTGTACTATCAGAGACACGTACAATTACGCATTTTCCCATGATTCGCTCGATAAGTTCGACGTTTTTCCGATAGTCCGGCTTATCCCAAAATCCGGATACGTTAGGATACTTTTGAATTAAGGGTATGTTTGGGTAGTTGACTCCGGTAAAAACGATAGGTACGCTATCTAATAAAGGATGTTCGCAAGCCAATAAGGAATAGGTCGCTTGATCATCGTTTACGATTATGATATCAGGCTTCCATAAAGATAACGTATTGAGTTCCGTATATATTCTTTGTTTCTCTTCTAGCGATTGATAAGCTTCGCAATTAAGATAGAACGTGAAGATACTAGCAGGAATGCCTTCCTTCTGGAATCCTTTTTTAAAAGCCTCTTCTATATCTTTATAGGCTTGAAAGTCCGGCTCATAAGATTGGACTATCAAGATACGCTTTTCCGTGGTTGAGCGTTCGCAAGAATTTGCGACCAATAGAAATAATGGAAGCAACAATAAAAAAAGATAACGATAAGAAGTGTTCGCCATGTGTATAGCTTCAATATAATAGGTACAAATGTATAAAAAGTAATTGGATATCAAAGAGACAAATGTCTATTTTCTTGGCTTCTGAGGTTGGTTTATAATTCGAAAACCAAGGAGATGCGGCACCCCTTATTCTTTTCGGACTTGAGCAAGATACGCCCGTTTAATTGTTTTACGATAGCTTGGCAGATCGATAATCCAAGACCTGTCCCTTGCACGAAATCATCCAGCTTCTTGAAACGCTCGAATATCGCTTCTTGGTCCTCGGGAGAGATCCCGATGCCTGTATCCTGCACATAAAGTCGGACGTCTTGTGCATTGGTGGAATACTCGTAACCGATCTCTATAAAGCCTGCGGAAGTAAATTTTATAGCATTTTTCAGTATGTTCTCGAGCGCTTGGTAAAGTCGCTCCTTATCCGAATATAAGCAGATCGGCGTATCGGGGCATTTCTTCTTGAATTCGATACCTTCGGGGACATCGGAAAGATGTTGTTTATAAAGGGTTTTCACTAAATCCGTTAAATTGCAGGATTCTTTATGAAAGACGATACCTCCGGATTCAATCCTTGCCAAATCCAATATGTCATTGACTAACTTTAGTAATAACTCGTTATTGGTCGTGATGATATTAGCGTATTGCTCCTTCTCTTCCGCTGTCAGATCCAGTTCGGCGATTAGGCTTGAAAAGCCGATGATCGCATTTAGAGGGGTACGTATCTCATGACTCATGTTAGCCAAGAATACGGATTTCATCCGGTCGGACTCATTGGCTTTCTCCAAGGCTTCCGCTAATGATTCCTTTTCATGTAATAGGGCTTTTTGCGCTTGTCGTTTTGCCTTGGATTCTTGGGTATACATGATGATGAAGCTACTGAAGACAAAGCAGCACATCGTGCTGACTACGATTATCAAGCTCCAGAATAATCTTGGATATTGGTCCTTAAAAGGAAAGTTCAAAAGTATAGCATCCTTCGGAAGAAGCCTTTTATCGATATTCCAATATTTGACTTCATTGAAATCAAATACATAATTCTTCTTGCTCTTTGTTATCTGTGGGAATGATTCGCTAGGGGAGCCTTTTAATATTTCCGCGGCTCTATCGGTAGATTCTTCTATTTGGGTTTCCAAGGAGGTGATATAGCCACCTACAAGTTTATTCGAATATCCTAGATCCTCGTTGATCGCCGTAAAAGAGGGTTTACTGGAAAAACGGCTGGTGTTCAATACCCGGTAATCCCGTTTGGCCTGTAGATAGTAGATGTAAGGGACGTGTTTACTCATGTACCAAGAAACAGCTGATAGCTTGTCTCCTTGTACGGGCACGACGTTGACGGTCGTACTATCCGGTCGTTTTAAGCTTTGATTGACCCTGTCCAAAGTAGCGATCTCTACCGGTATATACATGATGCGATTATTATCGACCCGAATGTCTGCTTGAGCACATTGCTCATGTAACGTAGCCTTAATGTGCCTATCTATATACGTACTATCGTGCAACATATAAATCGTAGACTTGCCCAACAGATGTTCTATCAAGCGGATGTTCGTGACGTAGTCGGGCTCGTCCCAGAATCCGGAAACATTCGAATATTGCGCTAATAGTGCCTTATTGGGGAAATTTACGCCGCCAAATACAATGGGGACTGTAGAGATTAGCGGATGATGGCATTGCATTAACGTGTAAGTCGCTTGATCCTCGTAGACCAATATCAGATCGGGTTTCCAAGTAGAGATCGAATCTAGATACAGGTACATCCGTTTTTCTTCGGCGGGTGCCGCATATTGCTCGCAGTTCAAATAGAATGTTTGGATCGACGGATTAATCCCCTTTTTCTCGAGGGATTCCCGGATCAACCGATCGCAGTCTTTATAAGCTACATAATCGCTTTCATAGGAATGCACTACTAATATACGATATTTATTTCCCGACTGTTGACAAGAGGACTGTAGAATGGCTAGCAGAAAAAGTAGAACAAATATGTAATATTTCTGTATAGATATCGCTAGCATAAGTCGAAAATTAGTACGTTGCCCTTAATCGTAATTTAAAATGAGTGTTTTTATGCGAGTGCAAACTTATTAATAATTATTGGATATCAATGGCTTTTTTTATTGAATATATAGGGCTAAAATAAAAAACGGCTATCAGATCCCGAAGGACCCGATAGCCGTTTTTCTATCTTATGTGGAGTAAAGGAGCGATTAAAACCGCTTCTTTTTATTTTACTTCCTCAAAGTCAACGTCCGTAACGTTACCGTCTTTGCTGTTGTTGCTGCTACCTGCGTTACCGCCAGCTTGTTGACCACCGAAGTTAGGATCTGCTTGCGGGCCGCCTTGAGCGTTGTACATTTCTTGGCTAGCTGCTTGGAATACGCTGTTCAATTCTGCCATAGCAGCATCGATACCTGCGATATCCTGAGCCTTATGAGCTTCTTTCAATTTGTTCAAGGCACCTTCGATCGGAGCTTTCTTGTCTGCCGGAAGCTTGTCGCCAAGATCTTTCAATTGTTTCTCGGTCTGGAAGATCATGCTATCCGCTTGATTCAATTTATCGATACGCTCTTTCTCTTTCTTATCGGCCTCTGCGTTTGCGGCAGCCTCTTCTTTCATACGCTTAACCTCATCATCGCTCAAACCGCTGGAAGCCTCGATACGGATACTTTGTACTTTACCGGTTCCTTTATCCTTGGCGGATACGTTCAAGATACCATTGGCGTCGATATCGAATGTAACCTCGATCTGAGGGACACCACGTTGTGCGGCAGGTATTCCATCTAGGTGGAAACGGCCGATAGACTTGTTGTCTTTAGCCAAAGAACGCTCACCTTGCAAGATGTGGATCTCAACAGAAGGCTGATTGTCTACGGCAGTCGTAAATGTCTCGGACTTCTTGGTCGGGATGGTCGTGTTAGACTCGATCAATTTAGTCATTACACCACCCATTGTCTCAATACCTAAAGACAGCGGAGTAACATCCAACAGCAATACGTCTTTAACCTCACCTGTCAATACACCACCTTGGATCGCTGCGCCTACGGCTACTACTTCATCCGGGTTAACGCCCTTAGACGGAGCTTTACCGAAGAATTTCTCAACGATAGCCTGTACAGCCGGGATACGAGTAGAACCACCTACCAAGATCACTTCGTCGATATCAGAAGTTGATAAACCTGCGTCTTTCAAGGATTGACGGCACGGTTCGATACATGCTTGGATCAGACCGTCAGCCAATTGTTCGAATTTAGCACGAGTCAAAGTCTTAACCAAGTGCTTTGGAATACCGTTTACCGGCATGATATACGGCAAGTTGATCTCCGTGCTAGTCGTACTTGACAACTCGATCTTCGCTTTCTCGGCAGCTTCTTTTAAACGTTGTAAAGCCATCGGGTCTTTACGTAAGTCTACGCCTTCCTCTCGTTCGAATTCTTCAGCCAACCAGTCGATGATTACGTGGTCGAAGTCATCACCACCTAGGTGAGTATCACCGTTTGTTGATTTTACCTCGAATACGCCGTCACCTAACTCAAGGATGGAGATATCGAATGTACCACCACCTAAGTCGAATACGGCGATCTTCATGTCTTTGTTCGTCTTATCCAAACCATAAGCTAAAGAAGCGGCAGTCGGTTCGTTTACGATACGGCGTACGGTTAAACCTGCGATCTCACCAGCCTCTTTCGTAGCCTGACGTTGAGCGTCACTAAAGTAAGCAGGTACTGTGATAACGGCTTCCGTTACTTCCTGTCCCAAATAATCCTCAGCTGTCTTTTTCATTTTCTGCAGGATCATCGCTGAGATTTCCTGCGGAGTATACAAACGTCCTTCGATATCTACACGAGGAGTGTTGTTATCACCACGCACTACTTTATAAGGAACGCGATTGATTTCCTTTTGTACTTGGTCATAAGTTTCACCCATGAAACGTTTGATAGAGAATATAGTCTTTTCAGGATTGGTGATAGCCTGACGTTTTGCGGGATCACCTACCTTACGCTCGCCGCCTTCTACGAAAGCTACGATTGAAGGTGTTGTTCTTTTACCTTCGCTGTTCGCGATAACAACCGGTTCGTTACCTTCCAATACGGCAACACAAGAGTTGGTTGTTCCTAAGTCGATTCCAATAATCTTTCCCATGATTGTAAATATTTTAATTGTTATTATTCATCGTCCGTCATCCTCCTTGTTTAAAGGATTCACATAGTATTCAACAAATGCCGTGCCAAAGAAGTTTGGGTTTGAAAATAAATAATACGTGTCATGAATCGTGACATTTTGGCGGTTTGGCAGAATACAGAAAGCCCCGGAACCGTTTTAATAGGCCCGGGGCTTCTCTTGTTATTTGTTGATTATTTCCTTTTCTTCTTTCATGTCAAGCTCATTCTTGTCGGCATCAAAGAATTTGTATTCAAGAAAGGCGAGACTTTGATTGGGAATAACTTTTAAACCATGTGTGTACTTCATTTTCCACTTCATGCTCAAGGGGAACAACCCCTTGTTCACATACGCTGCGACATACGGATGTACATGCAGGGTGAATTTCTTCACGTGATGTTTGTTTACTAAGCAATCTATTTTTTCTTCCAGGCTGTCGGTAAACAGGATGGAAGGCTTAACCGTTCCTGTTCCGAAACAGGATGGGCAGTCTTCTGACGTATCCACGTCCATTGCCGGACGTACCCGCTGACGGGTAATCTGCATCAAGCCAAACTTACTAAGAGGAAGGATATTGTGTTTAGCCCGGTCATTTGCCATTGCCTTTGTCATGTGTTCAAATAGCTTTTGCCGGTTGGCAGCCTCTGCCATATCGATAAAGTCTATGACGATGATACCTCCCATGTCTCGTAAGCGGAGCTGACGGGCGATCTCATCGGCGGCGGCTATATTTACGTCGATAGCTGTCTTCTCTTGGGCATCGCTGCCTTTGGAACGGTTCCCGCTGTTCACGTCGATAACGTGCATAGCTTCCGTGTGCTCGATAATCAAGTAAGCTCCACTCTTGTAAGTGACAGTTCGTCCGAATAGCGACTTGATTTGCTTGGTGACCGCAAAGTTGTCGAAGATAGGAAGCTCTCCCGTATATAACTGTACGATTTCTTCCCGTCCCGGTGCGATCAAGCTTACATAGTCGCGGACATTATTATAGACCTCCTTGTCATTTACATAAATATTTTGGAAAGAGGGGTTGAATATATCCCGAAGCAAAGCTACGGTACGTGCCGTTTCCTCATAAATAATAGCCGGAGCTTTGAGTTTAGGCACCTTCACGATATTATCTTCCCATCGTTTCATCAATGTCTTCAATTCATGATCAAGCTCTGCGACACGCTTGCCCTCCGAGGATGTCCGTACGATAACACTGAAATTCTTCGGTTTGATACTTTGGATTAACTGGCGCAAACGGGCTCGTTCCTCGCTTGATTTAATTTTGGTGGAGACAGATACTTTATCGGCGAACGGTATCAGCACGATATATCTTCCGGCAAAAGAAAGCTCGGAAGTCAATCGGGGACCTTTCGTCGAGATAGGCTCTTTAGCAATTTGAACCAACACCTCTTGTCCTACTTTCAGCACGTCGCTAATACTCCCGTTCTTTTCGATCTCCGGTAGAATCTGAGTTTTCGACAGTACCGGCGCCTTTTTGGGATCGCTCAGCAATTGCTTTAAATATTTCTGTTGGGTGTTGAAGTTAGGACCTAAGTCCAAATAGTGAAGAAACGCATCCTTTTTGTAACCGACATCAATGAACGCAGCGTTTAAGCCCGGCATCAGTTTCTTAACCTTACCTAGATAGATATCACCAACAGCGAACGAGACGTTGCGGGCCTCCTTTTGGAGCTCCACAAGGCTCTTGTCCTCCAAGACGGCGATAGATACCTCTTTGGGCTGTACATCAACTACTAATTCACTAATCACTTAAGATGTGTTTTTAAGATCAGACCTTATAAAATACGCAAAGAACAAACTTAAAAGGTCACTTATTAAGTTTGTTCTTTAGAGTTCGTTAGATAGACTTATTTCTTCTTATGTCTATTCTTCTTCAGTCTCTTTTTGCGCTTGTGCGTAGACATTTTATGTCTTTTTCTTTTCTTTCCGCTAGGCATCGCTTTAAAATTTTAAATTAAACGTATAATAATTAATTACTTAACTTCACCAATAAAAGTCTTAGCCGGCTTGAATGACGGAATGTTGTGTTCCGGGATGATGATCGTAGTATTTTTTGAAATATTACGAGCTGTCTTTTGAGCTCTCTTCTTAATAACGAAACTTCCGAAACCTCTCAAGTAAACGTTTTCGCCTTGGGCTAAAGAACTTTTTACGATATCCATGAAGGACTCAACGCTTGCTAGCACTGTCTGTTTGTCGATACCAGTGCTTTTTGAAATCTCGCTAACAATATCTGCTTTAGTCATGTCTATAAATTAATTAATTGATTTTGACCTATTAATTTTTTGGAATGCAAATATATAGCTTTTTATTTAAGTGGAAAAAGAATTGAGCTTCAATTTTTAAATAAAAAGATTCTTCTCGATTCGTAATATATATGTATGTTTGCGGTAATCAAATAGTTATGATGTTGAAAAGTGAGAAAGGGAGCAGTTATGTTACAGTATGAAAGTGAGTTAGAAATCAGCCGGATATTGGTTGAGTGGTATGAAACCTATAAAAGAGAGCTTCCTTGGAGGGAAACGAGAGACCCTTATATCATCTGGATATCGGAGATTATATTGCAACAAACCCGGGTTGTACAGGGATTGGAGTATTTTTTGCGTTTTACCGAACGTTTCCCGGATGTGGCATCTCTAGCGGTGGCGGAAGAGGATGAGGTGCTGAAATATTGGCAGGGCTTGGGGTATTATAGCCGGGCTCGTAACTTACATGCGGCGGCTAAATCTATCATGGAGCGGTTTAACGGGGTTTTCCCGGAGAATTATAAAGAGGTATTATCCTTGAAAGGTATCGGGGAGTATACGGCGGCGGCGATCGTCTCCTTTGCTTGGAACCAACCGTGTCCGGTCGTGGATGGAAATGTGTACCGGGTACTTTCCCGTTTGTTTGCCGTAGATACGCCGATCGACACCACGAAGGGTAAAAAGCAATTTGCGGAACTGGCCGGAATGATCTTGGACCCTAAGAACGCAGGGACGCATAATCAGGCGATCATGGAATTGGGTGCTTTGCAATGTGTTCCTCAAAACCCGGACTGCGGGGTGTGCCCGCTAAAAGATAAATGCGTGGCGTTCGCTTCCGGCAATGTGCAAGCTTATCCGGTGAAACAAAATAAGACGAAGACAAGGGATCGTTATTTCCACTATCTATACATTATATATAAAGAACAAACTTGGATGAACAGACGGACGGGGAAGGATATCTGGACCGGTTTGTATGAATTTCCATTGATCGAGACGGATCATGCGATGGATTTTTCCGGTTTGTGTGAGACGCAAGCCTTCCGTAACCTATTGGGAGATGCTGGAAAATTGAGTATCACCCAAGGGTTATCGAATGTAAAGCATACGCTCTCCCATCAAATTTTATACGCTTCTTTCTATCAAATAGAGATAGAGCAGGTTCCGGAATCCTTGGGGAATTACCTCTCTCTGCCTTGTCGGGATATTGAGAAGTATGCCGTTCCCCGGCTGATACATATTTATTTAGAGAAATTAAACGGAAACTTGTGAGAATGATTGAATTTGTGTTTCTTTGTATGGTTATTAAGAATTTGAATTATGTCATTGAATAAGGTTATATTGATCGGCAACGTAGGCAAAGATCCTGACGTTCGCTATTTTGACAGTGGTGCCGCTGTCGCTAATTTCCCGCTGGCAACCTCGGAACGTGGGTATACGTTGGCAAATGGAACGGTGGTTCCGGAACGTACGGAGTGGCATAATATCGTAGTTCGTCGGGATTTGGTTCCTTTCGTGGAAAAATGGGTACGTAAAGGTTCCGGTGTATATGTGGAAGGCAAGATTCGTACTCGTAATTATGATGACCAAAGCGGCGTGAAACGATATGTTACGGAGATCCATGCGGATCGTATCGAGTTTTACAGCACGGGTTCCCGTCCGGCCGATGGTGGAAATACGACTGCACAAGGCGGTAGTATGCAGCCCAATGTGGGACAAGGACAACCGGCTCAACCGACCACGGCGCCAAATACCGCTTATCAACAGCCAGCCGCCTCGCAGCCTAGCGCATTCTCAGAATCCAGTGACGCGGATGATCTCCCGTTCTGATATTGTTTAACTAATACTGTTTCCCTTGGACTCGGACTATTATTTATGGGGCTTATTTGAAAACGTAACGGTGCAGGCGCTGACAGCGGGTCCTGTGATCGCATTAAGCCTCGCTTTTTTACTGCTGTTTGTTTCCGGCTTCGTGTCGGCCTCTGAAGTGGCATTCTTTTCTCTAACCCCGGGTGACCTAAATGAGATCGGGGAAGAGAATCGCCCGGCAGATCCTGTTATCAAACGTCTCCTTGAACGTTCGGAGTATCTATTGGCATCTATATTGATCGCTAATAATTTTGTAAATGTGGCGGTCGTTATGCTGTGTACCTATGCGATTAACGCTTGGATTAATTTCTCGGCCGCTCCTCTTCTAGGCTTTGTGCTTGAGACGATTCTCTTGACTTTCTTGCTTTTACTTTTTGGGGAGATCATGCCTAAGATTTACGCACAGAAGAATTCTTTGCGTTTTGTTCGTTTTTCAGCCTCCGTATTAAGTGGTTTGGAACGCTTCTGCCGCCCATTCTCGAAAATCTTGGTTAATTCCACATCGGTCATCAATAAAGCGTTAGCGAAAAAGAAATATGATATCTCTGTAGATGAGCTTTCTAAAGCGTTAGAGCTAACCTCTACCGAGATCCCGGAGGAGAAGGAGATGCTGGCGGAGATTATCAAGTTTTATAATAAGACCGCTGATGAGATCATGACTCCTCGTCTGGATATGGAAGATATCGAGATCAAGATCAGTTTCCGTGAGGTGGTTGATTTTATTATCAAATCCGGCTATTCGCGTATTCCGGTATATTCCGAGACTGAGGATAATATAAAAGGTATCTTATATATCAAGGACTTATTGCCCTATATTGACAAGCCCGATACATTCCGTTGGCAGAGCTTGATCCGACCGGCCTATTTCGTGCCGGAAACCAAGAAGATCGATGATTTGCTGGAAGAGTTCCGTACCAATAAAATTCATATGGCGATCGTGGTCGATGAGTTTGGCGGTACCTCCGGTATCGTGACGATGGAAGATATCCTAGAGGAAATTGTTGGAGAGATCTCCGATGAGTATGATGAGGATGAGCAACAATTCATCCGTTTAGCAGACGGTAGCTTGATCTTTGAGGCAAAGATATTATTGACGGATTTCTTCCGGGTTATCGATGCCGATCCCTCAGATTTTGGTAAATTGACGGAAGAAGTGGAAACTTTGGCCGGTCTTTTGTTGGAGATAAAAGGGGATTTTCCACGCCGTAGGGAGATTATAGATTTTAAGGAATATCGTTTCCAAGTGCTGGAAGTGGATAACAGGAGGATATTAAAGGTTAAATTTAACCGTATCCTTGAAGATACAGGGAATGATGAGAATGGGAAAGATACGAAGTAAATGTTTATGAAATGGATAGCTGCTGTCATAGGAGGTTCTCTGTTTTTAGGGATATGCTGTATTTCGTGTGTGGAATATACGCCGAAGCCACGGGGCTATGTTCGTATTGAACCTTCGAAGGCACAGTATAAACCGCTTGATCTCAGTTACCTGCCTTTTAATTTTGATGTCTCTCAGACTGCGGTCATAGAGGTTCCGGATCAAAAGAAGGGTGTTACGGGCTTGAATATCTCGTATCCGGAGTTAGAGGCTAAGCTTTATTGCAGCTATTTGCCAATTACTCCCGCGTCCTTGGTGACGGTGGAAACGGAAAGCCGCTCTTTCGTCGCCCGCCTGATAAAGTCGGAGAATCGGATATCGGAGAAAGCGTATTCCAACCCTGCCGCAAACGTTTATGGCTCGTTGTTTCTTCTGGATGGAGAATCGGCTTCTCCCATACAATTCCTGTTGACAGATAGTGTATCGAATTTCTTCCGGGGGGCCTTGTATTTTGACTGTAAACCCAATGCGGATTCATTAGCTCCCGCTATCCAATATATCCGGGAAGATATCATAGAACTTATACAAACTTTTAGTTGGAAAGAATAATATGGCCTTGCTATATAAACAACTCTCGCCGCTGCATGGAGTCTGGAAAATGGAAGAAAGCTCTGATGAGCTTTTGGGGATGCTTGAGCATAAAGCGGACTATTCTTCTTTTTTGGAGCGGGTATCGGCAGAGAAGCGGAGGCAGGAACGTTTCGCCAGCCGGGTGCTTTTAAAAGAGCTTTTAGGAGAGGAGGCAAGGGTTGACTATCATTCTACGGGTGCCCCGTTCCTCGCGTGCGTACCTTTATATATAAGTATATCTCATACGAAAGATTATGTGGCGGTAATCTTGGATAAGCGTCCGACAGGGATCGATATCGAGTATCGTTCGGACCGGATCTTGAAAATACGAAGTCGCTTTATGAATCCGGAGGAAGAGGCGGGTATCGATCTGGAGCATGAGGTCGAGCATCTATTAATCCATTGGTGCGCCAAAGAAACCTTGTTCAAGATAATCGGGCAGGAAGGAGTGGACTTTCAAAAGCATCTTCACGTGAATCCTTTTCCTTATTTATCGAGTGGGACGTTTAAGGGACGAGAAACCCGGACCGAGGCATGCCGGGAATATGAGTTGGCATATCAAGTTACACCGGACTATGTATTGACTTGGTTGAAGTAAGTTAACTTCATACGCTTGTGAAGTTAACTTCATTGACTAACGAAGCTAACTTCATTGGCTCACGAAGCTAGCTTCATCAAATCATGTGGTTGGAAAGATATCGTTCGATCTATTTCTGCCAGATTTCCCAAGCGGCGAAAGCCTGTAATAGAAGCATTTCCAGACCATTTTTCACGACGGCGCCTTTTTCTTTTCCTTTCTTCATGAATAGGGTCTCATCCGGATTGTAAAGTAAATCATACAATAGATGATTCGGCGTAAGTAAATCGTACGGGATATCCGGACATGAGTCTATATTCGGGAACATGCCTAAGGGAGTCGTGTTTACGATCACCGTATATTGCTCCATGGTCTTCGGAGTAATCTCATCGTACGTGATACAAAATTCTTTCGGTTTGCGAGAAACCAGCGTGGCACCAACGCCTAGCTGTTTCAGTCCGTGGAAGACTGCCTTTGACGCCCCTCCCGTACCAAGGATCAACGCTTTCCGGTGCGTTTCTTTCAATAAAGGATCAATCGATTGCTTGAATCCGATAATATCCGAGTTATATCCTTTCAGTTTAAGTTTGCCGAAAAGACCTTTTGTGAACTTGATGACATTTACCGCTCCGATCTGACGGGCATCGTCATCCAAATCGTCTAAATATGGGATTACTTGTTCCTTATAAGGAATGGTCACGTTTAAACCGTTAAGTTCAGGGTTTTCTTTGATTACGTTCTTAATCTCCTTGATAGATGGAATCTCGAAATTCAAGTACTCAGCGTCGATCTTCTCCGCCTCAAACTTCTGGTTGAAATACGTTTTAGAAAACGAATGTCCGAGGGGATATCCCAGTAAGCCATATTTCTGCATAACCTTTTTATTGTTTATTCTTTAGATCCTGTATATAATGAACAGATCCCGAAGGTAAAGGTCCGTACACGGGCCTGCTTGAAGCCTTGACGGGTGAGTAAATCCGTCATGACCTTTCCCTGAGGAACTACCTTGATGGAAGCCGGCAAATAATTATATGCGGCTTTTTCTTTAGAGAGTAGACGTCCGATAAAGGGGATGACGGTCTTTGAATAGATCTGGTAGAGTTGTCTCATGGGAAAATGTTCCGGTGTGGAAAGTTCCAAGATCATGATATGCCCACCGGGTTTCAGCACCCGGTACATCTCTGAGATACCTTGCTCTATGTTCTCAAAATTACGAACCCCGAAAGCGGCGGTTACGGCATCGAACGAGTTTTCCTCGTAGGTCAAGGCCGTACAGTCCTGTTGCTCGAAGGATATATGCTCCGAATAACCGGCGGCAGCTACTTTTTTCCGTCCCACTTCCATCATGCCTAACGAGATGTCGGCACCGATGATATGGTCGGGGCGCAGCTTTTTGTACATGGAGATAGCCAAGTCTCCGGTACCGGTAGCGATATCCAGTATCGTTTTAGGAGAGAAAGGACGCAGGAAAGCGATCCCTTTCCTGCGCCATATCTTGTCGATACCAAATGAGAGAGTATGGTTGAGTTGGTCATACGTTTCGGCTATCGAGTCGAACATGCGTTTGACTTGCGTGCCCTTTTGTTCCTCTTTGTTATAAGGAAGTATTGTCTCTGAACCATACTGTGTCATGTGCGGTATCTTATTTATTCTGTAAATATTCGGTAACGTTTTTCTCGATGCGGTTCAGCAAGTTGTCAGTCTCGCCTTTTACGAAAGTCTCCCCTGTGATATGCTCGAACAATTCGATATATCGGTTGCTGATTCCTTCTACGATCTCCGGTGTCATCTCAGGAACTTTCTGTCCGGACTTACCTTGGAAGCCATTTTCCATCAACCATTCGCGAACGAACTCCTTGGAAAGTTGCTTCTGCGGTTCACCCTTGGCGAAACGATCCTCGTATCCTTCTGAGTAGAAATAACGGGAGGAATCCGGAGTATGGATCTCGTCGATCAAATAGATCTTGCCGTCACGATGGCCGAACTCATATTTCGTGTCAACCAAGATCAAGCCACGTTCCTTAGCGATCTCGGTACCGCGTTTAAACAAGGCCATCGTATATTTCTCAAGAACCTCGTAGTCCTCTTTAGAGACCAAACCTTTAGCGAGAATCTCCTCTTTAGAGATATCTTGATCATGCTCTCCGATCTCAGCCTTTGTGGTCGGGGTGATGATGGGTTCGGGGAAACGTTGGTTCTCACGCATACCCTCCGGTAGTTTCACGCCGCAGATCTCACGTACGCCGCTCTTATAAGCACGCCATGCGCTTCCGCACAGATAACCGCGTACGATCATCTCAACCGGGAAACCTTGGCATTGAACGCCAACCGTTACCATCGGGTCTGGAGTAGCCAGTTTCCAGTTCGGGCAAATATCAGTCGTAGCGTCAAGGAACTTGGCGGCGATCTGGTTTAACATTTGTCCCTTGTAAGGAATACCTTCCGGCAAGATAACATCGAAAGCGGAAATACGGTCTGTAGCGACCATTACCAATACCTCGTCATTGATGTTGTACACGTCGCGTACTTTCCCATGGTATACGCTCTTTTGTCGCGGGAAATTGAAGTCTGTCTTAACTAATGCCTTCTTCATGACTCTTACTTTTAGTTGTTGTCTATATTCGTTTTCTTCTCTTTTGCCTCTTTGATCTCTTTCTTCCGTTTATCATCGAACTTATCATAAGCCTCTACGATTCGTTGGACAAGTTTATGCCGGACAATATCTTTCTTGGTGAACTCGATCTTACCGATCCCGTTTACGCCCTTCAATATTTGCATGGCCTGTATCAATCCGGACGTGGTAGAAGGCGGAAGGTCTATCTGTGTGACATCTCCGGTGACGATCATCTTGGCGTTCATACCCAAGCGGGTCAAGAACATCTTGATTTGATGCGTCGTCGTGTTTTGCGCCTCGTCCAATATAATGACGGCGTCGTTCAAGGTACGACCGCGCATAAACGCTAGCGGGGCGATCTGTATCACGTTATTCTCCATATATTCCTTCAGCTTAGCCGCCGGAATCATATCCTGCAAGGCATCGTAAAGCGGTTGCAGATAGGGATCTAGCTTATCCTTCATCTCGCCCGGCAAGAAACCCAGTTTTTCTCCGGCTTCTACGGCGGGGCGGCTTAAGATGATCTTCCGTACTTCCTTATTCTTTAATGCTTTTACGGCTAGGGCGATAGCGACGAATGTTTTGCCCGAACCGGCGGGTCCCGTGGCGAAAACCAGATCGTTGTTCTCGAAAGCCTTTACCAATAACTGTTGATTCTCGGTACGTGCGGTAATCGGCTTGCCATTCATGCCGTGGATGATCAGGTTCTCCTGCTTCACGACCGTGGGGCCTTTCCCTTTTATAATATCCAGAATCACGTCTTCGGAGAGCGAGTTAAACTCCTCACAGTATTTTTCCACCTCACGGATTTTCTTGAGAAAAAGCTCGGACTCATCCTCATCTCCAATCACTTTCATCACATTTCCACGGGCAACGATACGCAATTTCGGAAACAATGTCTTGATCAATTGCATATTAGAGTTATTCACACCGTAGAAAATTACCGGGTCTACGCTTTCAAGAATATAAATTCTTTCAATCATCCGCTATTCCTTTTATTAAATTACGCTTCAAAAAGATGTGCTATTTTTTATTATTCGAATCAAGTTACAAAATTAGTAATATTCTTTATCCATTGATGCAAAGGGAGAAGTTTTATTTCACGGGAACACATCTTTCAGCCGTCCGTCTATCATTTAGAGAAAAACTAATTGGAGTTAAGGGGTAATTTCGGATTTTTCCGTATGTTTGTTAGGTAAAACGAAGGTAATGAAGATGAAGACAGTGTTTAATGTGATGTTGTTGCTGGTCGTGATCGTGTCGGCGACGGCTTTTTCTTCTTGTAAGGAGAAAAGAGGTGAATTGAAGAAGATTTGGTACAATGGAAGCTATAATCGCGATTTTAATGATTTGAATGACGTTCATTTGTCCGTTGCGAAGAAGATCGGCATAGAGCCTGTCTCTTCGAGGGAAGGAGCGGAGCACGCCTCCCGGGATATGGTGGAGATCAAGACGAATGACTATTACGAGATAGAGGAGTTGACGCACTCTATTCCGTATTTGGTGCCGGAAGCCGCTAATCTGCTGGAGGATATCGGGAAAAACTTCCAAGACTCATTGAAAAACTTGAATGCTTCCATCTATAAAATAAAGGTAACCAGTGTAACCCGTACGGTTGCCGATGTCAAGAAATTGAGAAAAAGGAATACGAACTCTTCTCTCAACTCTGCCCACCAATACGGAACTACGTTCGATGTATCATGGGTACGCTATACTAAGATAGATGAGAAAGATACCTTAAATATTGATAAGGACCGCTTGAAAATGGTGCTTGCCTCCGTGCTTCGTGATTTGCGCAGGGCGGATCGTTGCTATATCAAGCACGAACGCAAGCAAGGGTGTTTCCACATTACGGCTCGTGAGTTGTGATTTGTTCCAGCGCTTTTGTATAAACCGATTTGTCGTATCCGGAAAAACAGCACATCGTGACTTGCTGGATTTCCGGATTCTCTTTTAGGAAGGTATCGATCGTGCGGATCGCTATCCGTGCCGCCTCCTCGATAGGATAGCCATATACGCCGGTGCTTATTGATGGGAAAGCGATTGTTCTCAGTCTGTTCTCTTTCGCCAATCGCAAGGAGTTTCGATAACAATTTTCCAGTAGCTCCGGCTCTCCGTGTTGTCCGTTCCGGTAGATAGGACCGACGGTGTGTATGACATGACGGGCTTTCAATCGATAACCTTTCGTTATCTTCGCCTCTCCGGTCGGGCATCCTTGTAAAGTCCGGCATTCGTCAAGGAGTTCCGGACCGGCGGCCCAATGGATGGCACCGTCTACGCCGCCACCTCCCAATAAGCTATTGTTCGCGGCATTTACGATGGCGTCTACATCCAATGTCGTAATATCTGCTTGTATAGCAATTATTCGTTCGTTCATATCTTTAGTTATTTGTATGTTGGTCCTGTTCATATATATTCTAAATGTGCGCAATATAGCGAAAAAGTTGCTTTGTTTCAAACTTAAGATAGTTGTTTTGAAAGCATGTACGTGTTTTCTAGGAGGGTTAGTGGGGGATTTTGGCTGTATTTTGCAGAGTCAAATTTTTATTGGAATATTTTATAATTTTATTTGGTTTATAAAATAAACTTGTCTATATTTGTGATATGCAAAGAGTGATGCGCAGCTCCTTTGCATTTTTTTATCCATGGATGGTTTATAAAATAAACTTGTTTGTAGTAACAGTAATAATGATTAAGAGGAGGATACTAAAATGAGACGAGTTTTATTCATATTATCTTTATTCATGTTGGTATGTGGTTACATAGAGGCACGTACTATTATTGTAGAGATTGGAAATATACGTGGTAACCATGGGAATATCCTAGTTATGGCTCAGTCAGGGAAAGATACCAAGCCTGTTTATGGCATGGCGAAGTCTGAGAAAGGAAAGGTTACGATCCGACTGGAAAACGTGGATTGGGAAAAGTTTGATCTGTCCGTATTCCATGACGAGAACGAGAATTGGCAAATGGATATGCTGGAAGGAAAAGGGCCTGCGGAAGGATATGCGTTGAAAAGTTGCGAGGTGAAGGATGAGGAAGCGACTTTCAAATTAAAACTGTATTATCCGGTAAATCAATAGAGCCATGGTACGGTTTTTATTGCTATCGCTTTGGATTTTGGCGATAGGCGGGGGTAGTGCTCAAAAGATCTCGGGACAAACGGTTTATAAAGCCCATGTTTCCGATGCGGAGGGAAATGCCGTGGAATATGCGACCGCTGTGCTTTTATCGGGAGAAAAACAGGTAGGGGGTGCCGTGGCCAATAGTGATGGCGATTTTAGCATGGAGGCGGAGGCTGGGAAGTATAGGCTTGTTGTTCAATGTCTCGGATACGAGCCTTTACGGAAAGAGCTGATCTTACCGATAAAACGGCGGGATTCCTTGATTCTAGATCTATCGAACCATGTTCTGAGGGAAGTCGTTGTTCGAGCGAAGAATATAGAGCGGAAGGCGGACCGCTTTATCATGTCGGTCATGCCATCTGCCGGAAAGGATGGTACGGAATTATTATCGCAGGCACCGGGTGTGTGGCTCTCGGATGGAACGATCCCGATTAATGGGGCGCAAGGGGCGAAGGTGTTTGTGGATGACCGTGAGATTCGTTTAACGGGAGAGGAGCTACTGGCTTATTTGCGGTCTTTGAAATCGGAGGATATAAAAAGGATTGAGGTAATACCGATCGCGGGAGTTGAGTATGAGGCCTCAACTAAGGGTGGAGTGATCAAGATCTCATTGCGGCGACGTCCGGATAACGGTATGCAAGGATATGTATCTTTAGGTACGTCATTGTCTCCATCTTTACAAGGGTATATTCCATCGGCGTCCGTAAATGCACGTGTCGGGAAATGGAGCTTGAATGGAGCGGTATCGGGTACTTTTACTCCCCGGGATAAAGGAGAGATGAACTCCAACAGGGAATACGGAACGGTTGGGAATAAGTTTGTGTCTCAATCTTTGTATGATACGGATTCCAAATATGGGAATGGACGTGTCGGGGCTATTTTCGAGATCGATTCGCTGAATAGTGTCGGAGCTGAGATCGAATATATCAATCAAGCTTCGGACGGAACATCTTGGAGTCAAACGGATTTAGTAAAGAACTCTTATCCTATGAAGAGTACGGGGAATTATCGACAGAAGGATGATTATAACACGTTTTCCGCTACGGTCAATTACTTACGTAAAATGGATGAACGAGGCTCGATATTTAAGGTCATAGCCGATTTCGTAAATAAGCGATCAACCGGGGATAATCTCCATACGATCCGTTATGAACAATCTAATTGGAGCCGTGATACGGTTTACCGGAGTCATGCGGCGGCGGATTATGATATGGCGACAACCGATATTTCTTTCCAAAAGAATTTGCGTGAAAAAATGTCTTTGAAAATCGGGACCAAATATACCTATACGTTGATGGATGATTATTCCTTGTACGAGGGTTTAAACTCTAGTGGGAGTTGGATTCCTAATGAGGAATATGGATATACCTTGAGATATAATGAAAACATTGTAGGAGCTTACGCCTCTTTCTCTGCGGAGATCAAGAACTGGTCGTTCGTTGCGGGGGTACGTGCGGAATATTCCAAGACGTCGGATAGAAGTGAGGATTTTAGTCGGGATTATCTGGATCTTTTTCCGAACTTGAACGTGACCTATGCGTTCGATCCCATCAAGAGGTGGATGCTGGTAGGGCAATATGCTCGTAATATCGAACGTCCTCCGTTCTATACCTTGAATCCGAATCGTATACAGAGTTCGGACTATAGTTATCAGATCGGGAATCCTTATCTGCGTCCTACTTATATCAATCGTTTCAGTGTAACGTTGGTTTATAATTATCGTTATACGGTGACTGTAGGAGGAAACTTGCACCACGACTTGATCCGGGAGTTCTGTAAACAAGATGTGGCGAATCCCGATGTATCCTATATCACGTATGAAAATCACGATCGGGAAAACCATTGGTTTGTAGCGGTCAGCTTGCCGTATCAACCCTTTACTTGGTGTAACTTGACAGGGAATTTCATAGGCGTACGGCAGGATATCCGGATGACGGAATTGTCTTCTTTCTCGTCTCATTATTTAGGGTTTGCCAATGCGATCGCTACCTTTACGCTGCCGGCAGGTTTTACGGTGGAGGCCCGGTATAGTGGAACGAGCCGGCTATATTCCGGTAATAGCGAGGTTGCCCCCCGGCATACGGTTGGAGTAATGGCGAGAAAGAAACTATTGAATGATAAGCTATTGTTGGCAGTTTCAGTCGATAATATCTTTAACCAAGCCAATGAGTACGCCAGTACGTTGGATGTTTATCGAACATCATCCCGTTATGAAAACGGATTTACAGGAAGGGTCTTTAAGGTTGCGTTGACATGGAATTTCAATAGCGGAAAGAAAGTAAGGAAGAGTAAGATTGAGATCGGTTCCGAACGGAGTCGCCTGAATGAAAAATAATAACCGAAAGGTTGCTCAGAAATACCAATGGCCTTATCTTTGGATACGTATTTACATTTTTACATTGAATGAAGAACAAGATAAAATAAATACAGTTATGGAAGATAGAAAATTATCAGAAAAAGAAAGTCTGGATATTATCACTCAGATGATCAACTCCAGCAAGCGAAATATGAAAGTAGGGAGTGGCAATGTGTTGCTTTATTGGGGGTATTTTACCGTGCTCTTATCGGTCGTGATATCCTCTTTGATAGTGTATACGCAAAATTATATTTGGTCTTGGGGATGGATGCTCATGTTTGCTGTCGGACCGGTTATTTCATATAAGCAAAGAGGTTGCGAGCCGGCCGTGGTGACTTATACGGATAAGACGATCTCCAGTGTATGGCAAGTGTTTGGCTGTATGTTTGGACTTACGTTCGTCTTGATCGCGGCGTTTTGCGTGCTTTATGAACAATCCGTCAATTTTATATTAATGCTTCCTTTATCGTTATTATATTGTGGGTTGGGGGTGTCGATAAATGGCATTATCTTGCGGGAGAAATGGATGATTTACTCTCCGGTAGTTGCTTTCGTCTTAGTTATCTACATGCTGATGAGTTTGATAAATCATGGTCCTGTCACGGTCTTGTGGTATTTGTATTTTGGCCTTTCATTTGTGGTAATGATGATTATTCCCGGGCATATTCTTAATAATAAAGCTAAAAAACAATGTTTAAAGAACTAGATCCTTTATTGCACTCACAACTCCGGTTGGCGATCATGTCTATCTTGCTATCGGTGGAGGAGGCGGAGTTTGTCTATATCAAGGAGAAGACGAACGCTACGGCGGGAAATCTCAGCGTCCAATTGGACAAACTTAATGAAGCTGGTTATATCGAGATCGAGAAGGGGTTTGCCGGGAAGAAGCCCCGAACGGTTTGCCGGATCACAGACAAAGGACGCTTGGCGATGGAGGAGTATGTGAATACATTAAGACAATATATTAATATTTAGCTTGTGCCATTTTTAGGGCACGCTTATGCCACCGTGATGGCACAGCTATGCCACTGGGATGGCACGGCTGTGCCACGCCTATGGAAAGTAGTGGCACAGTAATGGTTTGTCAATCAGTTGTATGCTTTGGGGCGAATTGTTTATCCTTCCACTATCTTATATCCCGAAACGGTGAGTAATTGCCGGATCTCATTAATTTGCTGTTGATTTCTTGTTTCCATCTCCAACCGCAGATAACAGCCATTGATATCAGCCGTATGGCTGACACGCTCGTGGTATACGGATACTACGTTGGCACCGGTAGAGGCGATGATTTCGGATACATGCTGTAATTGTCCGGGTTTGTCTACCAATTCGATCGTCATGGAACAAGAGCGGCCGGATTTCTGCAAACCGCGTCCGATTACCCGGGAGAGGATATTCACGTCGATATTTCCGCCGGAAATCAAACAGATTACTTTTTTCCCTTTGATGGGTACTTTATTAAACATGGCGGCGGCCACGGCTACGGCACCCGCCCCTTCGGCGATTAATTTATGTTGCTCGATCAACGCGAGGATAGCGGTGGAAATCTCATCGTCTGTCACGGATACGATCTCGTCCACATATTGCTGGCAAAGATCGAAAGTATGTATTCCCGGTTCTTTTACGGCGATACCGTCGGCTATGGTACGTACACCTTCGAGGCGTTCGATTTTCCCATGCTCGATAGAGTTTAACATGCTGGGCGCTCCTTTGGCTTGCACTCCGTAAACTCTGATATCCGGGTTCAAGTTCTTGATGGCATAGGCGACTCCGGAGATCAGCCCACCCCCTCCGATCGGAATGATTACAGCCTCTACTTCCGGGAGTTGTTCCAATAACTCCAGACCGATGGTCCCTTGTCCGGCGATCACATCCTCATCATCAAACGGATGGATAAATGTGTATCCTTTCTCATCCTTCAATTGTAAAGCCTTGTTATAGGCGTCATCGTAAACACCTTCGACAAGGCATACATCTGCCCCATAAGATTTAGTAGCCTCGACTTTAGAGATAGGAGCGTTATCGGGCAAGCAGATTAAGGACTTGATACCATGAGCGGTAGCCGCTAATGCCACACCTTGGGCATGGTTTCCCGCCGAGCAAGCCACTACGCCATGCGATTTCTCTTCTTCCGTAAGCTGGGCGATCTTGAAACAAGCGCCGCGCACTTTAAACGATCCGGTTACTTGTAAGTTCTCTGGTTTTAGAAAAATATGGGATTCCGGATTGATATTGGGAGCGCTGATTAAATCAGTGCGTCTGATGACTGTCTTCAAGGCATATGATGCCTGATAAATTTTATCGAGTGTGAGCATTCTGTCTGTATGTTAAAACGAT
The DNA here is from genome assembly GCF_002257605.1 of Parabacteroides sp. CT06. Taxonomy (GTDB): domain Bacteria; phylum Bacteroidota; class Bacteroidia; order Bacteroidales; family Tannerellaceae; genus Parabacteroides; species Parabacteroides distasonis. Next base: position 3,424,724 of record NZ_CP022754.1, on the reverse strand, counting down.
GTCGCGAAAGTATAAAAAATACCGCAACCTATTCATACTTATCTTTGTTATATTATAAATCAAAATATAGAGAAGTATGGTAGTGATCGATTTAACGAAAGATGGTTTTATCGCCAATGTCGGTGATTTTGAGGCAAATCCCAAAGATTGGAAATATATAGGAAGTCGTCCTTGCCTCATAGATTTTCACGCTCCTTGGTGCGGTTATTGCAAACGCTTAAGCCCGATATTGGATGAGTTTGCCAAAGAATTTGATGGGAAGATTTATATTTATAAGGTGGATGTGGATCAAGAGGAGGCACTCGAGACAGCCTTTAATATCCGAACGATTCCCACTTTGATGTTTTGCCCGCTAGACGGCCCCCGTGAGATGATGATCGGCACGATGGGAAAACTGGAGTTAAAGCAGTTGATTCAGGAAAAATTGTTGAAGTAATATAATATGGATATATGGTGTGGGGTGTAGAGACGTAGCGTGTATGCTGCGTCTCTATTTTTTGCTTTCTCATTATATGAATTGAATGAATAGTAACCCCAATCCTACAGAAACTCCGGTCGCTATCAATCCCGGCATCATGAAAGAATGGTTCAAGATGTATTTACCGATGCGGGTCGTGCCCGTGCGATCGAAGTTGATGGCGGCTACGACTGTCGGGTAGTTTGGGATGAAGAAATAACCGTTTACGGCGGGGAATAAAGCGATCAACATATAGGGTGAGATTCCCAATGCGATCCCTAGCGGCAATAACGCACGAATGGTAGCCGCTTGGCTAAATAATAAAATGGACATTACGAAAAGGGCCAACCCGAATAACCAAGGCATCTGTGTAACTATATGCTCGATAGATCCCTTTAATTCAGTCATATTGCCGGCGATAAATGTATCTCCCATCCAAGCGATACCGAAGATCGCTACCACCGCTTGCATACCTGCGGAAAAAACGGAACCCTGTGCGGCCTTGATACCATCTGTTTTTGTAAATAATAAGATGAAAGCGGAGGCTGTCAACATTAATACCTCAATAATATGTGACATCTGCATCGAGACCTTTTCCGTGCCGACGGTAAAGACCGGACGTAGGGACTCCATAGAACCAAAAATAACGATCGCTATCGTAGCGAGAACAAATATAGAGACCGATAAGGCCGCTTTCATTTGGTTTTCAACGCCTTTCGCCTCATAATGTTCCGTGCTAAACTCATGGTTCGCCACCCGCTTTAAGTATTCCGGATCTTGATCTAGCTCTTTACCGACCTTTAAAGAGTAGATCGCTCCCACTAACACACCTAATAAGGTACAAGGAACAGAGATCATCAAGATATTCATCAAGGAGATATTGTATCCGGACAACATACTTAATAAAGCTACCGTAGCCGCCGATATCGGACTA